>NZ_JAUOSD010000027.1:0-49199 GCF_030548265.1 Marinovum sp. 2_MG-2023 | reverse complement strand
CAGACGCGGAAGCCGAATACCCAGATTCAACCTGCAGACTCTCATTATGAATGAGGGACCAGCAGGGGGCAGGTCACGATCAACATCCTGTCTAACCGTGTGCTCTTGCGACGGTCCTAAATCCCATTCGAGAATGCTGCCAGAGGTCATTCTCGGAGATATCGAACCTTGCGCACGGGTCCAATCGTCGCTCCCCGGACAGAACCAGGTCCTGAGGGTAAGGCAAATTGGAATATTACTATGAACAGCAACACGTATCCCTCTCCCTTGTTCCCTCTACTGACCGGTGAAGAACTGGCCGAGTTGATGGGGTACACAGGCGTCACGTCGAGTTTTCGGACTTGGTGCAAACATATGGGCATTAATTCGGTCCCAAAACGATCCGGCAAGTATGACCCCAAGCACGTCCGTGACCGCCTCGATATTATGCAAAACATCAAGGCACCTGCAGCCTCTGAAAACCCGGCGGTAGCAATATCGCCGGTCGGACAGCGGAGGGCGCGCCGTGAGAAGTGAAGCAAACAAAAATCGCATTGTGGGCGTTCATCGGGTGACCAAGACCCTCAGCACGAGTGAAAAGAGAATCTACCACTATGTATGCAGGGGTGGGCAGAAATTTTGGTCAAGCGACATGGATTTCGATGAGAGCGATAGCCGTTATGTCGATGCGTATCAAAATGCAAAAAACGGGACTCGCTCAGAGCCCAAAATCGGCGGGAAATCAACACGTGCTATCCTTGGGAAGTACTTTGATTCTGTTGATTTCAAAGGCTTCGCGGATCGGACCAAGAAAGATTACCTTGGCTTTCTAAACAGTTTTGAGATCGAGTTTGGTGATGATCCAATTGCCATTTTTGAAGAGCCTGAATCAGTTGACGAAATCCGAGAGTGGCGCAAAAAATGGGACCATTCACCGAAGCGATATGACTATGCGGGTACGGTCGTCACAAGGTTTCTCAATTGGGCCTTAAAGATAAATAAGTCATTGAAACTACACCATCACACTGGACAGAAAAAACAGTACAAATCCAACCGTGCAGAAGTGATCTGGCTGCCTGAAGAGATCGAAGCCCTCTTGAATGAGGCTACACTGGAGGAGTCGCGGGTAATCATCGCAGCATCTGAAGGAGGGCTTGCACCTCAAGATATCGGGGTGTTGCGGCGCGAACATGTTCAAAAAACACAAAAAGGGCGTCGCTTATTTCTCAAGCGGGCCAAAACAGGCAATCCTATAAGCCTGCCCGTTACGCCGGCACTTGGAGCGCTGATAGACACAATGCCGGAAGGGCAGGACCTGATTGTTCCGTCGTTGACGGGAGGCATACTTACTGCCAACCGAGCGAGCGGTGTTATTCGTGGCGTAAAGGAGCGGCATAATGCCAAAGCAGAGAAGGATGATACGCTCATCCCGATCCGCCACGAACTTCGTCCGTACGATCTGCGCGGGACTGCGGCGACACAGCTGCTTCGTGCCGGCTGCTCTCTCAACCAAATTGCCGTGACCATGGGATGGGGATTGCGGCATGCTGCAAATGTCATCGAGAACTATGCAGCCCTGGTGCCGGAAGTATCTGACGAGGTGCTGGAAAAGCTCACTGCTTTTCGCTCCGAGGCACACGTGTAGAGGACGCTCTCAATTTTTCCGGTCGCTACCTGTGACACCGCCATGGAAGGGGAGCGAACGCGTAGCGGGGATTCAGGGATGTCATGAAGGGCCTGATTACTGCGGCAATCAGGCCGGCAGGAAAGGTGCGAAAAAATACTGCTAATGGTGGTGGGTGCCAAGAAGGGCTGTGAGGACTACTCCTTGCGGTCCTTTTTGCCAAGATACTGATAGTTTCTCTGCTCGACACATCAGCTGCTAAACCCATGCCGCTGTAAACCAGTGTGTAAACCGGCCAAATTCATGCCCTACCTGAAGGGTGAAATTACTACGAAATGTCCAGTAAAATAAGGTGGAGGCGAGTAGGAGAATCGAACTCCTGTTCACGGATTTGCAATCCGCTGCGTCACCACTCCGCCAACTCGCCGCCGATGTGGTGTTCTGCCGGATAACGGATCTCTTGCCGACCTGCAAGCCCCTGCACACATGCAGATGCAGGAAATCGTGATAGCGGTCATTGCCGCAGGCAAAGCTTTGTGGCAAGACAGGGTGAACGTTCCTGAACTGACGAGTTTAGATATGCCTGATTATGCCCTGCGCCGGACCTTTATGGTCGACACCCAGGTTCGTCCTTCGGATGTGACCAAATTCCCGATCATTGACGCCATGTTGTCTGTCCCGCGCGAGGTTTATGTGCCGCGCGAAAAACGCGAAGCGGCCTATGTCGGCGAGAATATCGAATTTGCCCCCGGTCGCGTGATCCTGGAACCGCGCACATTGGCGAAAATGCTGGACGGTTTGGCAATTTCTGGTGGCGAGCTGGTTTTGGATATTGGCGCGGGCTATGGCTATTCTGCTGCGGTCATCGCCCGGATGGCCGAGGCCGTGATCGCCGTCGAAGATGACGGTGACCGGGTTGCAGAGGCCCAGGGCGCGCTGACCGAACAGGGTGCGGATGGCGTCATCATGCATGAAGCGCCGTTGAACGAGGGCGCGCCGGAGCATGGGCCCTATGACGTGATTGTCATCGAAGGTGGCATCGCTGATGTTCCGCCCGCAATTGCCGACCAGTTGAAAGAGGGCGGGCGCATTGCCGCGCTGTTCATGGATGGCGCATTGGGTACCGTGCGGATCGGATACAAGCAGCACGGGGTCATCACCTGGCGGTTTTCCTTCAATGCCTCGGCGCCTGTTTTGCCGGGTTATGAAAAAACGACGGAATTCGCGCTTTAACGCGTTGAACATTTGGTACGTGTTACCCAGATGGGTGAAGTCCATAGCTGCATGTTCCAAAGGAATTGATCCGGCAAACATGTCATTTGCGCCCGGGTAGGAGACCCTATTGATGATCGGCAAGACAATGAAACTTTCGGCAAAGCGTTTGATGCTGGCGTTTACAGTGGCTGCGGTCCCGGTTTTCGCCCCTTTGGCGGCCACTGCCGAAACCTTGGCGGATGCTCTTGCCGGGGCTTACGATCATTCAGGTCTGTTGCAACAAAACCGGGCGCTGCTGCGCGCCGCCGACGAAGATGTGGCGGTCTCGGTCGCACAGCTTCGCCCGATTCTTGGGTGGGCGGCATCCTTCTCGCGTGATTTTGGCTATTCCAACGCGTTCAGCACATCCGCCGGCACATTCGTCGGGTCAGGATCGCAGAGCGATACCGCGAGTTTTGCAATCACCGCTGAATTGTTGCTGTATGATTTTGGCGCGTCGCGTTTGCGGATTGATGCGGCCAAGGAAACCGTGCTTGCCACCCGCGAGGGGCTGATCGCGATCGAGCAATCGGTGTTGCTGCGGGCGGCCACGGCATTTGTGAACGTGCATCGTGCGGCGGAAACCGTCGCCCTGCGTCAGAACAACCTGCGGCTGGTGCAACAGGAATTGCGCGCCGCGCGCGACCGTTTCGAAGTGGGCGAAGTGACCCGCACGGATGTCTCTTTGGCCGAAGCGCGCCTGGCGTCGAGCCGCGCCAATCTGGCGGCCTCCGAAGGTGAGTTGCAGCAGGCGGCGGAAGAATACAATGCCGCGGTTGGCCACAAGCCCGGCAATCTGGTCCCGGTGACACGGCTGCCGCAGCTGGAATCCAATGTGGATACGGCCAAAGCCATCGCACAGCGCACCCATCCCGATATGAAACAGGCGCAGCATCAGGTTGCGACCGCAGATCTGAACGTGCGCCGGGCCGAAGCCGCGATGAAACCCACGGTGAAGCTGACCGGTCGGTTGGCCAAAACCGGTGATTTCGATTCCGAGGCGTTTAGCAACTCTGGTTCGGTATCGTTGGATTTCTCGGGCCCGATCTATCGCGGTGGCGAATTGTCCGCTTTGGCGCGTCAGGCTGCGGCGCGCTCGGACGCGGCGCGATCAAATCTGCATGTTGTGCAACATGCGGTCGCCCTGCGGGTTGGCAATGCCATGGCCGGGTATCGTGTGGCAAATGCCTCGATCGAGGCGACGCAGCGCCAGATTGCTGCGGCGCGGGTGGCGTTTCGCGGTGTGCGCGAAGAGGCCAGCCTGGGCCAGCGGACCACGCTGGATGTTCTGACCGCGGAACAGGAATTGCTGGATGCGGAAACGGCCTATACCTCGGCGGTGGCGGACAGGGCGATTGCCGCCTATCAGGTTTTGTCGTCAATGGGATTGATGACCGCCAAACATCTGGCGCTGAATGTGCAGCAATATGATCCGGCTGAATATTACCGTTTGATTAAGAATGCCCCGGCAAAAAGCCTCCAGGGCGATAAATTGGACCGTGTTCTGCGCCGTATTGGTGACTGATACCTACGTAATTGCCACAAGTCGCGCACAATTGTTGCTATCTGTTGTGTGGGTGTGTCGGGCGGGTTATCCTTTGCCCGAGGCAAAGTGGTGAACAAAATGTCAGATCCTGTTAAATCCTCTGAAATTGAGGATGTGCTGTCGTCTATTCGCAGACTGGTGTCCGAAGAGGCACGTAGCGAAATGCAAGCGCGGCGTGAATCCCCGCCTGCGAAAGCGCCAGCCCCGGTTGCGCCGCCAATGGCGCAAACTCCTTCGGCGAAACCGGCGCCAACCGTCGTTCCAGCAACCAGACCGGTTCCGGCGTCTGGTGTCGCGCAACCCCCGAAAGTCACGCCAGAGACATCCGATGTTGCGGCAAAGGCCAATAGCCAGCCAGAGCCGGATGCTTTGGTCCTGACCCCGGCGCTGCGTGTGCATCAGGGTGGGGCTGACACGCAAACGCCCAGTGATTCCGCCGTGCCAGAGGCCGCTGTGCCTGCGGCGGATCTGGAGGCAGAGGATGATGCCCCCAATGCGGTGGGGCAGGGCCCGGAGGTCACGCAAACGGAAGCAGCAGAAGCCGCTGTTGACGTCGAGCCCGGTGATGATTTGCAAGAGGCCGTTTTGGACGTGGTTGCCGAGGCGATCGCCGCGTCGGCCGTCGATGCCGAACTTTCCGAAGATCCCGCGCCGACGCCCGGGAACGACGACGCCGCAGAGCCAGTCATGGATGCCGCACCGGTGCCAGATGCGGTGGGCGAAGTTGCGGAAGACGAGGCTGAGGTTGCGGCGGACCCAATCGAGGATCTGCACGAACCCCCAAGCGAGCCTTTGACTTTGGATGCCAAATTGATCGCGCTTGAGGCTTTGATCGCGACCTCCAAGGCGACCAGTGCAGCCAAGCCGGAGGCCGCTGCGCCTTCCACTGAACGGCCGATCACGGAAATAGCACCGGAACCCATCTCGGACGTAACGCCAATGGCCGCGCCAGAGGTCGCCCCGGAACCCGAGGCGACGCCAGAGCCAAAAGCCGAGCAAGAGATCGCAGCAAAGGCCCAAGAGCCTGTCGCGCCAGAGGCCACTGCGACGGTTGTTTCGCTGCCGGAAGACACGGCAGAAGAAGAGCCGACCATCACCTGGGAAGATCACCTGCCCGAAGGTTCAGACCCGCAGGCCGATCCCGAACCAGAGGATCTCGCGTCGCGTGACGAAGCCGATCCCGTGGATGTGGTTGCCGATGCGGTTGTGGATATCGAATCGCACCTGCGGCCGATTGACCCCGCACCCATGCCAGAGGCTGCATCCCTGGCGGCGGCGGAACAGGCCCCGACGCCTTCGCCTGAAGAAAGCACCGAAGAGGCAAATGCCGACGCCGGTGATCTGCAAACAATTGACGAAGACACCCTGCGTACCATGGTGGCCGAAATTGTAAGAAGCGAGCTTCAGGGCGCTCTGGGGGAACGGATCACCCGCAACGTGCGCCGTCTCGTCCGGCGCGAGATCCATCGCGCCCTTGCCAATCAGGATCTGGACTGAGTCAAATCGGCCCGCATAACCACCCGCATAACCAATGGGGCCGATCGGGGTAGGGGAGGCCGCGCAACCTTTGCGCGGCATTTTCCCGAACTCTTACTTGAACACACAAAAAACGCGCCCTGCAGAGGGCGCGTTTTTTTAAGGTCGTTAAGGTGCACTCAAGTCGTAATCAGGCGGCTTCAGCCTGTTCTGCGGCAGCAGCGGCATTGCGGCGTTCACTCTCTTCGCGCGAAAGCGCAACCGAGGTGCGAACACCCTTGCCCACGAAATCCATCAATCCGGACACAACCCGTTCATTCGGGTCGATCCCGGCGCAGGACAACACTTCGCGCCCATCGCGCGACCGTGCCCAGCGGGCGATTTGTTCGGGGCCATTGCCATACTTCTTGTCGTCGGCGATAGCATCGTCGAGTGCAGCCAAAACCACCGCAGCAAACAGCTTGCGGGCACGGCTGCCCTGTTCGCTGTTAAAGGCTGTACCATCAACGAAATCTTTCATGAATCGTCCTTTGTTCTTGCTCTTGCGTTTTCGGCGTGAAGGCCCTTATGGCGCTTTTTTTCTGATTCGGATACCCTGCAAATGCATACCACTTATGCGCATATTGCATGGCTTTTCGCAGGTGCAAAACGAGATATGGTAAGCTTGCACCGCGCCGCAACCCGATATATAGGGTCGCAAAGTTCGACATCAACCTTCTGACAAGGTTTTGCCCCAATGCCCAAGATCAACGGTAATGAAATTCGTCCTGGAAATGTGCTTGAGCACAATGGTGGTCTTTGGGCCGCGGTCAAGGTCGATCATGTCAAACCCGGCAAGGGCGGGGCATTCGCGCAGGTTGAAATGAAAAACCTGCGCAACGGTTCCAAGCTGAATGAACGGTTCCGCTCGGCGGACAAGGTCGAACGGGTGCGTCTGGAACAAAAGGACATGCAGTTCCTGTACGAAAATGACGGCATGTTGGTGTTCATGGACATCGAAACCTATGATCAGGTGGAATTGCCTTCGGACATTCTGGGCGAGCGGCGTCCTTTCCTTCAGGATGGCATGACCATCGTCGTGGAATTCCACGACACCGAGGCGCTGAATGCGACCCTGCCGCAGAAGGTCACCTGCAAGATCGTCGAGACAGAGCCGGTCGTCAAAGGTCAGACCGCCGCCAATAGCTTCAAGCCTGCCGTTCTCGACAACGGTGTTCGTGTTTCTGTGCCGCCGTTTGTCGGTCAGGACGAGATGATCGTCGTGAACACCGAAACCATGGAGTATTCCGAGCGCGCCTGACCCGGGGCTCGCGCGCATATCCCCCGACTTCCGGGGGCGCAAATATCATGAACCAAGGCCTCCGGCACTTAGCCAAGGAGGCCTTTTTGATGATTACCCCCTGCACAGTTTCCGATCTGCCGGCATTGGCGGCCATGTTGCATGGCCTGCATGCGGCGCAATTGCATGTGCTGCCGCAGCCAACCGGTGGGGCTGTCGATGATCTCGGCAAATCGCTGCATCTCGCGATGATACGCGGGACCCGGATATTGGCCTACCGAACCGAAGATGTGCCGCGCGGCATCCTGCTGTGGCACGTCGCGGACCGGCCCAGCGCGCCCAGGGCGCCGCGGCAGGCCGTGCTCGACCATATCTATGTCGCCCCGGGCTGGCGCCGTCGCGGCATCAAGCGCCGCCTTGTTCGACGGTTCGAGGCAGAGCTTGCCGCTGCGGGATGCGTGGGCTGGCTTACCGCAACAGAAGTGGCAGCGCGTCAGGACAGCATGGCGGGGCCGCTGGCGGCCCCAACGTGGAACACCGGGATCAGCTCAAGAGCCTGACAGGCACACCATCGGCCTGCATCTCGCCTTTGGCGCGATCGAAACGCAAATAGGCCAGGGCCCGCAGGGCACCATCGGTCCCGGCTTGTGTGCCCAAGACCCCAACGGCTTTGCCATCGGCGGTGATTTCGGTGCCAACCGGGGCCCGCCCGTCAATCGCCACCTGGGCCAATCCCTTGCGCAGTTCGGTTTTGTGTTTCATGCGCGCCGTCACTTCCTGACCGACGTAGCACCCCTTGCGGAAATCCACACCCGACAGCCGTTCAAACCCCATTTCCAACAGATAGGAATCGGGTCCCAATTCCGCCCCCCAACGTGGCACCATGGCGGCAACATGCAGTGCGTCCCAATCGGTGTCGTCGTCGGCCAGCGCTTCGGCGGCAATCAACCGCCAGCCCAGCCGGGCATCGCGCGGATCTGCCAATGCGCCATCTGGGGCCTGCCCACTGCCGCGCGATACCTGCAAATCCGTCATTTCGATGACCACGTCCGCCCGCAGCTTGTACATGCCCAACCGCGCCAGCAACCCCGGCGCCAATTCGGCCTCGCAATCCATCAGGACATCATCGCCATCCGCCTGCAAAAAGAACTCTGCCAGCAGTTTGCCCTGCGGCGTCAGGATCGCGGCATAGACCAGCCCCTGTGCCAACCCGGCGATGTCATTGCTGACCAGACCTTGCAAAAAGTCACGGACATCGCCGCCGGACAGGCGCAGCACCTTGCGGGTCTCTGCATAATTGGTCATTTCGCATTTCCTTTTATCGCCTTGCTTTCATATAGACCCGGTAGGGACAACCAAAAGAGGGCAAATCATGCGCGCACCGATTTCGGTCATCATTCCGACATTGAATGCCGGGGCGGATCTGCCCGCCTGTCTGATGACCCTGGGCGAAGGTTTGAAGGAAGGGGTGATCCGCGAATTGATTATCAGCGACGGGGGCTCTACCGACACCACGCTGGAAACTGCCGCCGCCGCCGGGGCCGATGTCGTGACCGGCCCGCCATCGCGCGGCGCGCAGCTGCGCCGTGGGGCGGATGCGGCACAGGGGGATTGGCTGCTGTTCCTGCATGCCGACAGCCAATTGTCCCAGGGCTGGACCGGGCCTGTGCTGGATCATCTCGCGCGCGACACCGCCGCCTGTTTCTGCCTCGCCTTCCGAAGCCGCCACCCAATGGCGCGCCTCACCGCTGCCTGGGCCAACCTGCGTAGCCGCATGTTCAATCTGCCCTACGGCGATCAGGGGCTGCTCATTCCACGGGCGTTGTACGAAGGCATCGGTGGCTACCCTGACCAACCGCTGATGGAGGATGTGGCCATCGCGCGGGCCCTTGGCACCCTCCGGGTCTTGCCGGTGACGACAACAACCTCCGCCGAAAAATACATCCGCGATGGATGGCTCCGCCGGGGCCTGCGAAATATCACCACGCTGTTGCGCTATCTGTTGGGAACATCACCGGAAACGCTGGCCAAATCCTATCAACGCCCCCGGTCCTGACCTTCTTCTGTTTGGAAATATCCCGGGGTCCGGGGCAGAGCCCCGGTCAGCTTCGGCCAAGGTCAGCTTGAGCCGCTGTCCTGCATCCCATGCAGCCGGGCATAGGCGCCGCCGGCCGCCAAAAGCGCGTCATGCGTGCCCTGTTCCACCACCTGGCCCTGATCCATCACCACAATCTTGTCGGCGTGGCGCACGGTCGACAGCCGGTGGGCAATCACCAATGTGGTGCGCCCCTTCGCCAGTTGATCCAACGCCTGCTGCACCAATGCCTCGGACGCGGTGTCCAACGCCGAGGTCGCTTCGTCCAGCAACAGGATTGGCCGGTCGCGCAGCACCGCGCGGGCAATTGCCACCCGCTGGCGTTGCCCGCCCGACAGGTTCGATCCGCGTGGCCCGGCGGGGCTGTCCAAACCATCATTCAGCCGTGGCAAGAAATCATCGACATGTGCCGCCGCCAGCGCGGCTTGCAGCGCAGCGTCGCTCACGTCCTTGCCATCCAGCACGATATTGTCGCGCAGGCTCTCGTCAAACAGCAACGCCTCCTGGCTGACCACCGAAAACAGCGACCGCACATCCGCCACATCCATCTCGCGCACATCGGTGCCGCCGATGGTGACCCGGCCGGATTGCACATCCACCAGCCGGGTGATCAGATTGAACACCGTCGATTTGCCCGCACCCGACGCGCCGACCAATGCGGTGGTCTTGCCCGCTTCGGCCACAAGCGACGCACCGCGCAGCACCGGGGCATCGCCAAAGGCCAGATGCACATTGTCCAGCACAATCTCTGGTGCACCTGTCGGCGCGGGTTTCGGTTTGGCCGGCGAATTCAGCGCCGGTTTGGTTTCCAGAAGTTCGCGCAGTCGCTCGATCGCGGCCGCAGCCACCTGCCAGACGCCCGAGACCGCGCCCAACCGGCGCAGGGGTTCGAAGGTCAGGCCAAGCGCGGTGAAAAACGCCATGAAATCGCCCACTGTCTTGGTGCCGTCGATGATTTCACGCCCGCCATAGAGCAGCACACCAAAGAACCCGACACCGGCCATCAGATCGACCAGACCGGGGATCATCGCCTGACCAAGGGCCGATTTGGTTTCAACCTTGATGCGTTTGCGGGTCAATTTGCCGTAGCGGCCCGCCTGATAGCCTTCCAGCCGGTTCAGCTTGATTGGCACGATGCCGTGGAAAATTTCGTTCAACCGCACCGACAGGCTGGCCGCGACATCGCGGGCAGAACGCGCATGGCGGCGGACATAACGTTGCAGGACAACCACTGGCACGACCATCACTGGCACGCCGACCATGGCCACCAGCGTCCAGCGCCAGTCAATACCAAGCGCCACCCCGAACAGCGATACCAGCGCTATGGCATCCCGCCCGGCGCCGGTGACAATTGTACGCCAGACCTTGTTGATTGATCCGACATCGCCCTCGACCCGCTGCATCAGATAGCCGGGGGAATGTGTCTGGTGGAACTGGCCCTCAAGCGTCATCAGATGGCTGACAAGATCTTCGCGGATCTCGCCCGCGGTCACCTGGCCAAGCCGGGTCAAAAGCACCTTTTGCACCACCGATGCACCGGCGCGCAGGGCAAAGATCCCCAGAATGGCCAAAGCCACCCAAATCAAAAGGTCCCCACGTCCACCGATGAAAATCTGGTCGAACATCGGTTTCATCGCATAGCTGATCGCGCCATACATGCCGCCTTCGATGGCCATGAAGACCAGCGCAATCGACAACAGCCCGATGTGGCGGTGCAGATACCGCCGCCAGAGCCACATACCAAGCCCCTTGGAGTGTTGGGCGGCCTCTGACGTATTGGCCTTCGGGCCCTTGGGGTTTGGGGGCTGTGTTGCCGGGTCGGTCACGTGTTTTCCAGTGCCAGATCACGCAGCATTTGCGCGCATTGTGCCGGGCTGTCGCGCCGATCCCAGGCATCGTTCAAACGCTGTGCGCGATATTCGGTGCCCAACCAGGTTTCAAAATCAATCGGATCGGCGTTTTTGCGCGCCTCATAGACATCAAGGATATAATCCTGCACCCCGGTCTTGGTCCATTTCATATGCAGGTATTTCATGCCCAGCTGCGCGCGGGCCTCTTCCACCGGGACATCTTCGCAGACCATAAGGTACATTGCGGCGACGATCCCGGCGCGGTCCGCGCCGGATTTGCAATGGAACACAAATGGTTTTTCCACGTCACGAATGGCGTCAAGGACGGCCTGAATCCGTTCCCGCTTGGTCGCATTGCGCGCCCACATCTTGGTGACGTGAAATTTCAGCCCCAGCTTTTCACAGGCTTCCTTTTCAAACAGGTAATGGGCGAATTTCTCTTCTCCGCGCAGGGTGATCACCGATTTGATTCCCATATCGCGGTACCGTTTCAGCCGCGCTGGCCCGGGGTGGTTTGATCGGTACACCCCCGGCGCAATCTGAAAGAAATTGGTCCACGGCACCCGCAGGAAGGCATGATCGAAGATCTGATAATGCACATGTCCCCAGAACCGGCCTGACGGGGTAGAGATATCCTTGCCAAAGGACCGCCGCAACTTGCGCTCGCGGTCTTCGATCCAGGTCATCATTGCCTTGAACATGGAATTCCGGCTTTTGCCGCCCCAGAGTTTCGCTGCATTTATGGTCTGCGCGGGTTTAGGCGACCGTGGCCCCTGTGGCAAGCGTGGCCATGTGGATTGACGGCGGTCGGTTGCCGGGGTTAGCTCTCTTCAAACTTTCGGAGCCTTCCACATGTCCCTAGCCAATGGCCGCACTTACCGGGCGATTCCCGGTCCGTCGGAAACCCCGGATGCCGTACAGCGCGCGATGCACCGGTCTTCGGTAAATATCTATGAGGGTGAGATTGTCGATCTGACCCATAGCCTGGTCCCGGATCTGCGCCGGGTCGCGCGGACCACACATAATGTGGCGATGTATATCTGCAACGGCCATGGCGCCTGGGAGGCCGCGCTGGACAATGTGCTGAACCCTGGCGACCACGTGTTGGTGCCTGCGACCGGTCGGTTTGCCCATGGCTGGGCGGAAATGGCGGTCGGGTTGGGGATCGTGCCCGAGATCATCGAATATGGCCTGCAATCCCCCTTTGATGTCGCAGAAGTGGAACAACGCCTGCGCGACGACAAGGCGCATCGGATCAAGGCAGTAATGGGTGTGCATGTCGATACGGCGACCTCGATCCGGTCCGATATTGCCGGGCTGCGCCGGGCGCTGGACGCGGCGGGGCATCCTGCGCTGTTGATGGCGGATTGCGTGGCCTCTTTGGGATGTGACCGATTCGAGATGGATGAATGGGGGGTCGATGTCACGGTGACCGGCAGCCAAAAGGGGCTGATGGTGCCGCCGGGGCTGGGGATCGTGTTCTTTTCGCCCAAGGCGGCAGCGCATCGACCGGAACGGGTGTCCCGGTATTGGGATTGGGGTCCACGGGCCGACCCGGACATGTATTATCAATTTTTCGGCGGCACGGCGGCGACCCATCATATCTATGGAATGCGCGCGGCGCTGGACATCATGATGGCCGAAGGGATCGAGGCGATCTGGTATCGGCACGCAACCCTTGCGCGGGCGATTTGGGCCGCGGTCGAAACCTGGGGCCAGGAGGGGCGCCTGCGGCTTAACGTGGCCGATCCTGCCTTTCGCAGCCATGCGGTGACCGCGCTTGCCATCGGCGCGCCGGACGGGCAACGGCTTCGGGATTGGTGTGAGCGTAATACCGGGGTGACCCTGGGCATTGGCCTGGGCATGGCCCCCCCCGATAGCGCAGAGCGGCATGGGTATTTCCGCATTGGCCACATGGGCCATGTCAATGCGCATATGGTTTTGGGGCTGTTGGGCAGTGTCGAGGCCGGCCTGAGCGCATTGAATATCCCGCATCGCGCGGGGGGCGTTCAGGCGGCGGTGTCGGTCATTTCTGCCGGCGCCGAGCCAGCCGATTGATCCAGAGGTTGAGTGCCACCCCGGCCAGCAGCACAGCCGCCAGACCGAAGCTGGCCAGGAGCGCGATCAAAATCCAGCCGAGGTTGACGCCGAACATCACCACACAGGCGGTGGTGTAATCCGGTGCACGGCCGATCGCGCGATCTTTGGCTCTGTCATACATGCGACACCCCGACAATTCGTTGTTGGGGTCAGGTTAACCGGTTTCCCGATAGTGGTCGGTAAATTTTTCGGGACGGGGCCCAAGACGTGGGGGAGTGGGAGCGCGCACTTCGGGTTTGTTGGCGGGCAGCCCCCCAAACCGCAGGGCAGATGTGGGGTAGCCCCGCAAACCGCAGGGCAGATGTGGGGCCAGCCCCCCAAACCACAGGACAGATGGGGGGGCAGCCCCCCAAACCGCAGGATAAATGGGGGGCCAGCCCCCCAAACCCCCCGGGATATTTCTGGTCAGATGAAAGGCGAAACCCCGATCAAATCTGAGGGCACTGTGGGCGGCGGGGGGATGCGGCGCTGTGGTGCTCAGGACGGTGTCAATGTGCCGTCGGCCATCGTGACCTGGCGGTCCATGCGCCCGGCAAGGTCGAGATTATGGGTGGCGATCAGCGCGGACAGGCCCGTGTCCCGTACAAGGGACATCAGGACGTCAAACACCCGATCTGATGTGGCGGGGTCGAGGTTGCCGGTGGGTTCATCCGCCAGCAGAAGCCGGGGCGCATTGGCCATTGCACGGCAAAAGGCCACCCGCTGTTGTTCGCCGCCCGACAACGCACCGGGCCGATGTGCGGCCCGAGATTCAAGCCCGACTTTGGCCAGTAGATCCTTGGCGCGGTCGACTGCGGCCGCTTGGGGCACACCATCGGCCAATTGCGGCAGAACCACGTTTTCCATGGCGGAGAACTCCGGCAGAAGGTGGTGAAACTGATAGATAAATCCGACTTCTCTTCGCCGTGTTGCTGTTCGTTTTCGGTCGGATAATCCGATCATGTCCTGACCCGCGATCCTGACCGATCCGGCATCCGGCACGTCCAGAAGGCCGGCGATATGCAGCAGTGTCGATTTGCCCGCGCCGGAGGGGGCGACCAGGGCCACGACCTCGCCTTTGGCCAGGGTCAGGTCGGCACCGCGCAGCACCTCGACCGCATTTTTCTGGCCCTTGTTATAGGACTTGGTCACACCCTGCAGGGACAATACCGGATCATTCATAGCGCAGCGCCTCGACCGGGTTCATCCGCGCGGCACGGCGGGCCGGAAAAATGGTGACCACAAAGCTCAGACCGAGCGACAGCGCCACAGCCGAGATCACATCCGACAGTTGCAGTTTCGCAGGCACCGCGTAGAGCCCGCGAATGGACGGATCCCAGACGCCGCCGCCCGCAACGTAGTTCACCAGCGAAAAGACCGCATCGACGTTCAGGGCAAACAGGCAGCCAAACAGCACCCCAAACCCCGTACCGATCAGCCCGGTAAAGGCCCCGCAGATAAAGAACACCCGCAAGACCGAGCCTTCGGACAGGCCCATGGTACGCAGGATGCCGATGTCGCGGCCCTTGTTCTTGACCAACATGATCAGCCCTGACACGATGTTCATTGCCGCGATCAGCACCAGGATCGACAGGATGACGAACATCACATTGTCCTCGATTTCCAGAGCGCGCAGAAAAGATCCGCTGGCATCCCGCCAGGTCCAGATCAGAGCCCGATCGCCCGCCGCCTGCATCAATGGCAGGGCCAGCGCGTCGACGGCAACCGGGTCTTTGACCATGACCTCGATCTCATCCGCGGCATCTTCGCGGTTGAAATAGATCTGGGCCTCTTCAAATGGTATATAGAGCCGCGTGCGGTCGATGTCATAGCGGCCCGCCGTGAAAATATACGTGACTTCATAGGCCTGGACACGCGGCGAGGTGCCGAACGGCGTCTTGACTCCATCCGGGGAAATCAGCCGAATGCGGTCGCCGATGGTCACCCCCAGCTCGCGCGCGACCCCAGATCCGATGGCAATACCTTCAGAGAACCGCCCCAAGTCGCCTTGTTTTTCCTCGGGGTTTGCAATGCGCGGGATGGTCGACAGGTCGGCGGCGGAGATGCCGAATACCTCGATCCCGGAGTTGCGGCCATTGGCGGTGGCCATCACCTGACCCTTGATCAGCGGCGCTGCGCGGGTGACATAATCTTGGGCGGAAATTCTTTCCGCCAAAGCCGTGTAATCCGGGATTGTGCGGTCGATCTGGCCAAATTCATTCACATCCGCCTGATAATAGACGGTGATATGGGCATTGGTCCCCAAAATCGTGTCAACGAATTCCGCCCGAAACCCAGAGCGCACGGCAAGGGTCGCGATCAGGGCAAACACCGCCAGCGTAACGCCGATCAGGCTGATCCAGGTCATGGTGCTGACGCCGCCTTCGGCGCGTTTTGCCCGCAGGTAGCGCCAGGCAATCATCCATTCGAACCGCGCAAAGGGCGCGGGCGTGCGGGGATGTGGTCGCGGGTTGGCTTGGCTCATGCGATTTCCTTGGTTTCGCGCGGAAAGTGGGCAAAGCGGCGACGAGGGTCAAGCGCCGTTTGCCAATTTGGCGTGATCGGCGGAATGCAGGCATGTTGCGGATCTTTTTCTCTTCTGCAAACCGGCCTTCGCGGCTTTGCAACCGTGCAATTCCCGCGCTTGCATCGGCTTGCCGCTCTGTCATAGTGCGGCGCCATGAGAAATCCACGTTTCACCGCAATTGTCGCTGCCCTGCCGTCAACTGTGCCCTTTGTCGGGCCGGAAAAGCTTGAACGGGACCGGGGTGGCACGTTTGTTGCCCGATTGGGCGCAAACGAGAGTGTGTTTGGCCCATCGCCCAAGGCGATTGCCGCGATGCAGGCCTCGGTTGGCGACATCTGGAAATATGGCGACAGCACCAGCCATGATTTGCGTCATGCGATTGCCGGCGATCTGGGTGTCGACCCGGACAATATCGTTGTCGGGGCAGGGATTGACGGGCTGCTCAATTCCACTGTGCGGTTGATGGTCGGGCCGGGTGATCATGTGGTGACCTCGGATGGGGCCTATCCGACATTCAACTATCATGTGGCGGGCTATGGCGGCACTTTGCACAAGGTGCCTTATCTCGATGATCACGAGGATCCTGATGCGCTGATTGCCAAGGCACGACAGGTCGACGCAAAACTGGTGTATCTGGCCAATCCCGACAATCCGATGGGCACCTGGCATGGTGCGGCACGTATTGCCGAAACGATTGCCGCGCTGCCGGATGGATGTGTGTTGGTTCTGGACGAGGCCTATGTTGAATTCGCGCCAGAGGACAGCGTTCTGCCGTTGGATGTCAGTGACCCGGCGGTGCTTCGGTTCCGTACCTTTTCCAAAGGGTTCGGCATGGCGGGGGCGCGTGTTGGCTATGCCATTGGCCATAGGGACGTGATTGCCGCCTATGAAAAGGTTCGCAACCATTTTGGCATGAACCGCACCGCGCAAATCGGGGCGCTGGCCGCCTGGCAGGATCGCGATTGGCTGGCGCATGTACAGGAGGAGGTCGCTCTGGCGCGCAAGCGGATTGCGGCCATTGCGCGGGATGCCGGTCTTGTGGCGCTGCCCTCTGCCACCAATTTCGTGACCCTTGATTGTGGTGCGGACGGTGATTTTGCCCGCCGGGTTCTGGCGGCGTTGATGGCACGCGGCATCTTTGTGCGGATGCCTTTTGTTGCGCCAGAGGATCGTTGCATTCGGATCAGTGCCGGCACGCCGGAGATGCTGGATGCCTTTGCCGCGGCTTTGCCCGCCGCATTGGACGAGGCGCGAACCGGCTAAGATCGGCGTCGTCCTGCGGCGGCGCAATCCGGTGCTTGTGGATGTTTTTGGGATAAGTTGCGCCGGAATTTCCCTGGCCGGGGCCTTCGTGTGTCGGCGGTCCTTGCGGTAAGATCGAACAATTTTGCCGGCTTATCCACCGAATTTCCCGCAAGGGTTGACCAAATGCAACTACAGGCGTCTTTTTCCCGCTTTCGGGATCGAGGTGCGGGTCAAATTGTATTTCGCGTCTGGATGGGGCGGATGGCCTTCGGTACGGCGCCAGAATCCGATGCCCCCCAACCGCATCCACAGCGGAAAGGTAAACACCATACCGGCCAGGAAACCACCGGCATGGGCCCAATAGGCGACGCCGCCCTGATCGCTGGGCGTGCCAAAACCGCCGAACAATTGCAAGGCAAACCACAATCCCAGCATGATCCAGGCCGGCACCGGGAAAACCCGAAAAAACACGATCAGGATCAACAGGATATCGACCTTGGCCTTGGGGAAAAGCAACAGATATCCGCCCATGACGCCCGCAATGGCACCAGAGGCCCCGATCACGGGGATCATCGAATTGGGCGCAGCGGCATATTGCAACAAGGACGCTGCCAACCCGCAGCCGAGGTAGAATACCAAATAGGGCAGGTGGCCCATTTCATCCTCGATGTTGTCACCAAAGATGTAAAGAAACAGCATGTTGCCCGCCAAATGCATGAAACCGCCATGCAGGAACATAGAGGTCAACAGGCCGAGATAGCCCTCACCGGCACTGATCCGACCGGGCAAGAGCGCATAATCCCAATAAAACAGGGCCATTTCGCGGTCTGTGCCCAATTCGGCGGTGGAAATCAGGAAGACGGCGATATTCACCGCCATCAACACATAGGTGATATAGGGTCGGCGCCCGGACGGATTATGATCGCGGATTGGAAACATGGCGGGAAAGTTTCCACTTTCCCGCCCAAGGTCAAGACATTCCCGACAAAAGCGCCGCATTCCCGCCAGAGGCGGTGGTATCGACACAGACGTGGCGTTCATGGGTGACGTGACCGCGATCCGGCACGCCGGTGATCAGCGGCAGGATCGGGCCATCACGTTCCGCCAGCGCCGTGGTCAATGCGCGCGCGGTCGTCGCGTCGCCCCACCAGATCGCGCCTGAGAAATTATCCAGCGTTGTCAGCGCCGAAGGCTCTAACGCGCCGGCCACCCGCAGGCCCATGCCGCCCTGGGCTTCGACTGCGTCCTTTTGTGCCTGCGCGGCGGCGTCGCCCGGCCCAAGACACAGGACCGGCGGGCGGGACAGGGTGGTCAACCGGTTGGATTCCCCCGTCGGGCCCGGCAGCGACAATGGCGCCAGCGGGGCCGGGGCGACGCGGGCATTCAGCGCCTCTTGCAAAGCGGCGGGATCGACCGGCGCGCCGGGGGCGTCTGTGACCGTGTCAACGTGATGTTGACCAAACCGCGCCAGATAATTCGGCCCGCCTGCCTTTGGTCCCGTACCCGAAAGCCCTTCGCCGCCAAAGGGTTGGCTGCCGACGATTGCACCGATCTGGTTGCGGTTCACATAGATGTTCCCGGCATGCACCCGTTCCGAGACATGCTGCACCCGGTCGTCAATCCGGGTTTGAAGACCAAATGTCAGCCCGTATCCGGTGGCGTTGATTGCGTCGATTACATCGTCAAGCTGGTCGGCGTCAAAGGTCGCGATATGCAGGACGGGGCCGAAAATCTCGCGCGTCATATCGTTGATGCCGTTGACCCGGATCAGGGTCGGGGCGATGAAGTGGCCCGATTTGGGCACGCTGGTTTCCTTGACCACGCGCCCCTCGATCCGCGCTTTGGCGATGTAGTCGGCAATGCCGGACTGGGCTTCGGCGTCAATCACCGGACCAAGGTCGGTCGAAATGTCCCACGGTGCACCGGGGCGCAACGTCTCCATCGCGCCCATCAACATCTCGGTGAAATGCGGGGCAATGTCGCTTTGCACATAAAGGCAACGCAGCGCGGAACAGCGTTGGCCCGCCGATTGGAACGCGCTTTCGACAATCGCCGCAACCGCCTGTTCCGGTAGGGCGGTGCTGTCGACGATCATTGCGTTCAACCCACCGGTTTCGGCCAGGAAAGGCGCGCCGGGGGCCAAGTGTCTTGCCATCGCACGGCGAATGATCTTGGCGGTTTCGGTGGACCCGGTAAAGGCCACGCCACCGACGCGGGCATCCGATGTCAGCGCCGCGCCAACCGCGCCAGCGCCGGGCAGGCATTGCAGCACCGCACGTGGCACGCCAGCCTGATGCAGCAATTCCACGGCGCGGGCCGCGATCAGCGGTGTCTGCTCAGCTGGTTTTGCCAAAACGGCATTGCCTGCCGCGAGGGCGGCGGAAATCTGGCCGGTGAAAATCGCCAAGGGAAAGTTCCAGGGCGAAATGCAGGTAAAGGTGCCAACCGGCGCGGTCTCTGGGGCGTTGGCGGCGTAATAGCGCAGGAAATCCACCGCTTCGCGCAGCTCCGCCACCGCATCCGGCAGGGTTTTCCCCGCCTCACGCGCCAACAGGGCAAACAATTCGCCATAGTTTTCTTCGTAAAGGTCCGCCGCCTTGGCCAGGATGGTGGCGCGCTCGGCTGCGGGCACATCCCATGGTGTTGCGGCCGCCAGCGCCGCGTCGCAATCCGCCGCGCTGGCAAATTGGATCGTGCCAACCATGTCGGCAGCATCGGCCGGGTTTACGATATTCTGGGCGGCCTCTGGCGTTGTGTCCGCAGCCATAAGCGGCCAGGCCGTCCATTTGTGATCATTGAACGGCGCGCGTGCGGCATCAATCGCTGTCAATGTCGGGCGATGCGCCAGATCCCAACCGCGCGAATTCACCCGCTCTGGCTGATACAATTCCGGGCCCTTGGGCAGGTGGGGCGCTTTGTCATGGATCGCTTCAAACGGGTCACGCGCCACGACCTCGGCGGGCACGTCCTCATCTACAATCTGGTTCACGAAAGACGAGTTCGCGCCGTTTTCCAACAGCCGCCGCACCAGATAGGCCAGCAAATCGCGGTGCGCGCCGACCGGTGCATAAATCCGGCAGCGGGTGGCGTTATCCCCAAGCACAATGTTGTGCATCGCTTCACCCATGCCGTGCAAACGCTGGAATTCAAACGCGTCTTTTTTATCCCCAGCCATGTCGAGGATCGCCGCCACTGTATGGGCGTTATGCGTTGCGAATTGTGGGTAAATTCGGTCCGTCATGTTCAGCAATCGCCGGGCGTTGGCAATATAGCTGACATCGGTGGCGGGTTTCGAGGTGAAGACCGGAAAGCTTTCCAGCCCCTCGACCTGGGCCAATTTGATCTCGGTATCCCAATAAGCGCCTTTGACCAGCCGCACCATGATGTGACGGTCTGTTTCCACGGCCAGCGCGTGCAGATAGTCCAGAACCGCACCGCAACGATGGCCGAACGCCTGAACCACCACGCCAAGCCCGTCCCAGCCGGCAAGGCCGGGATCGCGCATCAGCCGTTCAATCAGATCAATGGAAATCGACAGGCGGTCCGCCTCTTCTGCGTCGATGTTCAGCCCCATCTTGCGGGACCGCGCCATCAGCGCCAGATCACGCAGGCGCGGGTACAACTCGGCCATGACCCGGTCTTTTTGCGCCTCTTCATACCGCGGATGCAGCGCCGAAAGTTTGACCGAGATGCCGGGGTTCTTGCGCACGTCGCCATGGGTACAGCCATTGGCAATCGCCTCGATCGCACGGCCATAAGCGGCGTGATAGCGCATGGCATCCGCATCGGTGCGGGCCGCTTCGCCCAGCATGTCATAGGAATAGGTATAGCCCTTCTTTTCCATCCCGGCGGCGCGTTTCATCGCGGCTTTGATGTCCTCGCCCAGAACGAACTGGCGGCCCATTTCCTTCATCGCGCGGCCCACGGCGGTGCGGATCACCGGTTCGCCCAGACGTTTGACGGCCGCCCGCAGATGGCCAACCGGGCCGGGTTCGGATTCTTCGCGCAGCACACGGCCGGTCAACATCAACGCCCAGGTCGAGGCATTGACCAGCGGCGATGTCGAATGCCCCATGTGACGACCCCAGTCGGAGGGCGCGATCTTGTCCTCGATCAGGGCGTCGATGGTTTCCGGGTCCGGCACGCGCAACAAGGCCTCGGCCAAACACATCAGGGCCACGCCCTCGTCGGTGGAAAGGCCATATTCGGCCAGAAAAACCTCCATCAGGCCGGGATCAGAGGTATCGCGAATGCGTCTGACCAGGCCCGCCGCGGCACCGCTGATGCGCGCACGATCTTCAGGGGACAGGTCGGCCTTTTCGACAAGACCCGCCAGGTTGGCGGCCTCATCAGCATAGGTCAGGTCATCAATGCGGGCGCGCAGCGTTGCGAGGTCAGTGGCGGTCATGGGAATCCCCGAGGTTTCGTTTTGCCCAGTATATCGGGAAGCGACTGGCCAATTTTCCCGTTCTCTGCCAGAATTCATCTGTAACGAACCGAATTTGTGGGGCATTTCAGTGCAATCGGATCAATTCGAACTAGATAGCTTTGACCGGGCCATTATCGCGGTCCTGGCCGAAGACGGGCGTATTTCCGTAACCGAGTTGGCCAAGCGCATTGGCCTGTCAAAATCGCCGACCCAGACACGGGTGCGGCGGCTGGAAGAGGCGGGGGTCATCCGGGGGTATCGCGCCATGTTGGACCCGATCCGGCTGGGTCTGGATCATGTTGCCTTTGTCGAGGTGCGCCTGGCCGATACACGCGAAGCCGCGCTGGCGGCCTTTGCTGCGGCGGTGGCGAAGATCCCGGAAATCGAGCAATGCCACCTGATTGCCGGCAATTTCGACTATCTGATGAAAGTGCGCACCACCAACATGCGCGCCTATCGGCTGGTTTTGGCGGAAAAAATCTCGACCCTGCCGCATTTGGCCAGCACATCGACCTATGTCGCGATGCAGGCAATCAAGGAAAGCGGTCTCGGCGATGTGACTTGATCGGGCGGCGAAACCTGACACGATAGGGTATGGTACGTTTGTTTTTGTTTCAATCGGCGCTTTGGCCGATGATTTGGCTCGCCGGGTCTGCCGCTGCAGAGAGCTGCCCCGATGCGGCCGATCATTCCGCGCGGTTTGACCGGCTTTTTGCCCAGGTACAGGCCGCCCCGAACGAAGGCGCGGCCCAGGTCGTGGTCAATCAGATGTGGAATCTGTGGGCCGATGCGCCGGATCAGCAGGCGCAGGAAATTCTTGACCGGGGACTGCGCAAACGGGGCGCACAGGATTTTCTGGGCGCGTTGCGGGATTTTGAAATCCTGATCGACCATTGCCCCGACTATGCCGAAGGCTACAACCAGCGCGGCTTTATCCGGTTCATTCAGCGTGACTATGCGGCTGCATTGGTCGATCTGGACCGCGTGATCGCGCTGTCACCCCGCCATGTCGGGGCCTTGTCTGGCCGGGCGCTGACCCTGATGGCCTTGGGGCAAAACGATGCGGCGCGGCGCGACCTGCTTCGCGCGCTTGAGCTGAACCCATGGTTGCCGGAACGCCGTTTTCTGGCGCAATTACCGCCCGAGGCCGAGGAAACCGATCTCTGACGCAATTTTGCTGTTTTCTCGCCGGGACGAGCGTCTTATGGTCGCGGCGCTGACCCGCGTGCCGAAATGATGGCGCGGTGGGCCGGTCAACACAAGAGTTTCAAAACCCTTGAATGCATGCGGTAAAATGCATACAAAACAAGGCGTTGCGATTGGATGATTGGTTTTCAGGCCTGAAATTGGCCCGAAACCGAAAACTGAAGACCAACGCCAGATGCGGGCGTGATGGAATGGTAGACATACCAGACTTAAAATCTGTTGGGCCTTGTGCCCGTGTGGGTTCGAGTCCCACCGCCCGCACCATTTCACATTTAGAGCGTTTGGCTCGAAAATCCGAAATATTCGTGCAGGCTGGCGCCGCCCCGCAATTTTGCGCGGACCCTGAACGGGTCCGCTGTGGGGTTTAGGTTTTCGGCGCAGCTTTTGTCAGGCTGTCGTGCACCCGTGGCATAAGGCGCTCAGGCCGCGATGCCGAACAATGAGGTGCGCGCCGCGCGTCGCAGATCGCCGACACGGTCCCGGTTGGCCGACACCCAGGCTCGCCAGGCCATATAACCTTCGCGATTGACGCGGGCGCGTTCTTCGCCGCTCAATGCATCATATCTGTCGATTGTCATGCCGGGCACAAAACCGATTTTAAGCCGTTGAAAGACATGGGAACAAACGTGAATTGCGGCCCGGTCCAACGGTCGCACCCGCGCGCTTTCGGCACAGATGAAATGCGTGCGCAATTGACGTTCATCAGGTTGCAGGTAGGCCGGGCCGTCATCGGCTCTGGCGGCAAGGCCCACCAGCACAAAAGCCAGAAAAAAGGCAAGTCTCAGCGCCCCGTGTGCAACACGGGGAAAGGCGAAAGCGAACATATCAGCGCTCCTTTGCAGTTAAGCAGGGGTAACGCCGCGTCCTCCCGATAGGCGCTAGGGTTTCGATGATGCGCCCAATCCCTGAAAAAGAATTTAAGGCGACGTTCGCAGCATAACAGAAAAATGCCGCACCAGCGGACTGGGGCGGCGCAGCGGATGCTTGTGGTCGTGTATGTCGGGGTATGTGCCTGGCAAATAAGCGCGTTTGATCAAAAAGGGGGCGGAGTTCCCCCCGATTTTGCGCTTATGCCGCTTCTGTCGCCATCAGGCTGGTCCAGCGCGCGCCGCGTTGCGACAGCGTCTTGGTCATGCGGGTGCTGAGAGAATGCCGCACCCAGGCAAGCGTGACCGCAATGCACATCAGATAGGCCCCGGCCATCAAATCGAAAACCTGCATCGACAGCACCCCGGACAGCAAATACCAGTTCGCCGCCAGAAACACCGGCACCATGGCCGTCAGCAAAAGCCAGGACCGGGCGTGTTTGATCAATGTGCGTTTCATGGGGGCCTCTCGCATTGCGTCTTCGGATGCAAACTGCTGGCGAAATACGGCGGCACTTGGGCGGATCTGGGGAAAAAGCTCGATGCGGGGCCGGGTGGCGCGTGGTCAGACCGGTTTGCGCCGCAATCGGATCACCACGTCGACGCTGGCAATTTCTGCCCCCTCCGGCGCATCCGGCAAAGAGACGATTTTCAACTGATCGGCCGGGGCATCGGTCAGGTGGCCTTCGTCTTCCCAGTAAAAATGCGGATGGTCATGGGTGTTGGTGTCGAAATAGCTTTTCTGGCCATCCACTGTCACCTCTTGCATCAGGCCCGCGTCACAAAACGCCCGCAGGGTGTTGTAGACCGTGGCCAGAGAAACGCTTTCGCCGACGTCCTGAACTTTTGCAAACAGGCTTTCGGCGGTGACATGGCGGTTACGGCCGTCGCCGACCAGCAAGGACGCCAGGGTGAGGCGCTGTCGGGTCGGGCGCAGCCCTGCGCCGGACAACCACACCGCACCGCGGTCGATCGCTGGGGATGTCATATTCATGCCTCGCACTCCTCGCCTTGGAACAATATAGAGCGTCTTTTGGTGGCTTTTCAATGCGGCGCATGTGGCAATAATGGCTGTTTGTGGCAACAATCTCATCATTCCCGGCGCTCTTGCATGGGTTGGCATGCGGGTGTTAGACCGGATCAGATAGATTTGTGTGATCCAAGGAAGGTGCCTGAATGGCCGAATACCCCACCAGTTTCGACAGAGATGCGCTTCTGAAATGTGCCAGAGGCGAGCTTTTTGGTCCGGGCAATGCGCAATTGCCGGAACCGCCGATGCTGATGATGGATCGGATCACCGATATTTCGGGTGACGGCGGCGAAAATGGCAAGGGCCATGTGGTGGCGGAATTCGACATCAAGCCCGACCTGTGGTTCTTTGACTGCCACTTTCCCGGCAACCCGATCATGCCCGGCTGTTTGGGTCTTGATGGCCTGTGGCAGTTGACCGGTTTCAACCTTGGCTGGCGCGGCTGGCAGGGGCGCGGTTATGCGCTGGGCGTGGGCGAGGTCAAGCTGACCGGCATGGTGCGCCCGGACCGCAAGATGTTGACCTATCGGATCAATTTCACCAAGGCGATTCAAACCCGGCGTCTGACAATGGGCGTGGCGGACGGCATCGTCGAGGCCGACGGCGAGGTGATCTATCAGGTCAAGGATATGAAAGTCGCGCTGAGCGAAAGCTGATTTCGCGCGTACCAGCGGATGTGAAAAGAGGCCCGGTTGCGGGCCTCTTTTTTTGTTTTGGTGATGCGTTGCGGTGCGCTCAGCAGCCTCGCGCCTCAAAATCGGCTTTGGTGCTGTAGACAGCTTTGGGCAGGTAGGCGCCCATGGTGTCGACCTCCAGCCCCGGGCCGGGAATGTTTTGGACCGCGGCCGAAAACGCCGGGTTGGGCGCCATGTTGCGCAGCAGCAGCGCCGTAATGTTGGTATGTCCGGCCCCGTCGCCTGCATCGCCCCAGTCAAGCCAGCTTACACCACATTCCGCCGTCGCATTTTCCGGGCGGTTCGCGGATTTGCTGATGACAATTGAATAGGCGCGATCATCGTCCAGCGTGACCTCGCTGTCATAGATGCAATCGGAAAACCGTGTCGTGACAAGGCTTTCGTTGGTGCAAAGCGACCAATAACGCAGATCATAATTGTCAGGCTGGCCCATATCGGCCCCGGTGGCGGGGGTGCGGGGCATTTTCGCCTCAAGCACGACAACATCGCCGAAATCTTCGTTCAACGAAATCGCGACATATTGATTGTCGAGGTTGGCGTAAAAGCCGGAGGTCTTGGGGATGAACCCAACCCGCGCCGCTGTTTCCATGACCTGTTGCAACTTGGGTGACATGAACGCCATCAGGTTGATGCGCGGATCCCAGAAAACGTTCCAAGCCTCATGCTTGGTGTGTAGGTAATTGTCCGCGACTTCGGGCTTTTTCAGCATGTTGTCAAAATCGTCCTGCGCCAAAGCGGGCGAGATCAAGACACGTTCCGCGTCGTCCGGTCCGGGGCTGGCAAGCGCGTCACAGGCGGCCTGACCTTCCAGCCGGGTGCCATCGCCCATCACCAGCGCCACATTGGCAAGTCCCGCGCCGCCGGTCAGATCATCGCCGGTTTCCGGAATGTAATGACGCAGCAACAGCGGGCTGCGGTCAACCTTGTCGGTGGGGCCAAGATATACGGTATTGGGGGCGCGCTCTTGTGGGGCTTCGCCCTGGACCACGCGCAGGGTATAGGCCATCGCATCGCCGTAAGTCCCGCTCAGGAAAGGATTTTCGCTGCCATCATCGGCGGTGATGTCGACGTCCATCACATGGTCATAGGGCGCGCCACCCTCGGTATAGCTGTGCAGCGACATATACCGTGCCTGTGGGAAGTTGCCGGAAATTTCCAGATAGGCGTCCGGCGCATCCTTGGGCATGGTAAATGCCGTCGCCCAATACACCGCGCCGCCATCGGGATAGGCGATGTTGAACGCCCCGGAATAAACCGGACCCATCCAGAAGCAATCATGTTGGCCCGGTGTTTCCTTGCCCTTAAAGACAATGGGTCGCGGTGACATGCTGACCTTTTGGTCGGCAATCGGAAGATTTTGCAGCAGCGACTTGAAGTCATGTTGGTACTGGTCTTCGGCTGCGGCAGAAAGTGTCACGCAAGTCAGTGCCAGGCCCAGCGGGATCGAAAGGTAACGCATTTGTAGTTTTCCCTTTTGGTCGAATGGCCGCACCATGGAATAGGATGAATCGGGTGGCAACACAGACAAAGGATGCAAGGCCGGGTTCTTTGTGAAAGTTATAAGACGGTCGTTGCATCGCCTTAACTGGCCGCAACTGCACACCAAACAGCCCACCCACCTTGCGCGTCTCCCCTCGCATGCCCTAGTAATGCCCTAACAAACATGGGAGTGCGCGCATGCGTCGTGTCGTCGTGACTGGTCTGGGGATTGTGTCCTCCATCGGCAACAATGTGGAAGAGGTTCTGGCCTCGCTCAAATCCGGGACATCCGGGATCACCGCCAATGAGGCGATGAAGGAACATGGATTCCGCAGCCAGATTGCCGGTGACCTGAAGCTGAATGTCGCGGACCATGTCGACAAACGCACGCTGCGGTTCATGGGGCCGGGGGCGGCCTATGCCTATATTGCCATGGGGCAGGCGATTGCCGATGCCGGGCTTGAGGAACGCGATGTTGTGAACCCACGCACCGGTTTGGTGGCGGGCTCGGGTGGCCCATCGACCAGCGCGATGTTGCAGGCGCATCAGACCGTGCTGAAAACCGGCGCGACCAAGCGGATCGGGCCCTTTGCGGTGCCAAAAACCATGTGTTCGACCGTTTCGGCCAATCTGTCGACGGCGTACAAGATCAAAGGCATCAACTATTCCATCACCTCGGCCTGCTCGACCTCGCTGCATTGCATTGGCAACGCGGCGGAACAGATCATGATGGGCAAACAGGACGTGATGTTTGCCGGTGGCGGCGAAGAACTGGACTGGACATTGTCCTGCCTGTTTGACGCGATGGGCGCGATGTCGTCGAAATACAACGATACGCCGGAACGTGCATCGCGGGCGTTTGATGCAGACCGCGATGGGTTTGTGATTGGCGGCGGCGGCGGGATGCTGGTTCTGGAAGAACTGGAACACGCCAAGGCGCGCGGCGCCAAGATCTACGCCGAGGTCACGGGCTATGGCGCGACATCGGATGGCGCCGATATGGTGGCCCCCTCGGGCGAAGGCGGCGAGCGGGCGATGCGCGTCGCGCTCAGCACCTTGGAAGAGGGGCGCAAGGTTGGCTATATCAACGCCCACGGCACATCCACGCCGGTCGGCGATGTCGGCGAAATCGAGGCGGTGCGCCGCGTCTTTGGCGATGGCAGCACGCCGCCGGTGTCTTCGACCAAATCCATGACCGGCCACAGCCAGGGCGCCACCGGCGCACAAGAGGCGATTTATTGTCTGCTGGCTTTGGACAACGATTTCATCATCCCGTCGATCAACGTCGAAACGCTTGATCCGGCACTGAAACCGGCAGAAATCGCCACCACGCTGGTGGAAAATGCCGGGCTGGATACAGTGATGACCAATTCCTTCGGGTTTGGCGGCACCAACGGCTCCATGCTTCTTAGCAAATATAACGGATAAACGGACATGTCGCAGTCAATGAAGGGCAAGCGCGGGCTTGTCATGGGTGTTGCCAACGAACGCTCTATCGCCTGGGGCATTGCCAAGGCGATGGCCGAAGCTGGTGCAGAGCTGGCCTTTACCTATCAGGGCGAGGCATTCGGCAAACGGGTTGAGCCGCTGGCGGCATCGGTCGGATCGGACTTTCTTGTCGATGTTGATGTGACCGATGATGCCTCGCTCGATGTGGCATTCGAAAAGCTGGGGGACCGCTGGCCGACGATTGATTTTGTGGTCCACGCCATCGCCTTCAGCGACAAGAACGAATTGACCGGCCGGGTGCTGAACACCAGCCGCAACAACTTCAAGAACTCGATGGATATCTCGGCCTATTCCTTTATCGAGGTCGCCCGCCGCGCCCATCCGATGATGGTTGAAAATGGCGGCACGCTTTTGACGCTGACCTATATGGGATCGAATCGCGTCACGCCGAATTACAATGTCATGGGCATCGCCAAGGCCGCGCTTGAGGCTGCTGTGCGTTATCTTGCCAATGATCTTGGCCCCGAGGGCATTCGCGTCAACGCCATTTCCCCCGGTCCGATGAAAACCCTGGCCGGTGCGGCCATTGGTGGTGCGCGCAAGACCTATAAGCACACGGATCAAAACGCGCCGCTGCGCGCCAATGCCACGCTAGAGGCCGTGGGCGGCACTGCGGTATACCTCGCGTCGGATGCCGGGGCCTGTACCACGGGTGAAATTATTCGGGTCGATGGGGGCTTTCACGTCTTGGGAATGCCGCAGGCAGACAACCTTTAGGGGAACGCCGCAGTTCTGGCTCATTTCCGCCCTTCTCCCGTCAAGGAGGGTAGGCAAATGTTAACCATGACACCTGACCAAGCTCTTAAAGCCGCTATGATCGGCGATAAATCCCGGATGCGGGGGAAACTTGCATCGGCTGGGCGAACCCCAAAGTCTCGACTGTTCCGCTGGAGCGTCAAGATCCTGTCTGTCGCCCTGGTGCTGACGGTGTCGCGTGGCATGCTACGCGCACCTGAGGTTCAGGTGATGCTGGCAGGGGCTGGCGACACGCTTACCCAAGTGGTCCAGGACGACACGATTGCCAGCGCGCATATTGCCGCCACCGATTTTCAGGTCGCGGCCAGCGCATTTGTCGCAGGACTGGCCCGACCGGCACTGGCTGTGATCTCACACGACACAGCTGACGTTCCCGACGCACGGACCGAACGGCGCGGGCATCGGCCAAGCACACCAATTGAATTGAGCCATATCGAAACCGTTTCGGCCAGTCGCGTCCTCAGTGGTCCGGTAGAAGCCGTTTTTGCCGGAAATGCGCTGCAATTGGCCGGAATGCCGGTGGTGATCGACGCTCTTGTCTGTCCCGCCCTCCAAAGCGAACGCGGGCAATTGGCCCGGGTTGGGCTGGAAAGCTTCACCCATGCGCAGACATTGAATTGCAACGTGACCGGACAGGCCGGTGCCCAGGCCGTGACCGCCAATTGCTGGACCGGCGATGGTCAGGATCTGGCGACCCAGATGCGCGCCACCCAGCTGTGCAACGCCAATTGATTTCATGCGCGCCGCAATAACGGCGTGCTGACATCGGGACGACCCCGCCCCACACCATTGGATTTCTGTCGCCTTGCAATTCTCCCCAGCTTCTGAAATGCACAGGCAAATGGGCTGACCGCCCACTGGGTGGATCAGACGCGGGCCAAAAGAAAGGCCCGCCGCGCGACAGGGGAATTTCGTTTGAACGACGCTTCGGTCCCAGTTCGGACCAGCAGCCAGCTGGTGTTGTCGGGGGTGGATTTTGCCCATGACACCCGTGTGGTTCTTTCTGCTCTGACGCTGGATATTTCGGTCACGCGACTTGGGGTTGTCGGGCGCAATGGATCGGGGAAAACGACGCTGGCGCGGTTGCTTGCCGGGCTTGTGGCCCCTACGGCGGGCGAGTTGCGTTTGAATGGCGTCGATGTGGCGCGGGACCGGCGTGCGGCCCTGTCAGAGGTCGGCATCCTGTTCCAGAACCCGGATCACCAGATCATTTTCCCTACCGTGCTGGAAGAACTGGCCTTTGGTCTGATCCAGCAGGGCCAAAAGAAAGCAGCAGCCGAAGACGCCGCGCGCGACGTATTGGCCCGTTTCAACAAGACCCATTGGCAAGAGGCCTATATCAATACGCTCAGCCATGGCCAAAAGCATCTGGTCTGTTTGATGGCCATTGTTGCGATGGCCCCGCGCTTGCTCATTCTTGACGAACCCTTTGCCGGTCTCGACATGGTCACCCGGGCACAGCTGACCCGGTATCTGGATCATTACACTGGCAATCTGATCCATATCACACATGACCCGGCGGATCTGGCCGGATATGACAGCGCGCTGTGGCTGGATCGCGGTGCGCTGCGCCAAATCGGCCCGGCGGAAGAGGTTGTGCCCGCCTATGTGGCGCGCATGACAGAATTGGGGGCCGCAGATGATATCGCTGACCTCCCCGGTTAAAACCCGCGCCCATGGTTGGCCAGCCGCGGCCAAGCTGGCGGCGCTGTGCCTTGCGACGCTGGGGTTGTTTTTCATCCAGAACCTCTGGGCGCATCTGGCCATCCTTGTCTTGGTCTTGGCGCTGTATGCGGCGCCCGGATGGCAGTTCCTGCGCGGTGGGCTTGCGAAACTCTGGATGCTTTGGCCCTTTGTGCTGATCGTCGCGCTGTTTCACCTGATCGACGGCAGTGTGATACCGGGCCTGGTGATCCTGTTGCGGTTGGTCTCTGCGGTGGCGCTTGCCAATCTGGTAACGATGACCACCCGACTGTCGGACATGATTTCCGTGGTGCACTGGCTTGCCGCACCCTTGCGCCGTTTCGGCATTGCCAGCCGCCCGTTGGAAATCGCCATTGCCCTTGTGATCCGCATGACCCCGGTGCTGCTGGCCAAGGGCCGCGCGCTGGGCGACGCGTGGCGCGCGCGCTCACCCCGGCGCGCCAATTGGCGGATTATCCTGCCTTTCACCTTGCTCGCGCTTGACGATGCTGATCAAATCTCTGATGCGTTGCGCGCGCGGGGAGGCCTGCTTTCTACAGAGGATACCTGAGATGGAAAAGAATGTCGTATTGATAGCCCTGTTTGCTGCATTGATTGCGGTGCTGGGGCTGATCCCGAAAATCACCCTGGGGTTCGGTGTGCCAATCACCGCGCAAAGCCTGGGTGTCATGTTGTGCGGCACCGTTTTGGGCGCGCGGCGCGGCACTTTGGCTGTGCTGCTGTTTCTGGTCCTCGTGGCCATCGGCCTGCCGTTATTGTCCGGTGGGCGCGGCGGCCTTGGTGTCTTTGTGTCGCCCTCTGCCGGGTTCCTGGTGGGCTGGCCATTTGCGGCCTTCGTCACCGGATTGATCGTCGAGAAATGGGGCAATGCGCCGCTGACACTGGTCGCGGGCCTGGCATCCGTGATCGGGGGCATCGTGGTGATGTATGCCTTTGGCATCGCCGGTTTGGCTTATGCGCTGGACAAAACCATGTTGGAGGCGACTGCTCTGGTCACCGCATTTATTCCCGGTGATGCGCTGAAAGCGGCGATTGCCGGCATGCTGACGGCCGCCCTGGCCAAGGCACGCCCCGCCAGCGTCCTGTCACGCGCGGCTTGAGCGTCATGATGACCACTGCTCACGTCACAGCCGAAGATTGCGACGCCGCGCTGGATCATATCCGCGCGGCGCCCAAGGATAACGCGGCCATTGATCACCTGTGTTTTCGCCCCGAAAGCGGCCTGCGCGACTATCCGGAACACCTAGACATGACCGTTTCCGGTGGCATCAAGGGCGAGCGTTGGCTGACAAACCCTTGGCTGAAACTGCCGGATGGGGCCCCCGATCCCCGTATTCAGGTGTCGATCCTGTCGAAACGAGTGCTGGATCTGTGTTGGCGCGACCGTGCTGGCACCCCGCATCCCGGCGATCCGATCATTGTCGATATGGATCTCAGCCATGAAAACCTGCCGGTTGGCACGCGATTGGCGGTTGGCACCGCTGTGCTGGAAGTGTCGGACAAACGCAATTCCGGCTGCACCAAATGGCAGGCCTGGTATGGGGATGCTAGCCTGCGCTGGATCAATCGCGGCCCCCATCGTGACCTGCGTTTGCGCGGCGTCCTCTGCCGAATTGCTCAGGATGGCCGGGTGTCGGTCGGGGATCGTTTGGTCAAACTCTGACCGGTTTCGCGGCCTGTTTCGCACTCCGGGATTTCATCTGACCAAAAATATCCCGGGGGGGTGGCCAAAGGCCACGGGGGCTGGCCCCCAAAAGGCGCGGCGGATCATGGATCACAGTCGCCGCGCCAAGAGCGCCGTGCCCAATCCGCCCGCTGCGGCGATTGCCGCCAAGCCGGACCCCGGTGTGCGACAAAGCTGTTGGTAAAGCCGCACGGCAAGCACCGCGCCAGAGGCCCCCACCGGATGGCCCCGCGCCAATGCACCACCATATTGGTTCACAATCTCGACCGGCAGGCCCGCGCCGGTTTGACAGGCGATGGCCTGCACGGCAAAGGCCTCCATGATTTCGGCGCTCACCAGGGTCGTCGCCTGATCCCAAACCGCATCAATGGCCGCAATCGGCGCCAGCCCGGGCAAGTCCGGCGTCCCGCCCAGCGTCCGTCCCGCCAGCAATTCGACCGCGGGACACATCAGCGCCGCTGCGACGGCCTCGCTCACCACCAGAACAAATCCCGCACCATCGGCGGCCACCGCCATATTTGCGGCTGTGATACTGCCATGTACCACCGGCGCGCGGGCGCATAACCGCCCGGTCAAAGCGCGGGTAAAGCTGTCTTGCGTCAGCCCGGCCAAGGGCACAATTTCCGCCTGATGAAATTCCGGTGGGCAGGCGCGTGCCTTGGCATGGCTCTCGACGGCCCAGGCATCCTGCGCTGCGCGGCTGATGTTCAACTGCTTTGCCAAATCCTCTGCCGCCGTCGCCATATCCGGGTCGCGCTCGGGCCAGGGGGTAAAGGCCGCTTGATCATAGGGTTCTGGCGCGCGTCCATCGGCAAAACTGCGGAGCCGCAGCGGGCGGCGGGAATAGCTCTCGACTCCGCCGGCCAGCACGATGTCATGTTGCCCGGACCGCACCATCATATCGGCCAGCAAAACCGCATCCAGACCACCGACGCATTGGCGATCAATGCTCAATCCCGCCACATGTTCCGGCAACCCAGCCGCCAGGGCGACAACCCGCGCAGGATTACCGCCGCCCCCCAGCGCATTGGAGACTATGATTTCTTCCACCCGATCCGGGCCAATCCCGGCATCTGCCAGCACCTGCGCAATCACCGGCGTCGCAAGCTCATGCAGCGCCAGAGCATGCAGCGCGCCGCCCCGGGGCGCGATCGGGCTGCGCCGTGCCGCGATCATATAGCTGCGCCGCATCAATTGCCCCCGACCATTGCGGCCAGGCGCGGCAAATCGGGTTTCCCCGCCGAAAGCAACGGGATGGCATCGAGCAGGACAAAACGCTGCGGTACCGCTGCGGGCCCAAATGCCGCGCGGCAGGTCCGTCGCAAGGCCGCCTCGTCAAATCGCCCGGTCAGAAAGCAGATGAGTTTATGCCCACGCAGCGCGTCGGGGATTGCCAGCACCGCACAGCCGGTCACGCCCGGTTGGGTTAGCACAAGCTGCTCAATCTCTTCGGGAAATACATTGTGATCTGCCACCGTGACCATCCGCCGTTTGCGGCCCCGCAGGAAAAGATAGCCCGCCGCGTCCAGATAGCCCATTTCACCAATGCCAAGATATCCGTCCTGCCAATGGGTGTCCTGGGTTTCGCCGACCTCGTAGCCATCAAACACATAGGGGCTTTGGACCAGAATTTCCGCAGTTTCATGCGGCGCGGCGACGCGCAGCGCAACACCGGGATAGGCGCGGCCGACCGAACCCGCAGGGGTATTGCCATCGCTCATGGTGATGAAACTTGTTTCACTGGCCCCGAAAAATTCACGCACCTCCGCATGGGGCAGCAGATCGCAGAGATCGGCCCGCAGGGCAGGGTCCAGTTTGCCACCACCACAAAACAGGCGGCGGACATTCGGCAACACGACCTGCGCTGCGTCTTTGCTCATCCGGGTGAGCAATCGCAGCTGCGTGGGCGTCGCATAGATCACGCTGATGGCCAGCTCTGCCAGTGTTTCGGTCTGGCGTCGCGGTGACATGCCGGCAAGCACAGCAATATCCGCCCCTATGTGCAGCGCCTCAAGCACCGCAAACAGGCTGAGGGAATGGCCCGGATGCCCTAATGTCGCGTAACGGTCTGCCGGACCCAGATCAAAAGTCCTGGCATTGATGGCGAAAGAGGCGATCCAGCTGGCCGGTCGGCGGCGGATCACCTTTGGCTGACCGCTGGAACCCGAAGTCTCGCAATACAGAAACGGCGTTGCATCGGCCCGTGTGGTGATTGCCGTGCCAGATTGCGACGCCCAAAGCGAATGCCCCCGGCGCAGCCCATCGACCAATACCGTCAGCCCCGGTGCCTCGGGGGTCAGAATTTCACTTCGGGGTGCGATTTCAAAAGTGGCATGCATGGCACCGATCTATGCCACAGGTTTGTCGCCGCTGCGATGGGCTTGCGGCGACACCTGTCTAATAATCCCGTTCGAAAAACACCCCGACGCCGGTGTCCCCATCGCTGCCGACCCGGCCGCGCACGGTGACGCTTGGGGTCAGATCAAGGTTCAGGTTGATCTGGCTGGAGCCATCGCTCGACACTGTTACATCGGTATAGATGTTGTCAGAGAGGTATTTGCCGACACTTGCCTGTGCATTGCCTTCGGAATCGGTGCTGATGTCCAGCTCGTCCACCCCCAGACCTTCGCGCAGCTGTTGACCGATACCAAGCCCGCCCTGACCGGACAGGGTGCGGATTGCCGCCGCCAATTGCACCGCCTGCAAGGCCGAGATCGACGTGACATCACGGCCAAACAGGAACAGCGAAAGCGCCTCGTCCTGGGGCAGTTCCGGCACCGATGTGACGGTCAGTTCCGGCGCCGAGGCCAAGCCGGCCAAGGCCAATGTGACGGCGAAATCATCGACCTCTGTGGTGGCCTCAAAGGCGATCACCGGATCGAAGCTGCCGCGCAACTGGACATCCCCCTGTGTCAGGGTTAAGCGCCGGCCCAACAGGTCCAGCCGCCCCCGGATCAGGCTGAACGACCCGACAGGCACCACATTGTTGGTGGTCCCGGTCAGTCGCAATTCACCGCCCAGTTCAGCGTCGAGCCCACGGCCCCGCACAAACAACCGGTTGGGCGCGCGCACGATGACATCCAGCGGGTAGTCTGGTGCGGCGCTGGCGGTGTCCTCGTCAGATTGATCCAACCCGGCAAACCGCAACGTGCGCTGCACATCGGCAGAGGGGTTGATATGTTGCAAACCGTCCAGCGCCGAATAGGACGGGCCAAGATCGGGAATGCGCAATTCCGCAGTGGCGATATTGATCCCGCCGCCAATCCGCGCGCCGCCCAGCAGCGGGCCGGACATGGTCATCCGCCCGTCCAACTGGGCCTCGTAAAGTGCGGCACTGCGCAGAACGACGTTGCGCAATTGCGCCTCCAGATCGGCGTTATATGGCGGGGTCAGCGCAACCGGCCCGGCAACGCGCAATTGTCCACCGCTGGAGATCTGACTGTTCAATGCCACCTGCGCCGCTGCGCCGTTCAGGTCAATTTGCCCGTTGATGGCGTCGATCGACATGCCCTGCGCCAGAAGCGCGACCTGGGCATCCGCCAGGCTAAGCCGGCCAGAGACCGAGCTGAGCTGTGGTGGGCCATTGACCGCCAGATTGAACCGCACCAGCCCGCTGAGCGCCTGACCGTTCAGCCGCCGGTTGGCCAGCGCCAGCGGCACCAGCCCGTTGGCCGACAGATCAAGCCGGGAAACATCCGCCGCGACCCGGCCCTGGGTTGACACTTCGATACCACCGGGACCATTGCCCGAGGCGTCGATCCGCCAGCTTTCGCCTTGCTGTGTGGCGGTGCCGGAAAAACTCGCAGGCCCCGGCAGATCGGGCACAAGCGGGCCAAGGTTGGGGATGGCGATGCGGAACCGGGCATCACCGTTGCCCGCGCCAAAGGCGCCGGACACGTCGGCATCCACCCCCGGTGCATCGACCGTTGCCTGACGTATGGTGATCCGGCCATTGCCATCACGCGCGACAGACAGGTCGATTTGCGACGTGCCGCGCAGCAATGGTTCTATTGTCGGCACGCCAAAACCGGGGTTTCTTACACTGCCATCGGCCACAAGATCGAAACTGCCGGCCAGAATATCGGCTGTGCCGGTGGCTGTCAGATTTGCGGCCCCCGACAGCGGGCGACCGGCCAGCGAGGAAAACGCGCCAAGCCGGGCAACCCGCGCTTGCAACCGTCCATCCGCCAGAAGTTTGGACTTGCCATCGCCGGTGAATGTTCCGCTGAAATTTGCACCTGTATCGCCGGGCAGGGTGGCATCGGCCTTCAGCGTCCAGACCTCGCCGGTGCGTATCGCGGTGCCGGTCAGGCTGGCCGCGCCGGGCAGATCGGGCAGGGCGCGTGCCAGATTGGCAATCCGCGTTGTCAGCTCCAGCTTGCCACTGTCCGGCCCGAAGGCACCACTGGCCCGCGCGGTTACTTCGCGCCCGTCGATGACTGCGGTCTTGAGCACAACCTCGCCTGCGGCATCGCGCGTTGCGGCGATATCGAATGTGGTGGTGCCGGGCAAAAGCGCCTCGGCAACGGGCACATCAAATCGCGGGTTGGTTGTGCTGCCGTTTGCACGCAGATCGAATGTCGCGTTGACCAGATCACCGCGCCCCTCAGCCACAAGCGACACCGCACCGCCAAGAGGGCGACCCGCAATGGCGGAGAATGTTGCAAGCTGTGTGACATTGGCGCTGAGCCGTCCGGCGATCTCCAGCTTGTCACGCCCATCGCCGGTCACCGTGCCGCGATATTGCGCGCCAGTGCCCCCGGGAAGGGTGGCATCGGCGGTCAGGTTCCAGACATCATTGGCCTGTTCTGCCGTGGCCGTCACTTCGGCGGCACCTTGCAGGTCGGGCAGGACCAGGGCGATTTCCGCGACGCGCGCGGTCAGGTCCAGCTTGCTTGCGCCGGTGCGCAGCAGCGCGGTTGCATCAATGCGCGCATGATCGGTGCGGATCACCACCGGATCGACGCGCAGCCCGGTTTCATCCCGGCCCAGCCCCAATGATACCTTGCCCGTACCGGCAAGCAGCGGATCAAGCTGGGCGATGCCGGTTGTCAGCGTCTCGGTCGTGCCGTCGAATTGCAACGCCATCACCCCGGTGAGCGGCGCCACACGCCCCGTCACACCAAGATCCGCAGCCCCGTCGAGTTCAATACCCGCCAGATCGGCAAAACGTGCCAGATCTTGTGCATTCAGCTGAACATCCGGCACCAATGTCAGATCATCTTCGCCTTCCAGCCCGCTCACCACCAAGGTGCCGGCCAGGCCGTAATCCTCGCCTGTGAGGTTCAGTTCGCTCAGCCGCAGCGGCGCACTCCGGCTCCAGCCAAAGTGCAGGACACCGCGCAGCCGGTCCCCGATGGCACGCGCCAGCGCCGCGTCGGCCGGGGCCAATCCGCTGGCATCCATTTGCAACGTGCCGGACAGGCTCTCGCTGTCGCGTGACAGAACGCCAGAGCCATCAAAGCCCAGCGTTTCAATCTGTATGGTGTCGCGGGCAAGACCCTGTGCCCGACCGGCCAGCGACCATGTGTCCCCGGCAGCGGCATCAAACGCCCCGGTAAGCGCGACGCCCGTGACCGAGGTCGCGGCACCGGCCATTGGCAGCAGGATGGTTTCACCTTCGGGCGGCGCGATTTCCCCATCCAGCGCCAGCTTGCGCGGCCAGCCATCTGCGCCGATCTCTGCCGCGCCGGTCAGGGTCAGGGCCGCCGCTTCGACGCGCAATTGATCCAACGTCAATGTGCCGTCGGCCATTCGTGCGCCTTTGGCCTGCAACCCCACCTGATTGCCAAGGAATTCGGCAAATTCCGGCACAAACACCGGCGCAATGTCGCCGCCCAGATCGAGCGCGAAAACCGTGTCGCCCTCTGGGTCGGACAACAGGGTCACTTCGCCGCTCAGACGGCGCTGGCCATCGGTATCCAGGCTCAGCTCGGCGGTGAAATCATTGATGGGGTCGGCCCCCTGAACCTTCATCTCGACCGAGGGCAGGCCGGGCAGGTTCAACAGATTGGCGGCCAGACCATCCGCCGGTTCGGTCAAATCAACCGCCATCTCCAATGCGCGGGTGGCGTTGTCGTAAGCGCCGACAATGGTAAAGCGCCCCTCCTGGTCCAGCCGGTTGATGGCCAGATCCGCCGATCCGGCCCCATTTGCCAGCGTCGCCTTGCCGGAAAACGCAATTTCGGCGGCCTCGCCGAACACCGCCGCGCCAATGACAGCGCGGCCTATGGTCATTTTCTTGATGTCGACCGACACGGGAAGCTCTGGCAGGGAAAAGGTTCCGCGCGCCTCAGCTGTGGGCAGTTCACTTTCTGCGGGCAGCGGGCGGCGTGGCAATTCGATGCGGTCAATCGCGATTTCGTCGATCAGAACCTGTTTGCTCAAAAGCGCCGAACGGTTCCAGGTCAGGGACACGCCGGTGGCGGAGAACCAGACCCCGTTTGCATCGGTGACCGAGATTTCGTCGATGGTCGCGCGGGAGCTGAGCGCGCCGGCAAATCCCTTGATCCGAACATCACGCCCGGGTGCCGACAACGCATCTTCAAGTATGCCCTGAATGAAGCCGCGATCAGATTGGTCGTCTTGCGCCTGAGCGGCCAGTGGCATCAGAAACAGCAGACAGAGTGCCAGAATACGCATTAAAAAGCCTGCCCTATCCCAATATAGACCTGCACACCGTCGCCGGTTTCGCCAGCCACCGGCGCGGCAACATCCAGCCGGATCGGTCCGACGGGGGTGTTGTAACGCAGCCCAAGACCGGCCCCGGCGTGCGAATTGCCGGCGTCAAAACCATCATGTCCGATGAAACCGGCATCGGCAAAAGCCACAAGGCCAATGGTGTCGGTCACGGAAAACCGCATTTCCGCCGACAGCGAAGCAAAGGCCCGTCCGCCCAGCGACACGCCGTCATAATCTGCATCCAGCGATTGATAGGGCTGGCCACGGACCGTCCCGCCGCCGCCGGAATAAAACAACATGCCGGGCGGGGCATCGACGGCGTCGGGCCCGACCAAAGCGCCCAATTGCAGTCGGGCGGCGGCGACCGCGCGGTTTTCCGCGCCAAGGCCAACAAAGCCGCGACCATCAAACGTCATATGCGCGCCGGTATCACCGGCCAGCGTTTCCACAAACGGCGTCACCTCGCCCCGCAGGTAATACCCGCTGGTGGTGTTCAATGTGTTGTCGCGCCGGTCATAGGTCAGCGCGCCGGGCAGCGAGACCAACAGCAATTCGCGGATGGTTTCCGGATTGGCAAAGCGGTCGGTGACCTCGGAATAGCCGAGGCCAATGCCCAATTCGCCGGTCAGGAAATCGTTGAATTCCTGGGACACGCCAAATGCCAGCTCGGATTTCTTTTCAAGATAATCCGGCTCGTCCAGCAGCGCCAAACCGGCCTCGGCGTAAAACAGGGTATCGGGGCCATAAACTGCCGGTTTTTCCAAGCGGAAAGACAGTTCATAATCAATGCCTTCTTCAATACCTTCGGTCTGCAAGCCCAGTTGGCTGATTTCGCCTTCGATGCGGAACCGTTCCGCGCCGCCAAACAGATTGCGATGCAGCCAGAACCCCGAAAGCGTCAGCCCGCCAAAGGTGGAATATTCGATGCCACCACCAATCCGGCGCGGTTTGCGGTCGACGACCGTGATTTCCATGTCAAGCTGACCATCGGCACCGGGGGTTTCGGCCTCTTCGACCTGCACCGATTGAAAGGTGCCGGTCCGGCGCAATCGGCTGGCGGCCTTGTCGACGGCTTTGGGGGTAAATACCTCGCCTTTGGGCAGGCCGGCAATCTGGCGCACACGGGCGTCGCGCACGGTGGATGTGCCATCGACAGAGGTGTCGCCAAACCGCAGCCTTGGGCCGGGTGCAATGCGGACATCGACATCCAGCCGCGCGCTGGCGTGGCGGGCTTCGATCGACTGGCCGGTGATTTCGGCTTTGGCATGGCCTGCTTCGCGCCAATCCCGGACCGCGCCCTGGGCCGCGTCGCGCACCACCGTCGCCAGGGCCGGTTCGTCGCGGGCAAATCCCGGCACCGGCGGATCTTCGCCCGCCAGCGGCGCGATTTGGACCTGACCAAGCCGGAAGGCACGTCCGGGTTGCACTGTTATCACCACATTTCCAACCGCGGCGGGCAAGCGAAAGGGATCAATGGTGGCGGCTTCGCGCCCGTCGATCTGAATGTTCACCACGGCGGAGTAATAGCCCTGGGCATAAAGCGCCTCGACCAGTTTGGCATAATCGGCCTGCGCCGCAGCCACGACATCACGCGGCAGGGTTTCGGGCGATTTTTCCAAGGTTGTCAGGACCGAAGCACTGTTCAGGCTTTTGGTCAGATCGGCATTGTCACTGCCGACCAATTGCAGATCAACCTGATCCAACGCCAACGACATTCCCGGCACCAGCACCGCCAGCGCGCCCAAAACCCAGCTTTTGCCAAATCTACGCATTACCATGTTCAACACTTTCATTTGCTCCAGCCTATGACAGAGACGGGCGCGCTTCTATGGGCAATCGACGGTCACCCACGGGGAAATGATCGACGACGACATCCGTAAATTGCCGCGCATGGCGATCTGGGCAATTCCGGGGTCTGCGTCACGTTTTTGCAGCCATGTACCTGGCGCAAACTGTGGGCATTGCAATGGCCAATCTGTTGCGGCATTGGCGCCGCAACGGGCGCGCGCTGGCGTCATTTGATATTTCCCATCCGTTTTGCCGGACATTTGCCAATACTGTTACATGACATTGTTAACAGAGCCGCGAATGCACTTCGAGCTAGGGAATCACTCATGCGTTTTGCTCTTTCGGCGCTGACCGCCGCACTTCTTTCCACATCCGCAATGGCGGCCGATATTTCCGGCAAACTGGTTCTGTATACCTCGCAGCCGAATGCCGATGCCCAGCAAACCGTTGATGCCTTCCAGGCGAAATATCCCGACGTCGACGTCGAATGGGTGCGTGACGGCACGACCAAGATCATGGCCAAGCTGCGCGCCGAATTCGAAGCCGGCGCGCCGCAGCCCGACCTGCTTTTGATTGCGGATATGGTCACAATGGAAGGGCTGGAGGCCGAAGGCCGTTTGATGCCCTACACCGATGCCGACATCAGCGCCTATGACCCGGCTTTGATGGATGATGGCGGTCACTATTTCTCGACCAAGCTGATCACCACCGGCATCGTCTACAACACCGGCGCCGACATGGTGCCGACCTCTTATGCTGATCTTTTGCAGGAACAGGCCAAGGACAAGCTGGCCATGCCATCGCCGCTGACCTCGGGTGCGGCGACCATCCACATGGCTGCGATCACCGCGCATCCCGATCTGGGCTGGGATTTCTACGAAGGTCTGGCCGCACAGGGCGCCAACCCGCAGGGCGGCAATGGCGGCACCTACAAGGCCGTCGCCGGCGGTGAAAAGCTTTATGGCTTCGTGGTTGATTTCCTGCCGATCCGCAACAAACTGGAAGGCGCGCCGGTGGAATTCGTCTTCCCAAGCGAAGGCGTTTCGGCGGTGACCGAACCGGTGGCCATCCTGTCGACTGCGAAAAATCCCGATGCGGCCAAGGCATTCGTTGATTTCCTGATTTCGCAAGAAGGCCAGCAACTGGCCGCTGACATGGGGTATCTTCCGGCGCATCCGGCGATCACCCCGCCCGAAGGTTTCCCCGCTCTGCCAGACATCAAACTGCTGGATTTCGATCCGGCCAAGGCACTGGCCGATGATCAGGAAAACAAGATGAAATTCACCGAGATTTTCGGCGGCTGACAATTTGAACCTGTTAAAACTTCTGCGCAGCGGCGAGGGGCGTGCCCTTGCCGCTGCGGTCTTTTTGGCGATGCTGCTTCTGGTCTTTCCGCTGGGCCTGCTGGCCCGTGTCGGTTTGACGGTGGACGGCGTATTTACATTGGCGCCCTTGGGTGACGCGCTTGGGTCACGGTCGGTGATGCGGGCCTTTGTCCATTCGTTGGAAAGCGCCTTCTTTTCGGCGATCCTGTCGCTGGTGGCGGGCACGACGATTGCGCTGGCAATCGGGTTGACCGACATGCGCCACAAGGGGGTCTTCACCTTCCTGTTGCTGGTGCCGATGATGATCCCGCCGCATGTGACGGCCATTGCCTGGGTCCAGGCGATGGGCCCGTCATCGCCGATCTTGCGCAGTCTGGGATTGGCGCCGGAACTGGGGTCGACCCATCCGCTGTATTCCAAGGGCGGTTTGATTTTCCTGCTGGGGGTCCAGCACACGCCGTTGGTGTTTCTGGTGGTGCTGGCGGCCCTGCGGGCCTTGCCGCGCGAAATGAGTGATGCCGCGCGGATTGCGGGCGCAGGTAGTGTCATGTTGCTTCGGCGGATATTGCTGCCGCTTTTGGCGCCGACGCTGATTGTCGGCTATGCGCTGGCCTTTGTGTCGGCGCTGGGCAATTTCGGTATTCAGGCGCTTTTGGGCATTCCGGCGCGCTATATCACGCTGCCGGTGCTGATCTGGCAACGATTGGCGAGCTTCGGCCCGTCGATCCTGACGGATGTGGCGGTGATTGCCGCGCTGCTGGCGCTGTTGGCGGTGGCGATCATCCTTCTTCAGACGGTGTTGCTGCGCAAGACCCGCGCCACCCTGATCGGGCCACCGCAACCGCCGCTGCACATCAAGCTGGGACGGTGTCGGATCTGGACCGAAATGCTGTTTGCCGGGTTGGTTGTCACGACCCTGATCCTGCCAATTACCGCGTTGGTGGCCACGGCGCTGGTGCGGACCTATGGGCTGCCGTTGAATGCAGACACCATCACCTTTGACAATTTTGCCGAGATCCTGTTTCGCCAATCGGTGACCGCGCGGGCATTCCTCAATTCGTCGCTGACGGCGGGGGTGGCCGCCGGGGTTATTGCGCTGGGCTGCATCTTTGTGGCGCGTTTCATGTCGGCGCGCCAATCCATCGTGCGGCGCACCGGGGCCGGCATCGCCACCCTGGCGGAAATGACCTATGCCATCCCCGGTCTGGTGATCTCGATCGCCTTCATCCTCGCCTTTCTCAAGCCGCTGCCGCTGATCAATCTCTCGCTTTACAACACCCTCGGCATCATTTTCCTTGCCTACCTCTGCGCGTTCTTTTCCATCGGGCTAAAGCCGGTCAGCGCCGCCTATGTGCAGTTGGATCCAGCCCTGGACGAAGCCGCCAGAATCGCAGGTGGGCGGTATTTCTTTCGGATGCGGCGGATATTTCTGCCTTTGATCGCACCGGCGGCGGCCTCGGGGGCGATCCTGGTCTTTTTGACCGCGTATAACGAGGTAACGGTGTCGGCGCTTCTCTGGTCATCGGGCAATGAAACCATCGGCACCACGATCTATAATTACGAAGATGGCGGCTACACCACGCTGGCCGCCGCGATGGCAAGCGTGACGGTCCTTGCCACGGTTTTGCTGATGGTGGCGCTGGATCTTTTGGGGCGGCATGCGCCGCGCGGGGTCGTGCCTTGGCGGATCTGACGCGGTTGTGCTGGCGTCAGATCATTGCGCCAGCACCCAGGCCCGGTTGATCCGAAGCCTGAGCATCTGCCCCGTGGGCAGCGGGGCGCGGTGGGTCACAACAAGGCGGGCACTGTCGGCAAAGCCGACTTCGGCCTCCCAAAGCCCGCCACGGTAAAGAACGCTTTCAATCACCCCTTCAAGACCGTCCTGGTCCCGGTTGTCGACCAAGGTGATTGCTTCGGGGCGGATCAATACCTGAACCTGGCCCGCCGGATGATCAGCGGGGGCATCGGCATGAAACCTGTGGCCCTGGATGTCCGCGAAGCCGGTTTCATAGGTTGCAGAGACCACCGCGCCATGACCGATGAACTGTGCCACTTCGGTTGAATTCGGGTGATCATAGATCTCTTGCGGCGTGCCGATCTGCAAGATCCGACCGGCCTTCATGACGGCCATTCGATCCGCCAGCGCCATGGCCTCGCGTTGATCATGGGTGATATAGACCGTTGTCGCCCCAGAGGCGCGATGAAACCGCAAAAGTTCCTGTTCCATTGTGTGTCGCAGATGCGGGTCAAGATTGGCCAAAGGTTCATCCATCAGGATCGTCCGCGCCCCGCCCGCCAGACACCGGGCCAATGCAACCCGCTGGCGTTGCCCGCCCGAAAGTGCCTCTGGCTTGCGCTGCGCCAAATCCTGAAGCGCGACGGTCGCCAAATGTCCCTGGACCAGCTGCGCGGCCGCCTTGCGCGATTTTCCCGACGCCTCCAGCGGAAAGGCAACATTGTCCTGAACGCTCATATGGGGCCAGAGCGCATAGGATTGAAATACAAACCCGGTGCCGCGCTGTTCGGGGGGCACCGATATCTGGCTGTCCGCCACCAGATCATCATGCAGCCGGATCGTGCCACGGTCCGGGGTGTCCAGCCCGGCGATCAACCGCAGCAACGTGCTTTTGCCGCAACCGGATTCACCAACGATGACAAACAGTTCGTGATCGGACACCTCGAACGAGATGTCATCAATGGCCGGTTTGCCCGCAAAATCCTTGCCCAGGCCGACGATCTGAATTCCGCCAGTCATCCGGTGATCCTTCTGTGTTTAGGCGCATGAACGCGCTTCATCGGGCACTCGGGTAACTTTTTGATGACAGCGGGCGCTGTCCTGGCAACATCTCTTTGTTTCTGGGGCTATCTGTTGGCTGTGTGGCCGGGGAAATGCCCCCAGCCACACAGGTCCGGTGATAAGTGGATCTTTGACCTATGTGCCGGACTTTATGCCGTTTTAAGGATCACCTGCGGCGCCGTGACATCAATCCCCAATGCACGACCCACAGCGTAATAGGTCAGCTTGCCCGCGTGGACATTCAAACCATTCAGCAAATGCGGATCATCGGCGCAGGCCTGCCGCCAGCCCTTGTCCGCCAGCGCCAGCATATAGGGCATTGTCGCATTGCCGAGCGCAATGGTTGAGGTGCGCGCCACCGCCCCCGGCATGTTGGCGACGCAATAATGCATGATGCCATCGACGTCATAAATCGGGTCGGCATGGGTCGTCGCCTTGGAGGTTTCAAAACATCCCCCCTGGTCGATCGCCACATCCACCAAAACCGCGCCCGGCTTCATATCGGCCAATTGCGCCCGGCTGATCAATTTGGGGGCTGCCGCGCCGGGGACCAGGACCGCGCCAATCACCATGTCGGCGTCGCGGATTTGGTCCAGCGTGTTGCCGGCACTTGCGTACATGGTCTTGAACTGTTGACCAAACACGTCATCGAGATAGCGCATCCGCGGCAAGGACCGATCCAGCACGGTGACATCCGCGCCCATGCCGGCCGCGACACGGGCCGCATGGGTGCCGACCACGCCGCCACCGATGACAACCACGCGCGCCGGGCCAACACCGGGCACGCCGCCTATCAACACACCCCGACCGCCATTGGCCTTTTGCAGGGTCCAGGCCCCGACCTGGGGCGCCAGTTTACCGGCAACTTCTGACATCGGCGCCAAAAGCGGCAGGCCGCCGCGTTCGTCGGTCACGGTTTCATAGGCAATCGCGGTACAGCCCGAAGCCAGCAAATCGTGGGTTTGATCGGGGTCGGGAGCAAGATGCAGATAGGTGAAAAGCAGCTGACCTTCGCGCAGCATCTTGCGTTCGACGGCTTGTGGTTCCTTCACCTTGACGATCATGTCGGCAGTGGCAAAAACCTCTTCTGCGCTGTCCACGATCACCGCGCCAACCGCCGTATAGGCGACATCGTCAAAACCGGCGCCAACCCCGGCGCCGCTTTGCACGATCACGTCATGACCATGGGCAATCGCTTCTTGCGCTGCATTGGGTGTCAGGCCGACCCGGAATTCCTGGGGCTTTATTTCGCACGGGCATCCGATTTTCATCTTGCTGGTCCTTTTGGTAAATGGGTGCGCGATTGTCCGACATCAAAGCGTGCAGGTGTTTAATATTTTGCCTTGGCAGTCATGCGATCTGCGACGATACTTCGACAAAGTTGAAATTGGACCGAAGATTCTTCGCAAATATGCAGATTGACCCGACAGACCGCCGAATCCTGACCGTGCTTCAGAAACATGGGCGCATGTCCAACGCCGATCTGTCAGAGCGGATCAACCTGTCTGCATCGGCCTGTCATCGCCGGGTGCAGCGGCTTGAAGAAGAGGGCATCATCAAAAGCTACGTCGCGATGCTGGATGCGCGCAAGATTGGCCTGACCTCGACCGTGTTTGTGGAAATCACCCTGTCCGGGCAATCGGATGAGGTGCTGGAGGCCTTTGAAACCGCGGTTGCGCGTATTCCCAATGTGCTGGAATGCCATTTGATGGCGGGGACGGCGGATTACATCATGAAGCTGGTGGTCGAAGACACCGATGATTTTGCCCGCATTCACCGTCAATACCTGACCCGTTTGCCGGGGGTGACGCGGATGCAGTCGAGCTTTGCCCTGCGCACGGTGTTCAAGACCACGGCACTTCCGGTTTGATTAAAATCCCGGCGAAATAGCCGGGCAATTTAACGGCTCATTTGCATCTTTCCTCCATGTGTCAGGGACACCGAGGGAATGCCATGCCACTTTCATTTACCGCAACCAACAGCGAATTTTCCACCGCCACAGGCAGCAATATTGGCCGCTATGGGACTTCGTCGGCGTTTGATGGACCTCCGTCGGAAACCTCGAATTTGCAAGTCACGGCGAATTCCGGCGATTCCGATCCGCGCCTGTTTGAAATTGGCGACAGTTACGATGTTCAGTTTGACGGGCCGGGCGGGCCAGTGACCATCGAAGATGCCGTCGTTGTGCGCAGTGACAATGCGCCGGGCGAGGCCGGGATCGTGGTGCTGAGCGGTCAGGATCAAAACGGGGTTCCGGTCGAGGTGCTTTGGACCCCAAGCTATAACCTGCAAGGGTGGTATGATGCCGCCAGCGGCACGACGAGCCGGGTTGGGTTCTTCAACACGGACCGGCAGGCAACATATGACCACGAGATTGTCTGTTTCGCGGCAGAGACTGCGATCGTGGTCAAGGGCGGGCCGATTGCGGCGGAAAAAATCACGCCGGGGCAATTGGTGCGCACCCTGGACGCCGGGTTGCAACCGGTGAAATGGGTTGGCCACAAGAAATTGCCGGGAATTGATGCCGCCGCACCGGTGGTCTTCGCGCCCGGAACCATCGGCAATGATGCCACTCTGCGGCTAAGCCAACAGCATCGGGTGATGATCCGCTCGGCGCGGGCCGAATTGCTGTTTGACACGCCAGAGGTTCTGGTGCCGGCCAAGGCGCTGGTCAACGGCCATTCAATCCGCATCCTGCCCTGTGACGAGATCACCTATATTCATCTGCTGCTGGAAGATCACCATATCTTGCGGGCTGAAGGCGCGCTTTGCGAAAGCCTGCTTCTTGGCGATCAATCCCGTGACATCCTGCAAATGCCACGGCCGGTTGGCCACGCGGAAATGCGCCCCGCACGCCGGATATTGCGCCCGTATGAGGCGTGTGGCTTCCTGCCTGCGGCAGCCGTTTCATCGCCAAATGCCCTATTTAAGGGCACAGCCGCTCTCGCAGAGCGGGAACTTGCCTCTGTTTGAGGCCCCTGTCCTCAATTCCCGGTTTTTCCTTCGACAAGGGACAGGTAGTCTGTCCGCGAACCCGGATTCGGGGCGACAGACCGCCACCGGCGCAATCCCCCCTTGCGATAGATGGCGTCGATGGCATACCCGACTGACATCAAAGCGTTAAACGGGACTGTTATGCCAGCCCCAGCAAAGACTTGGAGCGACATATGACACAGGATGATGACCGCGAGCTGGATTGGCTGGAAGCCGAACTTCAGGACAACCTGGATGAAGATTTCGAGATCGAGTTCTCTGAACCGATGCTCAGCCAGGAAATCCGCAAGATCTATAACCGCGAACATCCCGATATGCTGGACCGGCGGGTTTATTTCACCAATCTGCTGCGGCTTCAGGCCGAATTGATCAAGGTGCAGGATTGGGTGCAACATACCGGTGCCAAGGTCTGTATCCTGATGGAAGGCCGCGACAGTGCGGGCAAGGGCGGGGTGATCAAACGGATTACCCAGCGTTTGAACCCGCGCATCGCCCGCGTCGTGGCGCTGCCCGCGCCAAGCCGCCGGGAACAATCGCAATGGTATTTCCAACGCTATGTGCCGCATCTGCCGGCCGGTGGTGAAATCGTCTTCTTTGACCGGTCATGGTACAACCGTGCCGGCGTGGAGCGGGTCATGGGTTTTGCCAATGATCAACAGGTCGAAAACTTTTTCCAGGACGTTCCCGAATTTGAACGCATGCTGATCCGCTCTGGCGTGATCCTGTTGAAATACTGGTTCTCGATCACCGATCAGGAACAGCAATTGCGATTCCTGATGCGGATTCATGATCCGATGAAGCAATGGAAATTGTCGCCGATGGATCTGGAAAGCCGCATCCGCTGGGAGCAATACACCAAGGCCAAGGAAGAGATGTTTGCCCGCACGAATATCCCCGAAGCGCCGTGGTATATCGTTGAAGGTAATGACAAGAAGCGTGAGCGGCTGAATTGCATCGAACATATCCTGACCAAGATCCCGTATGAGGATCTGCCGTCGGAAAAGGTCACCCTGCCGGACCGGGTCTATAACCCGAATTACGAACGCCAGGTGCTTCCCGATGAATTGTATGTGCCGAAGGTGTATTGAACCCGCACAACGAAAATCATGTCGCGTTGAACGAAAAAGGGCCGGTCATTTGACCGGCCCTTTGTATGTCATGAGGTCCCGGGTCAGGCCCGGGACCAGATCACGATCACTCGATGATTTTGGACACAACGCCGGAACCCACGGTGCGGCCGCCTTCGCGGATGGCGAAGCGCAGGCTTTCTTCCATGGCGATCGGCGCGATCAGTTCAACTTC
>NZ_JAUOSD010000026.1:0-51552 GCF_030548265.1 Marinovum sp. 2_MG-2023 | reverse complement strand
AGACGCGGAAGCCGAATACCCAGATTCAACCTGCAGACTCTCATTATGAATGAGGGACCAGCAGGGGGCAGGTCAACATCCATGTCTCGATCAGAATACCACAGGCAGTCCTGGCAGCAGTATCGAGCGCGCAAACAGCGTGTGACGATCATGCTGTCCCCAAGTGGATACCGCGCCCTCAAGGCGCGCGCGGGGCGTTTGCGAAAACCAGGCGAACAGCTTTGGCTGGAGGCACAGGCCTACCGCGAAGATCGGTACTTGCCGCCCGAGGCCGTGGCCAAGCGGATCGACGGGCTTCTTGCCATCATGTTGCGGCTCTATGATTTGCTGACCGCAATGCGGTAAAGTCCGCTGGGGCGCACGCGTGTCTTGCCCGAGACGCTGGAGCGGTTGCACCAGATGCGGGCGGGCCTTGATCACTTTCTGACCCCGTTCCGGCGATGATCCTCAGATCGCTTGGTCACAAAACGCGCTCCTTCGGCAAGCTCGTGGCCTATGTGGCGCGCGGCGCTGAGGCGGGCAGAGCTGAAGGGCAGGGCGCGTGAGATAGCCCGTGCCGTAGTTTCAGCCGCAACCTCATAGGGGACATCGGTGATCTGGACGTGGTGACGCGGGCCTTTGAAGACAACGCCCGGTTTTTGCGTCCGCGACAGGGGAGCAACTGGTGCTATCATGATATCATTGCACTTCCAAAGGTGGTGAAGGAAAAAACCAAGACAGAGGGCGAGGCGGTGCTGTTTGAGTTGGCCGAGGCCTATGTGGCCAAGCGTGCACCGCGCCAGCTTGTTTGGGGGCGGGTGCATTGGGAGACCGAGCATCCGCGTTTGCATTTGGTGATATCGGCCAATGAGGTGCGATCGCCGCGCCGGGTGCGGGTGCCAAAGGCAAAATTCACCAAACTGGTGGAGAAGCTGGAGGCGTTCAAATGCACCCGCTGGCCGGATTTGCCGGAAAAGCTTTGGCAGCACCGCAAGCGCGACAACCGGCAGCGCTGCACCCACGCCGAGGAGCAGGTGACACGCCGCACCGGGCCGAATTTCTGAACCCAGCGATAGATGGTCGACCGGTCAACGGTGACATCGCGCTCTGCCAGGAGATCAACCACATCCTGATAGGATAGTGGGTTAACGCAGGTACCAACGCACAGCACACAAGATGATTTCACGCGGAAAGCGATGATGCTTGAACGGGGATTTGCGCGGCAAGTCCAACCTCAAAAGCGTGAAACAGGCCAGACCAACCGATTAATGCAATATTCCCATCTAAAGTCAGTTCCATCGCTTACTGCGGGATCATTCCCGGTAACCAAAGTACGATCTGTGGCAGTACAATACAAAGTACCAAGCCAAAAACCTGCAAGCCAACAAACGGCAGGATCGAACGGTAGATGGTCCCGATGCTGATCTGACCTTTCGTGATACCCTTCAGGTAGAAAAGCGCATAGCCAAAGGGCGGCGTCAGGAAGCTGGTTTGAAGATTGATCGCAACCAGAATAGCGAACCAAACCATCAGCGGCTGACCGGACAGGCCGTTTCCAAATTCCAGCACTTCCACAACCGGGACAACCAATGGCAGGATCACAAAGCTGATCTCAACCCATTCCAGGAAGAACCCGAGAACAAAGATCAGACCCATTAGCAGGATCAGCAGGCCGTAAGGGCTAAGGCCCGTGCCGGTGATCAGATCTTCGATCATGCTGTCGCCACCAAGACGCTTGAAGACCACAGAAAAACAAGTCGCCCCGATCACAACAAAGAGGATCATCGCTGAGGTGTCAGACGTGCTTCTGACGACGGAACGCAGGTTCTTGAGGGTCAGCTCGCGCGCGAAAGCAGCCAAAAGCAAGCTGCCTATCGCGCCAATCGCGGCGGCTTCTGTTGGCGTTGCAATACCCAGCATGATGGAACCCAGAACGGCAGCGATCAGGAACACCGGACCCAACAGGTCACGCATCAACGCAAATATAAGCGGTGTCCGATCTGCGTCTTCATCGTTTATATCTGCGGGTGGAGCCCACTCGGGCTTAATGGCCGCAGTCGTGTAGATGTACACCACATAGAGACCGCCCAGCATCAATCCCGGGATGAAGGCCGCTTTGAACAATGCGCCTACAGAGATTTCGAGAATGGACCCCATAATCACAAGCATGATCGATGGTGGAATCAGGATTCCCAAGGTGCCAGATGCAGCGATCACGCCGCAGGCCATTTCAGGCTTGTAGCCTTGTTTCAGCATCACCGGCAGCGACAACAAACCGAGCATCACAACGGACGCACCGATAATGCCTGTAGATGCAGCCATGACCACACCAAGGATCGCCACAGAGATCGCCAAACCTCCAGGCGTTTTGCCAAATAGTCTTTGCAGCGTCAGCAGTAGGTTCTTTGCCACTCCGGATTTTTCCAACGCCAGCCCCATGAAGACAAAGAGCGGGATCGCAAGGAACAGCCAGTTCTCGATGACGCCCCCAAAAATCCGCGAACCGACAGTGCCCAGGAAGGCGAATGGAATGCCGCCAATAATGGCAAAGAGGATTCCAAGACCACCGAGGATAAAGGCCACCGGATAGCCAGAGAAGATCCCTGTCAGCAAAGAGAGCACCATAATGATCGCCATATGGTACTCGGAAATGAACTCAATCATGCGAGAACTCCGGGAATTTCTTCGGCCTCGGAAGGCTTGTAGTGAGTGTCGGGGTCCAGAACGACCGCGAGTTTCTGGAAGATTTGCCCAATCGCGCCGATCGCAAGGAACACGAGCCCGATGGGCAGCATTGCTTTGATCAGGTACCGATCGGTCAGGCCACCATAGGTGGATTCCTCACCTGAGAAATAGGCAATCTTGACAAAGTGTTGCGACAGCCACGCAATGACAAGGCAGAACGGGATCAAGAAAATCAGGTGCCCGGTGATATCCACGATCGCTTTCGCGCGCGGACTAAGGTTGTGATACAAAAGGTCCACACGGACATGGGTGTCTTTGTGCAGCGCATAAGTGCTGCCAAACAGGGTAAGAACCCCAAAAAAATGCCATTGCAGCTCTGTGACAGAGTTGATGGTGATGGCTTTGCCAAACAGAAGAACCTTGTCTTCCCAGTGCGCAATTTCATTCGCGCCAATGGCATTCATAATGACTGTGGTCAGAACGGTCAGCATCACCGCCAAGACTAGCCAACTTGTGATCCGGCCCACATAGAGCCCTAGCCCGACCAATGGTCGGGCTAGGTTCGAACAGAGGACCGCACCGCGCACGTTCAATGGCGCAGTACCGGTTTGTTCCATTCTTATTCTCCGTGCTTCAGGCTTTGCAGGTGATCCCAGTCGTTAAACATCGCTTCATGCGCTGCCAGGGATTCAAATGCTTCTTTCAGCAGTGGCTTGTCCGCAAATTCTTCTGCGCGAACTTCAGCCCATGCAGCGCTCAGCTCAGCCAGAACGCTGTCTGGGAAGCGGTGGAATTGAACGCCCTCGGCACGGAATTTTTCCATCGCAGCTGCTTGCAGCGGCATATGGTCGGACAGTGCACGTTGAATATTTGCACGGCATGCAACTTCAACAGTGCGCTTGTGGCTGTCAGACAAACCGTCCCAGGTCGCTTTGTTGAACATCAGGGTGTCCCAGTTTGCGCGCTGGTGCCAGCCTGGGAAGTGGTAGTGATCTACAACTTCATTGAAGCCCATGGAGATGTCGATCATTGGTGTAGCGAATTCTGCCGCGTCAACACGACCACGCTCCAGAGCAAGATAAATCTCGCCACCTGGGATCAGCTGAGTGGATGCACCCAATTTGTTCAGAACTTTCGCACCGAAGCCCGCGATACGGATGGACAGACCGTCAAAATCTTCTGGGCCAGTGATCTCTTTGGAATACCAACCACCGGTTTCCGGTGGGGAGATCATGCAAGGTACAGCGTGAATGTTATAGGGTTCATAGGCTTTGTTCAGGATTTCCTTACCGCCACCATCGAACACCCAAGAGTTCATTACGGTTTCGTTTGGACCAAATGGCAGGCCGCCGAAGACGGAAACCACAGGAACTGTACCAGACCAGTAACCGACCCAGTCAAATCCGACTTCAACCGCGCCGGAAGAAACAGCGTTGAATGTTTCCAGTGGTGGAACAAGGTCGCCTGGATTGTGGACTTTCATGTCCAGCTCACCGTCGGTCATTGTGCGGATGTCGTCAGTCACGCGCAGCAGAGCTTGGCCCAAATAGTTGCTTGTGCCGAAAACACTTGCAACGTCGATTTTAGTCGTACCCGCAGATACAGAAGTGGACAAGGCCACGGTTGCGGCACCCATCAGAGTGGTCAGCGACATCAGCTTGCTTCTATTAGTTTCAGACATTTTTGCCCTCCATTGTCATTCACTTACTTTCCTCCCCAAAAAGTCGCAGCTCCTTTGAACTGACCCCTCAAGGGCTTCTTTTGACGATCAGGTACAGATCATTTTCTGTGATCTGAGATCGCAAATCAAATATAGCCCACCTGACGGAAGTTCGATCAACCATTTTGATTTGTTCTATATGCTGCCGTCAGAAGTTGACTTGGTCGCCTCCCTTCAGCTGCAGCATTTCTCGGGCTTCTGCTGGCGTCGCCAGTTCAAGCCCCTGCGCCTCCAGAATGGTGCGCATGGTACGGACCTGCTCGGCACTGCTTTTCGCAAGTTTACCGGGACCAGCCCAAAGGGAATCTTCCAGACCAACGCGGACGTTGCCACCCAGAGCGGCGGCAATTGTGCCGACGCGGATCTGGTGACGACCAGTGCCGATCACGGACCATTCGTATTGATCCCCGAACAGGCGGTCCGCTGTACGGCGCATATGGATGATGTCTTCTTCATGGTTGCCAATACCGCCCAGGATACCGAACACGGATTGCACGAAGAACGGTGGTTTCACCAGGCCACGATCCGCCAGATGCGCCAGTGTGTAGAGGTGCCCAATGTCATAGCATTCAATCTCAAAACGGGTACCGTTGGCCGCACATTCGGTCAGGATAAATTCCATGTCCGCAAAGGTGTTGCGGAAGAAACGGTGCTTGGAACCTTCAAGATAGTCGCGCTCCCATTCATGCTTGAGATCAGGATAGCGGTCGAGCATTGGGAACAGGCCGAAGTTCATGGTCCCCATGTTCAGAGAGGCAACTTCTGGTTTGAACACAATCGCAGGCTGCGCGCGTTCTTCAACTGTCATCGTCTGAGACCCGCCAGTTGTCAGGTTCAGAACCGCATCAGTGGCTTGCTTGATGGTACCGAGGAACGGCTCATACGCTTCAACACTCTGGTCCGGTTCGCCATTTTCTGGGTTCCGGGCGTGCAGGTGCACAATCGCCGCGCCCGCTTCGGCAGCTTCAATCGCAGCGGTTGCAATCTCGGGTCCCGTGACCGGCAGGTACGGAGACATGGACGGTGTGTGGATTGATCCGGTAACCGCGCATGTGATAATGACTTTGTTATTCTTGCTCATTCTTCCGAGCCCTTTCCTGCGGAACGAGGCGCCGTGTAAGCACCCTGTTTTTTCAGATATGCAGCCAAAGCCGCGAGGCGATCATCGCGCCAAACGCTTTTTTGCGTCACAAATTCCTGTGTCGGGGCCGCGCCCCAGCTGTTAGCCACGCGCTGACAATTTTCTTCGCCCCAAATCTCAGCCTCAACCGGGGTATTGGACAGACCAAACAACATTTCGCTGTAGCGGTTGCAATAATCGGCGATGCCCTGAGGCGCGTTCAATTCAATGGTTTCCATTGGCCCCATGAAGGACCAGCGGCGCCCAAGACCGTGCTTGATGGTTTTATCCAGATCTTCGGCAGAGACATAGCCCTCGCCGACAAGGCGGAAGGCCTCGGCCAGCAACACCGCCTGCATCCGGTTCAGGACGAAGCCGTTTATCTCTTTCTTGATCTCAACGGTTTCCTGCCCCACCGACTGATAGATTTCAGTCGCGCGGCGGATCACATCCCGATCAGTCCAGGGCGCGCCGCAGATTTCCACAACGGGAATAACATGCGGCGGGTTTACGGGATGACCAATCACACAACGTGCTCGGCCCGGGAGATCCTCGGTAAACCGCGACGCCACCAGCGCTGACGCGGAGGACGCGATGATACAATGAGCAGGAGCCAGAGAGTCCAAACGCTCAAACAGCGCTGTTTTGATTTCAATACGTTCAGGTGCGTTTTCCTGAATGAAATCAACATCGCCCACAGCATCTTCAAGCGAAGACGCCGCACGGACTCGTCCTGCTCCGGCCTCAGGGTCTTGCACAAGACCATGTTCTGTCAATTCAAAAAGCGAGTCCCGCACAAGGGCCGGCGCCGCCGCCAAGGCCTCTGGATTTTCATCCCACAAAGCCACGTCCCAGCCCGCGCGGGCAAAGACGTTGGCCCAGGCGCGACCGATCAGGCCAATGCCAACGATCGCTACTTTGGAAGGGGACGGCGTCATCTCAGTCATCTGTGCTTACCACTCAACCGAGATGTATTTTTGTTCCATGTATTCCAGCATACCGTGGTGCGCGCCTTCACGGCCCAGACCACTTTGCTTGACCCCACCAAATGGCGCAGCTGGATCAGACACGAGACCACGGTTCAGCGCGATCATGCCTGCTTCGATGGCTTCTGAAACCCGCATGCCGCGGCTAAGGTCTTTGGTATAGACGTAAGCAACCAAGCCATATTCCGTATCGTTGGCGGCTGCGATGCCTTCTGCTTCTGTGTCAAAGGAGACTATTGGTACAATTGGGCCAAAGATTTCGTCGTTCATCATTTCTGCATCGGCAGAGACATTGGACAGAACGGTAGGCGGGAAGAAGCAGCCGTCGCGTTCAAGCGGCTTACCGCCGGTCAGAACCTTCGCGCCGCGTTTCACCGAGTCTTCGACCAATCCGTTCACACGTTCAACGGCGTCAGCGTTGATCAGTGGGCCACATTGCGTGCTTTCCAGCACTCCGTCATCCACGGTCAGGGCCGCCATACGTTCGGTCAGGCGTTTTGCGAATTCGTCATGAACGCCTTTCTGAACATAGATGCGATTTGCAGCTGTGCAGGCCTCGCCACCGTTGCGCATTTTCGCGATCATCACACCGTCGAGCGCCTTGTCGATGTCGGCATCGTCAAAGACCACAAACGGAGCGTTGCCGCCCAGTTCCATGGATGATTTCATTACGGTTTCAGCCGCCTTCTTCAGAAGGATACGGCCAACCGCAGTCGACCCTGTGAAGGAAATCTTGCGCACACGAGCGTCATCCATGATTGCGCTCACAACCTTGCTGGTTTGCGTGGTGGTGATCACGTTCACGACGCCTTTCGGTACGCCAGCTTCTTCCAGAAGCGCCGCAACTGCATAGGCCGTCAATGGTGTTTCGGTCGCTGGCTTGAGGATACAGGTACAACCCGCCGCCAATGCGGGACCGATCTTGCGGGTCGCCATCGCGGCAGGGAAGTTCCATGGTGTCACAAGAAGCGCGATCCCAACGGGTTGGTTTTGAACAACAATGCGTGCACCTGTTACTGGGGCCGTGCTGATTTCGCCAATGTTGCGCACCGCTTCTTCTGCATACCAGCGGAAGAATTCTGCAGCGTAAGACACTTCGCCACGTGCATCGATCAACGCCTTGCCATTTTCCAAAGAAATCAGACGCGCGAGGGATTCAGCATCGCGCAACATCAGATCGTAGCAACGACGCAGAATGTCCGAACGCGCGCGGGCGGTTGTGTTTTTCCAGGCGCCCGCTGCTGCATCCGCCGCGTTCACAGCCGCAATACCATCTTCGATGGTGGCATCAGCAACATCCGCCAATTTCGCATTATCAGAAGGGTTCAGGACGTCGATACGATCTCCGGCTGAACCTTCAATCCATTCGCCACCAATGAATAGGTTTGTCGGGAGATTTGCGGATTCAAACGGCATTTGCGAGTTCCTGTTCAGTCTTTCCGTGGAAAGCAGAGTTCACCAGTGTGGTGATGCTTTCGATATCGAGTTTACGAGGGTTGTTATTGATCAGACGGGCTGCGGACATAGATTGCGAGGCCACCCAGTCCAGGCGGTCTTCTTCCAGTCCCAGATCTGCCAGCGTTTCTGGAATGCGAACTTCAGCAAACAGCGCGCGGACGCGCTCGATTGCTTCTTCGGCCAAGACTTTGACGTCTTTGCTCTCAGAACCCATCGCGCGGGAAATTTCAGCGTATTCTGTTTCGCGACCATCCGCGTTGAAGCGCATAACGTATGGCATCAGGGAGGCCACACCCAAGCCGTGCGCAGTCTTGGTAATCGCGCCAACCGGATATTGGATTGCATGGGCGGCAGCGGTGCCCGCAGCGCCAAAGGCCATACCCGCAAGCAATGCACCCATCATCAAGCGGCTGCGCGCTTCGAGGTTGCTACCGTTTTCAACAGCTTCAACCAAAGAGGCGCTGATTTCAGTGATGGCACTCAGTGCAAACTGGTCACTCAGAAGGTTTTTACCAACGAATACGCGCTCATAGCCAATATCTGGTGTCGCTTCATGATTGATTGCTGTGAAGGCTTCGATCGCATGGGTCAGCGCATCTGCACCGGCCACCGCTGTCAGGCCCGGAGGGCAGGTCAGCGTCAATTCAGGGTCACAGATCGCGACTTTCGGGATCATATATGGGCTGGACACACCCACCTTCAGATCGCGCGCGTTGTCCGCGACAACCGCAACCGGGGTCACTTCGGAACCGGTGCCGGATGTGGTTGGGATCGCAATCACCGGAATGATCGGACCCGGCACGTTGAACTCACCGTAGTAGTCAGACAGATCGCCGCCATGGGTCATCAGCAAAGAGATAAATTTCGCCATATCTAGGCAACTGCCACCCCCCACACCGATCACACTGTCAGGGCGATAATCTGCATAGGCTTTCTGGCATTCAACGATGCCATCAATCGGCAATTCTGGCTGCGTGCCAGAGAACACTTTCACCGCAACACCCGCTGTCTCCAGTGAAGTCAACATCTCTTGCATTTCCGCGCAATCGGCAAAACGCTCGTCGGTGCAGATCAGTGTTGAGGTACCAAATTCAGCCGCAACGCGACCCAATGCCTGGCGTTGGCCAGAGCCAAACAGAACCGCATCGGGGGCGCGCATGATACCAAATGAAGTGTTCATTTCTTTCGTCTTCCCTTTGATCTGAAACCCCTTGGTCTCAGTGCATTTTCGTTCCAGCGTGGCCGCTACCGGCCGCCGCTTACATCCAGAATGGCGTCATTTACGTAGGAAGCCTCGTCTGACATCAGCCAGACAATCGCATCCGCAACCTCGCTGGCGGTGCCGAAACGGCCCATTGGTACGGTGTGCAGCAGACCTTTGATACGGTCCGGATTGCCAAGCGAGGCATGAATATCAGTTTCAATCATGCCCGGGCGAATGGCGTTCACGCGAATGCCATCACCACCCACCTCATGGGCGAGCCCCTTGTTCAGGACTTCGACCGCAGCTTTTGAGGCAGCGTAGTCAACCTGGGTATTCGGACCACCCAAACGCGCTGCAACAGAAGAAAGGTTCACAATCGAACCACCTTGCCCGCCCTTGGAGACCGCCATACGCTTCACCGCTTCACGAGCACACATGAAAGCGCCCAGAATATTTACATCAAACACACGGCGCATACGTTCGGCGGTCATGTCTTCGACCTTGCTGACCAGATCCACAACGCCCGCGTTGTTCACCAAAGCATCCAGACGTCCAAATTCCGCGTCAATCGCCTGGAACATTGCCAAAACGTCTTCTTCGCGGGCTACATCACCCCGAACAACAATCGCGTTCTGGCCGTGATCACGTACTTGCTGAGCGACGGAGTCCGCAGCCGCTTTGTTGCCTGCATAGTTAATCGCCACGTCGTAACCTTTTGCAGCGGCTGTGATCGCCGTAGCGGCACCAATTCCGCGGCTGCTGCCTGTGATCAGGACAACCTTGGCTTCACCCTTTCGAGGGATTGGTGTTTCGTTTGTCATTTCTTCCTCCTCAGAAGTGCAGTGGGGGCTCAGCAACATCGCTGGCAGTCTCTGCCTGATGTTACGCCCAGCGTCTGCACCGGGTCAATTTACGATATCCGATCCGATCGGATTTGACCTGAACACCGAATAAAAGTAAATTTTGATTCGGTCAAGAAATTTCGAAAATCAAAGAATTGAGGCCCGCGCGAGATGGCAAAACATGCAAAGCTACGACAAGTCGGAAAGTCTAAGCCCCTGGCTGATCAGGTATATGATCGCCTTTTAAACCTGATCACTTCTCCTGAAATGCCTGCCGGAAGCCGTCTGTCCGTCGATGCGTTGGTTCGAGAACTAAATGTCTCGCAGACCCCGATTCGTCAGGCTTTAGTGAAATTGCAAACGCAGGGCTTGGTGGTTCGAGAAGTCAATGTTGGTTACAGTACCCCCCCCCTACCTGATGCTAGCGAGATGGCCGAAATCTTCGATTTTCGCTTGATGATTGAGCCTCTGGCAGCAGCAAGAGCTGCTGAAGTCGCAACTAAACAAGAATTGGAAATAATGGAGAAACTGTTATTAGATATGGAGTTGATTTCGGAGCGTGGCAGCCTCGGGAATTACGGAAAGTTTGCTCAAAAAGATGACAAATTTCACAATCAAATTCTGAGCATTTCAGGCAATCGAATAGCAAAAAACGCAATTCAAAGGTTAACAGTCCACAATCACTTGTTCCGGCTACACTTTCATAAATCGGTAGCAGATCAAGCAAACGAAGAACACCGAGAGATACTACAGGCCATCAAAAACCGACGTCCTAGTGCAGCAAAGAAAGCGATGCAAAGCCATATAGTTGCTTCTCGCAACAGATTGGAGCCACATTTTTAAGCAATGCATTCAGCTCAATTTGCAACTAAAACAAGGGGACTGTTTCGTTAATCGCAATTCTTGTGGACGTTGCGATTTTTGAGGTCGAGCATGCCGCGCAAATCACCGTTCCAGCATCACCGCTTTCCACGTGAGATCATCCTGCGTGCCGTACGCTGGTATCTGCGATATCCACTGTCTTACCAAGATGTCGTCGATCTGCTGGAAGAGCGCGACATCACGGTTGATCGCTCTACGGTGTATCGCTGGGTCCGGAACTGATCAAGCGAACCGAGAAGCATCTGCGCCGGGCAAGCGTCGATTGGCATGTCGATGAGACCTACATCCGCGTCGACGGCAAATGGCGCTATCCGTGGAGGGCTGTCGATGCAAACGGTCAGATGATCGACTTCCGCCTGACTGCGCGGCGAGATGCCAAGGCAGCCAGGGCCTTTCTCAACAAAGCGATTGAGCGTGTAAGACTCCATCGCCCGGTCACCATCTTCACAGAAAAAGCTCCGACCTATCGACGTGTGATCCGCGAGATCAATTGTCGATACGACCCACATTTTGACAGCATCCGGCACATCGACAAGACGTGGCGCAACAACCTCATCGAAAGCGATCACGCGGCCATGAAACGGATCCTTGGATACCGTCAGAGCTTTCGATCGTTGCGATCGGCCAAGGCGACCCTCAGCGGCATCAAGACAATCCGCACTATCAAACGCGGGCACATCTATCACAAGAAACCAGGCGTCAAAGGCGAGATCGAATTCATTCGCGGGCTGTTCGAAAACGCTGCGTGACCCTGCCACCCTTCCGGGCTACCGCGCGCTAGCGGGAATAATGCAACAGTCCCCTTTCATGAATTCAATGATAACGAGGATACAGCTACCACTGGGTTGAGATTTTCGGAGAATGTTCGGGCCTCATCTTGCGCTGTGGTTTCCGATGCTTAGAATGCCATACTATATGCATATTTCGTTTACGCGACGACCGTTGAAAGACAACAGATATTGGAGTTTATGAGTTATGGTGCGACTGCATCCAGAATTTCTTTTAGATGGAAGCAAGCCTCGGTTTACTTCGCGACCTGAGGTCACCACTTTGGCCGACGGCACTTTTGCTATTACTTACCTAAACTCGACACTTCATCACTATTATTACACTTACAAGGTCGCAGTCAGATACGTTGACGAGCACGGTAACCGAGTAGGAACTCCCGAAAGGATTCTCGGCCCTAACTTAACTGATTCCGGCGCATACGAGATTGGGGCAATCGGAGCGGAAGGATTCTTTGTAGGAGCACGCGTTTTTGACGGATTCGTTAATTTTGACGACTACATATGGATCTACCCAACGGGCATCGGTGGCACGGTGGTTCCGTTAGAATACGAAACTCACATTCAGGGCCGCGGACCGCATGAGTTCCCAGATTTTGTCACAGCACCCAATGGGGATATCGTTTTTCTCCAATGGGTCGAAGGGCAACCTGGCAGCGACGCAGAGTTCATTTTGAACCGGTTTGACACGTCCGGAGCGCTCAGCAGCGTGACGGTTCCTACCAACACGACGGTCAGTTACAGATATGCGAACGCTGCTTTAACCACCCTATCCGACGGGTCATTCCTTATCACTTGGCAATCCCATGACCCAAGCGGGACTGAGCTTGGCATTTACGCGATGAACGTCGGAGTTGACGGCATTCCCCTCGGAGATGCTTCCCGCGTTGTCGCCCCGCCCAGTACATCCGATACTTCGACATCTTTACAGGAGATTTTGGCGCTGCCAGGGGGCGGCTCAGTGCTTTTTTACAATTCCTATTCAAGATCCTCCGGGGAAGAAGGGATCTATGGCCAAAATGTCGACGACACCGGTAGCCCCGTCGGCGATCCTTTCAAGATTTCTTTGGACGAAATCGGCGGTGAAATGGAAGTGGCACTGCTGCCAAACGGACAATTTGTCGTTGTATGGACCGAAGACGAATTGGATGGCGATGAGTATGGAGTTTTTGGGCGAATCTTCGATCAGACAGGAGAGCCAGACGGAGAGGTTTTTCAGGTCAACACAATTGTTGCGGGGGACCAGAGAAGCCCAAGCGTCGCTGCAAATGAAGACGGGTCATTTCTTGTAACGTGGCACTCCAGCCGCAATGGATACTCAACCAACGCATATGCGCGGTTTTTCGATGAAAACACGATTTTGTCAGGACCTGGTGACGAACTTCTTATCGGGCAAGACGCATCGGATGTGCTCTACGGATTTGCCGGCGATGACACACTCGACGGTCAAGACGGCGACGACAAGTTGAACGGCGGGCCAGGGCGTGATGAAATTGACGGCGGCGCAGGGGATGATCTGCTTTTTGGGTTGACCGGCAATGACGTCATCTTTGGAAATGATGGCTCAGATTCCATTTATTCTGGCGATGGCAACGACACGGTCGATGGCGGAGCAGGTGATGACTATCTGCAGGTCGGTAAAGGTCGGAACATCGTATTTGGTCAGTCTGGCGACGACACTCTGGTTGGACGAACGGGATTTGATGTTTTGTTGGGCGGCGAAGGGGCCGACTTTTTGACTGGCGGAAATCGATCGTCGGATCGTCTCTTTGGAGGGGCGGGCAATGATACGTTAGAAGGCGGAGGCGGGAGCTGGTACGGTGGTTTTGACCGGCTCCATGGCGGTGACGGCGACGATTTGCTCAGAAGCTCTTATGGCAACAATTCCATTCAAGGCGCTAACGGATCAGACACTTTGATTGGCGGGCAAGGCGATGACACGCTCTTGGGCGGAATTGGAGAAGACTGGCTGAGTTACGAAGACAGCTATGCTGCCGTACAGGTGGATTTGAGTGATCAAACACAAAATGGCGGTTGGGCTGAAAACGACGTGATCGCGAACATCGAAATTGTGTCTGCGACAAGATTTGATGATGCACTGACGGGCAATGAATTCAGAAATGTGTTCTATGGCGATGAAGGCAGCGACACTCTTATCGGGCTTGGCGGTACGGATAAACTCAATGGAGGTTCGGGCGACGACAGGCTGTTCGGCGGCAACGGCAACGACAGGCTGATTGGCGGCACTGGAAACGACAGTATGACCGGCGGCGCAGGCGCGGACACTTTTGTCTTTGCCGCCGGGGACGGCGCGGACCAGATCACCGATTTCGCCGCCGCCGAGGATGTCTTGCACTTTTCCGCAGGCACCACCGTGACGGTCACGGACAACGGCACGGACACCACGATCAGCTATGGAAGCGATAGTGTTGTGCTCGAAGGCGTGGTGCTGGCGCAGGGCGACATTACGTTTGAGTTTGTTTGATGAAAGATCAAGGCAAGAGGAAAATCCATCTTGATGGGCGTTGTTGTGGAGCTCTGCCCGATTGAATTCAAATAGCGAATCCAATCGGGCAGACGGGTAGCACGAGCGTGCCCGTTACCGCAGGGAGAACTGGTCCATCTACAATGCCCCGCTGCGCAATCGCGGCAGGCCGCGAAAGCAGGCCTGAGCTAAGTGTGCTACGAGCATCTGGATGCCTAGGTAAGATCCGTACAGGGATAAGCCTCCCGGATGATTTAGTTGGCTTTCGCCCGCTCTCGTATCGCCTGGATCAGTTCGCGGGCGGTACGGAATACGGCAAGGATCGTCACGGCCTCGGCGCTGACCTCATAGACGATCAGATAGGGCAATCCCGATACGCTCAGCTCCCGCGTTTCGGGGTGACGTTCTGGACGCCCGAGGGACGGAAACTGCGGCAGCTTGTACGCGGCGGTGATGATTCCGCGATAGGCCCCCTCGGCCGCCGCAGGATTGTCTAACGCGATGTAGTCCACGATCCCTTCCAGATCGTGGGCAGCTGGTTCGGCAATGACGAGGTGCTTCAACGCGACCAGCCGTGCTTTCTGGCGATCCCGGCAAAGACCTCATCAGCAGGAACGACCTTGCCCTCACGCGCGGCAGCGATGCCGGTGGTGATCCGTTCCATCTGCCAGGCATTGGCTTCGTGATACTGCTCGATGGCCTGGTTGACGATGTAGTTGCGGGACCGATCCATCGCGGCTGCCAGAGCGTCGATCTCGGACACCTTGGCAGTGCGGATGGTGATAGGTTCGGATGTGGCACGCTGCGGCATGGTGTGCTTCGTTGCAATCACCTGTAATCATAAGGCGGATCATCCCCATTTCCAAGCGCTGCCGCGCGGGAGGTCCAAGAAGGCGCAGCGCCTCCGGCCCAACGGCAATTAGCGGAGCGGCTCGCAGAGAATTGCCTAGTGGGTTGTCATTTGAAATGACAATTCTCCCCAGCCTCCCTACGCTGCCCCTATGTTCAAGGCAGCTATCCGCGTCAACAAGATGACCACCATCGCCCGGCTTCGCGGGGCGTCCCTCCATGCGCAGCGTCACGACGAGACCGGCAAGGCCCGTGTCCGTGAGGATGCAGAACCCGGCTTCGGCCTCGCCTGGTCAAAGGCAGAGGACGACCGCGATTATCTCGCCGCTTTTAACGCGCACAAAGCGGGACTGTTGCATTATTCCTGCTAGCGCGCGGTAGCCCGGGAGGGTGGCAGGGTCACGCAGCGTTTTCGAACAACCCGCGAATGAATTCGATCTCGCCTTTGACGCCTGGTTTCTTGTGATAGATGTGCCCACGTTTGATAGTGCGGATTGTCTTGATGCCACTGAGGGTCGCCTTGGCCGATCGCAAGGATTGAAAGCGCTGCCGGTATCCGAGTAGCCGCTTCATGGCCGCGTGATCGTTCTCGATAGGCTGTTTCGCCACTTTCGATCGATATGTCGGATGCTGTCAAAAAGAGGATCATACTGATGATTGATCTCTCGAATGACGCGTCGATAACTGTGCGTCTTGTCCGTTACGATTGTAGCTGGTCGGTGCAATCGCACAGGCTCGATGGTCTTGTTGAGAAAGGCCCTTGCAGCCTTGGCATCGCGTCGCCCGGTGAGGCGGAAATCGACCATCTGGCCGTTGGCATCGATGGCACGCCAGAGGTAGCCCTACTTGACCCGCGCAAAGCTGATACCGTGCTCGGCCAAAGCCGTTTCGACAAGCCGGTGATACACACATGTGGCTTCAAAAATCACCCGCCCTAGCCCGGCGGAAAACTGGTCGAAAAACCTGGACGACCTCTATGATCCCCTTCAGAATCCACGCCAAATGTAGGGGTAATGGCGCGAAGCATCACACAATGCGCGCCAGGGCCAAACTTCAATGCCGATTGTCACCGCGCTGGCGACGACCGAGTATGGCGATCGGGTACAAAGGGCTGTTTACCCGTACCGGCGCAGGTCAGAGTGGAAGTAGGAAATATGGTTGTGGATGGCGTCGCGAATTTCAGCCGCCTTGCGCTCGCGGATCAGGTCCAGAAGCGCCCGGTGTTCCTTCAAACCATTCGGCCCGCGTGATTTCGGCAAGAGCTTGTAGAGCCCGCGCTGCATCGTCATCCCGATGCGTATGCCGGGCATCATCGTGGCATACAGCGCGATCCCGACCCGATTATGCGACGCAGCCACGATGGCTTCGTGAAAGGCCAGGTCTTCGTCCACGGTGCCCAGGGCATCTTCGTCCTCGCGCGCCATCTGGTTCAGGGCGCTTTCCAGCCGCTTCATATCTTCCGGCCGCCAGCGTTCCGCCGCGAGCACCGCCATCTCGCCCTCTATCAACATGCGCATCTGCTGGCATTCCAGAACATCAGCCATGGATTCGACGACAATGCCGGGTACTGACGGCGATGGGCCGGGTCCGCCCTTAGGCCGTTCCAGGACAAAGGCGCCGGAGCCGCGGATCGTCTCGATGATCCCCTCGTCGCGCAGACGCGAGATCGCTTTGCGGACCACGGTACGCGAAACGTCGATCTTGCGACACAGGTCTTGCTCGGAGGGAAGTCTCAGGCCCACGGAGTATTCGCCGGTCTCGATGCGGCTGAGGATGTCGTGATAGGCCGCATCCGTGAGTTTCGAGCTTCTGGCCACGCGCCGCTTCCTGCCCTTTTCCAGTTCAATTGCCGCAGTTTGCATGAATAGCACCTAAAGGAACAGAAGGGAAAGCGCTGGCAGGAAGGTGACGAGAGCCATCGAGATGAACATCGCGATCATAAAGGGCAGCACCTTGCGGATCACGGCCTCGACCGGGGCCTTGGCGATGGAGCTTGCGATAAAGAGGTTTATGCCGACCGGGGGCGTGCAGAAGCCGATGGCGAGGTTGCAGGTCATGATGATGCCGAAGTGTACCGGGTCAACGCCCGCAGACTTTGCGATCGGCAGCAGGATCGGCGCCAGGATTATGATCGCCGCCACGGGCTCGAGAAACATGCCCGCCACCAGCAACACCAGGTTGAGCAACAGCAGGATGGCAATCGGGTTCGTGGTGGCCCCTGTAATCAGCTCGGCCATATCGGCCGGCACGCTCTCGATGGTCAGGAACCGGCCGAAGGCAAAGGCCATCGCGACCATGATCATGATCGTCGCCGTGGTCCGCCCGCTGCGCACCAAGATACCCGGCAAATCGACTAACCCCATCTCGCGGTAGATCACGAGACTGACGAACAGCGCATAGACCACCGCCACACCTGCGGCCTCGGTGGGGGTGAAAATGCCGCCGTAGATGCCGCCAAGGATGATGACGGGGACGAACAGCGCCCAGATGCCGCCTCGTTTTCCGCGGATCGGTGCGCCATCGGTCTGGTCTTCGTCCGTTACGACTGGCTCGGTCACATTTTCAGAGACCACTATGCGGGCCACGACCATGAAACCTATGCCGAACAGAATGCCTGGCACGATCCCCGCGATAAAGAGCGACCCGAGCGAAACATTTGCCACGACACCGTAGATGATCAGTGGAATCGACGGCGGGATCATGACCCCAAGCATGCCTGATGCCGCGGTCAGCGCAGCAGAGAAGTCGCGCCGGTATCCGTGTTTCTCCATCTCGGGGATCAGGTTGGAGCCGATGGCCGCGACGGTGGCAGGGGACGACCCCGAGATCGCGGCAAAGAACATCGACGCAAGCACGTTTACATAAGCCAGACCCGCGCGCATCCGCCCGACGACCCGCGCCGCCATGCCAACGATCCGCTCTGATAGCCCGCCGGCGAGCATGATCTCTCCGGCAAGAATGAACATTGGCACCGCGACAAGCGGAAAGTTGTCGGACCCCACGATGGCGTTCTTGATCAGCAGGGAGGCGGGCGGCGTGCCCGGCACGAATTCCATCACCAGAAGCGTGGCCGCGCCGATGGCGACACCGACCGGGACGGAAAACAGGATTAATGCGAAGAAGCAGAAGAAAAGGAAAGCAGTCGCCATGATCAAACCTCGCCATGCGCAATGGTGTCGCGATCGCCTGGGTGCGCGAACAGGTGTTGCAGCAGCCGGATCGCCGACAGAAAACTGCCAAATGGCAAGGTGGCATAAAGCCATGTCAGGCTGACCTTGGTGTCGCTGAACGGCCAGTGCAGAACAACCGAGCTTTGCCGCGCCACGATGGGCGACGTGGCCTGTTGCACGCCCAGCCAGCCGATCCAGAGGAAGAAAGCGATCATCGCACCGCAGATGATCTTTTCCAGCCAGTGCCGCGCCCGGGACGAGAGCCGATCGGACAACATGGTGATGCGGATGTGATCGCCAGAGCGAAAGGCATAAGCAATACCGACCCAGATCGTCCAGATGAAGAGCCAGCGCACCAGTTCCTCGGACCAGACCAGCGAGTTCTCGAACACGTAGCGCATGATCACCTGCACAAAGATCAGGGCGGCCATGAGCGCCATACAGCACGCCAGGATCGTCCGTTCGAAGTTGGCCTCAAACCATTTCAGTGCACGCATCGTTTCCTCCCAGATCTTTGCGATGGGCAAGAGGCGGCCCGAAGGCCGCCCCGTCTTCAGGCTTTATTGCGTTTCGGAAACGGCAGCGGTGAGCGCTTGATAGGCGTCTGCGCCGACCAGTTCCTCGAACCGGCCCGACAGCGCGCCGAGAGTCTCACGGAAAACCGCGACCTCTGCATCGGACAGCGCATTCACTTTCACGCCGGCCTCTTCGATCACGTCGAGATTGCGGGCTTCATCCGCATCAATGATGTCGAGCTCGGTTTGCAATGCCCGGGCCAGCGCCTCGCGCAGCTGGGTTTGCAGCTCCTCCGGCATGTCTTCGTAGGCGCCCTGATTCATCACCACGATGTAGGCGCTGTAGACGTGGTTGGTCAGGGAAACGTAATCCTGCACTTCGTACATCTTGTTGTTGACGATGTTGGTCAGCGGGTTTTCTTGCCCGTCGACCACGTTCTGTTGCAGCGCCGAATACAGCTCAGAGAACGCCATCGGCGTCGGGTTGGCGCCGAGATGGCCGAAGGCTTCGATATGGGCCTCCACCGCCATCGTGCGCAGCTTGATGCCTTGCAGGTCCTCGGGCTTGGAAATTGGGTGCAGGTTATTCGTCACGTGCCGGAAGCCGTTTTCGAACCAACCCACCGTGGTGAGGCCAAGGTCGTTCAGCTTGGGCTCCAGGAAATCTCCATAAGCGCCGCCCAGAACTGAAAGCGCAACGTCGCGGTTGGGAAAGACGTAAGGAATCTCGGGCGCGGCAAAGGCCGGGTCCCAGGCCGATAGCTTGGACACGGTGGGGACCGCGATGTCGATCGTGCCTTCCTGCGCCAGTTCCACCAGCTCGCGGTCGTTGCCCATCTGGCCGCCGCCGAAGATCGTTACCTCGATCTGACCGTCGGTGGATTCGGCGATATCCTCGGCAAAAGCCTCCAGTGCCAGATGCACCGGGTTTTCGGCACCAATGGCGGCGTGGCCGAGCTTGAGCTCATAGTCTGCGGCCATCACGGACGTGGAGCCGAGCAAAAGCACCGCGAGGGCGGAAAGGGTCTTGGTCATGTCATTCTCCTCCGGACATGGGTTCAGCTGTCGGCGCGGAAGGCCTCTAGCTTTTCGAAATCAAGGGTGATGCCGTGGCCCGGCACGTCGCCTGCGCGGGCGCGACCTTCGGTAAAGGTGAGCGGGTTGTGCATGAAACGCTCCAACCCGAAACCGTGGATCTCGAGGAAGCTGGCGTTGGGGATCGCCGCCAGAAGGTGCAGGTGCAGGTCATGCACCCCGTGCGAGGTCACTTGCAGGTTGTGGGCCTCAGCCAGCCGCGCGATCTTCATCCAGGGCGTGATGCCGCCGCAGGTGGCCACGTCGGGCTCGATGAAGGTCGCAGCGCCGGCCGAAATCATTTGGCGGAACTCGAATAGGCTGTGCAGGTTCTCTCCGGCGGCAATCGGCATCCCGCCTTCGGCTTGGATGCGGGCATAGCCCTGATAATCGTCGGGATCGGTCGGCTCTTCCAACCAGGTCACGTTCAGCTCGGCCAGTTGACGCGCGGCAATGATCGCCTTGTCAACGCTCCAGCCCATGTTGGCGTCAACCATCAATGGAATGTCGTCGCCGATCAGTTCGCGCATGGCCGCAACCCGCTGAATGTCTTCGGATACGTTGTCCCGTCCGACTTTCATCTTGATGGCGCGCAAGCCCGAGGCGAGGTTCTGGCGCGTCTGCTCCAGAAGATCCGGGAGCGGAAGATACAAATCAATACCCCCAGCGTAGGCGACAACATTGGGGTTGTGACCGCCCAAGAGCTTCCAAAGAGGCATCTGCGCCTTGTGCGCCTTGAGATCCCAAAGTGCAGTGTCGATTGCAGCAATGGCGAAAGAGACCAGCCCGCTGCGCCCCACGAAATGCAGGCGCCACCACATTTGCTGCCAAAGGGCCTCGATACAGTCGGCATCCTTGCCTATCAGAAGCGATTCCAGCTCTCTGGCCAGCGCTGCGACCGCCCCGCTGCCGGCATTGACCGTGTAAGTATAGCCGAGCCCGGTGCGCCCCTCATGGTCGGTGATCCGCACGGCGACGAAACCGAAATCACGCATTTCACCATGTTTCGCATCGGTAAGAACCCGTGGAAGCGGAATCTTGTAGTGATCTATGGATACCTTTTCGATTGGCATCGAATCCTCCATTGGTATTTGGAGGTACTTACTATGCTTGCCTGACAGGTAAATCAAGCGGCAATGAAATTAATTAGTATCTTTATGGGATTTGGACGGAGGCTCTGGCAACCTGTTTGAGGTCTCGTGGCTGTCCAAGTGTTTACGATGGGCGTTCCATCCATCATGACCCGGCTGAAAGGTCATAGCTTCCCACGCGTCATCGTCGCCTATGCAGTCCGGCTCTATCACCGCTTCGCCCTCAGCACGGCTGATGTCGAAGATTTGCTCGCAGAACGAGGTGTGACGTGAGCCGGGATGCGCTGGACGTACCCCGCGCATCATCAGCGCAAGGCAACGGCCGCGCGACGTTTCCAAAAGCGACGGATCGTCCGGTTCGGCGCGCGGCCGATCATTGGACGGACAAGTTGCGCAGCTATTTCAGGCCTATTCGCCAGGCCAGGGCCGATGCCTTTGACCTCTGAAAAACCTATGCAGCGGAAATGGCCGTTCGAGAACCCGGGGGAATTCTTCTCAGGCACGCGACACCAAGTTGGCAAGGCCCTGCATCGTTCTCAGCGCCCCTCCCAGCCAGGGAAGTTTAACCGGAAACTCCAACATCAAACGGCCCGGTTAGCGGCAGAGCATCTTGCGATACCCCCCTAACCGGGCCGTTACAAGTCCAGAACGCCATTTCTAGGAGACGGGCACAGACACGACCAATGCCCCCCGGTCCGTCAGATCGAAGGTGCCATCCCCCCGGTCGGTGCCGTCCAGCCAGAGCGGCCTGCCCTCGACCGGCGCGCCATCAATGGAGATCCGGCAGGTCTGCGGGCGGTTTGTGGGGTTGATGCACCAGACATATCTGGCGTTATCCGAACAGTGTAGCCGCGTGATCACGGCGCTGTTGGTACAGGTGACATTGGCTGTAACCCCTGCCCAATCGCAGACGAAATCCCACCAGCCGGGGGCACCTGAACCGCCCGTTTCTCTGGCCTGGAAATCCGCCGCCGACAGATGCGATCCCACCAAAAGCGTGCGACCCGCCCCATGTGTATTGGCCACGATGGCGGCTTTGCCATCGGGAAAACGCGCCAGAACTTCGGCCTCGGGCGCATCATAGGCTTGCCGAAACCCGCCACAGGTCATGCGCGTGCCATTCAACTCGAAATGCGCGTGATCGGCAATGTCGGGCATGAACTCCACCTCAACCTCGCGCGCGCCGAACATCTGATCCAGACCGAAGTTCGGTTGATGCACGCCCACCCGACCATGATCGCCGAAATAGGCCGGGCAAGCCTCGGAAATCAGGGTGCCACCCGCAGCGACCCAATCGCGAATGCGCTCGGCCACAGCGCGAGGCCACATAACGGGGTATGGCGCATAGATCACGTCGTACCCGTCCATGTCATCGGGATGCACCCAGTCCGGCTGCAAACCAGCGTCCATGAACCCGCGATAGGCGCCCCACATTGCCTCTTGAAAGGTCTTGAACTGACCCTCGGCCGACAACAGGCTGTCAAACATCTGTGTCTCATCTGCGAACAGCAGGCCGACCTCGCCGCGCATTGGTTTTGCGGCCATTGCATCGGCTTGTTCTGGGGCGTTTGTCCATTGCGCAATGCTGGCGGCCATGTCGGACCGTTCGGTCCGGCTGCCGTCCATGCCATAGCTGCCGAACGCCCCGAACAACGGCCCATCCAGAAGCGGGCGATACCGCAGGTTCATCATCCCCCGTGCCCCAGCGGCGAAAGAGGCCAATGACCACAGGCGAATATCAGAAGGTTCCGCAACGCGGGCATCGTCTTTGTCACGGCCCATGACCTGCGGCTGCATCCAAAGCGGCCCGCCCTGACGCTCGGCATGCCAGAACGGTTTGCCCCGTGACGCGCCACGGATCAAATCCCCGGCAAAGAAGTTGCGCCAGGCCTGATTGCCCTTGCGCGCCGCAATCCATGTGTAGCCGTAGATATCCACCTGACTGGCGGCGCGCCAATCGTCACAGCCATGCCGACCCAGCGCAGTCACAGCCCCGGCAATCCCGTGCGAGATGATCTTGGCATGCGGATCGACGGCGCGGATCGTGGCGATCTTGTCCTCTACATGACCATAGAAGTTGTCCCGACGAAACCGCAGCCAATCGTAGCATTCGGCATAGGGCTGGACCTGCCGTGGCGGCATGATGTCGTCCCATTCGGCATAGGAATAGCGGTGCCAGACCTCGGCCAGGGCATCGAGGGATCCGTATTTCTCTTGCAGCCAGACACGGAATGCCGCGGCAGTGGCGTCCGAGAAATCGAAATCCGGCTGATAGTTGACTTCATTGTTCACGTCATAGCCGTAGAGCCCGGGATGATCCTTGTACCGGGTGGCCAGGGTCGTAAGGAACTCCATCACCGCTTCATGCACTTCGGGTGCATTCAGCGTAAGCGCGCCCGCCCCGCCCAGGCCCTGCCCGAAACCGCCCACCGCCACCGACGGGCTGAGGGTCGAGGCCATGTATTTACCGTCAATGCTGACCTGGCGGTGCTGCGCATATTTGCGTTGCAGCCAATCCGGCGCGGCCATGGTGAATTCGGCGATCACCGTCGCCATGTTGTTTTCTGCCGCCAGATCCAGCTGGCGGTCGCAATCGTCCCAGTCAAAGACGCCAGGCTTGCGCTCGATCGCGGACCACATGAACCAGTGGCGAAAGGTGTTCAACCCATCCTGTGACGCAATACCATAGTCGCGCGACCAGTCTTCGCGCGGCGGATTGGATTTGCGGAAATAGACGGCTCCGAACGGGATTTGCGGTGTCTTGGCGGTCATCTTCTATCCTTGGTTTGGGCAAAGGGTTCCCCAGCGGTGCGGCCAAAGCGCCGAACCGAGAGCGAGCCCCCCGCCGTTTCGTTGTGTTGTCAGCCGCGCCCGGACAGCGCGTGCAGCGTTCGGATCATTCCCGAATGGTCAAGATCGCCATCGCCACGCCCGACGGCTGCGTTCATCATGCCCTGCACATTCGCGGTGTTGGGCAGCATCAGATCCAGTGCCTTGGCCGCTTCAACGGCAAGCGTCATGTCCTTGCGGTGCAGCCGAATGCGGAAACCCGGATCGAATGTCTGGTTGATCATGCGTTCGCCGTGCACTTGCAGGATCGTGCTGTCGGCAAAACCGCCCAACAGCGCGGCGCGCACCTTGGCTGCATCCGCCCCCGCCGCTTCGGCCAGGGTCAGCGCCTCGGCCACCGCCTGAATGTTCAGGCCAACAATGATTTGATTGCAGACCTTGGCGGTCTGCCCATCACCGGCCGGGCCCACATGGGTGATGCGTTTGCCCAGCGTTTCCAGAATGGGCATCGCGCGGTCCATCGCGGCGTCAGATCCGCCGCACATGATCGACAGGCTGGCGGTCTCGGCCCCCTTTTGACCGCCGGAAACTGGCGCATCCACCCATAGACCACCTGCCACCTCAACTCTTTCGGCAAAACCCACCGTTGCAACGGGCGAGATGGAGCTCATGTCGATCACAAGCGCGCCCTGCGACAGCGCCGCAACCACGCCATTTGCGCCAAACAGCACCTCTTCGACGTGTTCGGTTTCCGGCAGCATCAATATCACGACCTCTGCTTCGCGGGCGGCATCAGCGGCGTTTGCCGCCTCACGCGCGCCCGCGTCGATCAGAAAACGCGATGCTTCCTTGACCCGCGACACCGCGACCTCATGACCCGCATCAATCAAGTGTTTCGCCATGGGCCGTCCCATGACCCCAAGGCCGATAAATCCGATCTTCACGCTGTTGCTCCTGTCATGTCGTTGATCCATCCCAGTCCCTCGGTCGTGCCGGACCGTGGCGCATATTCGCAGCCCACCCAGCCGTCGTAGCCAAGCGCATCCAGCCGTTGAAACAGGAAGGGATGATTGATTTCGCCCGTGCCAGGTTCGTGGCGGCCGGGGGTGTCGGCGATTTGGACGTGGGCGATGCGCGGTTGCAGTCGCTCAAACGTCGGAATCAGATCACCCTGCATGATCTGCATGTGAAAGAAGTCGTATTGCAGCCACAGGTTCGAACTGCCGACGGCGGCGGCGATCCGTTCCCATTGGTCAGTGGTTGAAATCGCAAAACCCGGAATGGTGCGGGTGTTCACCGGCTCGACCAACAGGCGAATGCCAGCCTCGGCAAGATGATCAGCGGCAAATTTCAGGTTCTCGACCAATACCGCTTCGCAGGCGGCCACTGCCCCGGCAGGCACGATACCAGACAAACAATTTATCTGTGTACAGCCAATGGCGCGGCCATAGGTGATGGCGCGGGCGACGCCCGCTTGGAACTCTTCTTCGCGCCCCGGCAGCGCGGCAATGCCACGTTCACCCCCGGCCCAATCACCCGACGGCAGATTGAACAGCGCCTGATGCAAACCGTTGTCAGCCAGCGCCTTGGCCACGGCATCCGGGTTTTCATCGTAAGGACCAAGGTATTCGACGGCCTTGAAACCATCATCGGCAGCCGCGCCAAAACGGTCAAGAAAGCCATGTTCACTGTAGAGCATGGAAAGATTGGCGGAAAATCTGGGCATAATATCCTCTTGTCAGCTGGCAAACCGAATACGGCTTGCCATGCGTTTGTTGCGGGGATCCGGGTTGGGCACCGCCGAAATCAGCGACTGGGTATAGTCGTGCTGCGGATCGGTGATGATCTGTTCGGCGGTGCCGGTTTCAACGATCTTGCCGCGATGCATCACCGCGACCCGATCACAGAAATAGCGCACGACAGAAATGTCGTGGGCGATGAACACGAAGGACAGGTTCAACCGCTTTTGCAGATCAAGCAGCAGATCAAGGATCTGCGCTCTGATCGACACATCAAGCGCGCTGGTCGCCTCATCCGCGATGATGATTTCAGGGTCAAGCGCAAGCGCCCGGGCAATCCCGATCCGCTGACGCTGACCGCCGGAAAAGGCGTGCGGATAACGCTCCATCGCGTCGCGTGGCAGGCCCACCATGTCCAGCAATTCCGCTACCCGGTCTTCCAGCGCGGCCCCACTGGCCAACCCGGCCACGATCAGCGGATCACCAACAACCTGTTTCACGGTCATACGCGGATTGAGCGACGCAAAGGGATCCTGAAACACCAAGCGCACAGCGCGGCGATACCCCTTGAGCGCCTCTTTCGGCATGGCGGTCACGTCACGTTCCGCCGCGTCGCCATTGCCCGCACCCGGCCGCCAGATCACTTTGCCTGTACTGGGTTCGACAATGCGCAGCAGCATCTTGCCCAGCGTTGTCTTGCCGGATCCGCTTTCCCCCACAATGCCAAGGTTTTCGCCCGGCCAGAGATCCAGACTGACGCCGTCGACTGCGGTGATCCCCCACTTTTTCTTGCCCCGCCAGGTGGCCTCGCCAAAGTATTTGCTGACCTCCTTGGCCGACAAAAGCGGCGGCCCGTCCATTGGCGGCGGCGGTCGGTTGTGCCCGGTTTCCAGCCGCATGGTCGCGTCGATCAATCTGCGGGTATAGGCTGTCTGCGGATCGTGAAAAATCGCATCTGTTGGCCCCTGTTCGACAATCCGGCCAAACCGCATGACGGCCACATCATCGGCCATTTCCGCAACCAGACCCAGATCATGGGTGATCAACATCATCGCCATGCCACGCTGATGTTGCAGCCGCGCAATCAGATCCATGATCTCGGCCTGTGTGGTCACATCCAGCGCCGTCGTCGGTTCATCCGCGATCAAAACCTCTGGGTCACAGGCCAGCGCCATGGCGATCATCGCCCGTTGCCGCATACCCCCGGAAAACTCAAAGGTATAGCGGTCAGCCATCTGTTCGGGCTGTGCGATTTCAACCTGACGCAACAGATTGACCGTCTCGGCCTTGGCCTCGGCAACCGTCATTTTGCGGTGCAGGCGCAGGGATTCCACAATCTGCGCCCCGATGGTGCGCACCGGCGAAAGCGACGACATCGGCTCCTGAAAGATCAGACCAATGCGTTTCCCGCGAATGGCCCGCACTTCGCGGCTGTTTTCACCCATTTCATCCACGCGCAAGGGCGCGTCGGGGCCAAACAGCGTGATCTCGCCCGATGTGACCCGCGCCGGGGCGTCAATGATCCGCAAAAGCGCCCGCGCGGTGACGGATTTTCCCGATCCGCTTTCCCCGACCAGCGCCAGCGTGCGGCCCTTGACCAAGTCAAAGCTGACATCGCGCACCGCATGCAGAATGTGCGACCGCAAGTGATAGTCGATACTTAGATTGCGTACCGTAAGGGCCAGATCGTCTGCGGCCGTGTGTTCATGTATGTTGGCTGTCTGTTGCATCAGTGACCATAGGGATCGGCGGCATCGCGCAACCCGTCTCCGAGAAAGTTGAAGGACAGAACCGACACCACGACCGCAAGGCAGGGCCAAATCAACAGCCAGGGTGCGGTGGCGACGGTGCGGATATTCTGGGCGTCCTGAAGCAGCACACCCCAGCTGACAACCGGGGCTTTCAGCCCGATTCCCAGAAAGCTGAGCGCGGTTTCCGCCACGATCATCGTCGGGATCGCCAGCGTCACAACCGCGAGGATATGCGAGGTCAGCGACGGCAGGATATGGCGAAAGATCACCCGGCGCTGGCTGGAACCATCCAGCGTGGCGGCGGTCACGAAATCCTCGCCTTTGAGGGCAAAGAACCTTCCCCGCACCTCTCGGGCCAACCCGGTCCAGGCCAGCAGCGACACGATCAGCGTTATCACGAAATAGACCTTGAGCGGCGACCAGGTGATCGGAATGGCCGCTGCCAGACCCAGCCAAAGCGGGATGGTCGGCATGGCCGAGATGATTTCGATCAACCGTTGGACCGACAGATCGACCCAACCACCATAAAACCCTGACAAAGCCCCCAGAACAGTGCCGATGATCAGGCTCGACGCCACCCCGATCAACCCGATCGACATCGACACCCGCGTGCCATAGATCACCCGGCTCAGCAGATCACGCCCAAGACTGTCGGTGCCCAACAGGTTCATCGGGTCGCGTTTGTTGATTGCCCCAAGGAGCCGGCGCTCCATCTCGAACATCCCCCACATTTTATAGGGTTCGCCCTTCACGAAGAAGCCGACCGGCACGATCTTGTCGGGGTCGATGGTGAAGCTGCGGCGCAGGCTTTCGGGGTCAACCGACATTGCATAGCCTTTGACATGCAGTTGAAACCGGCGGTTGCCCTCCGCATCCTCGACAAAGAAGGCAAGACTTTGCGGCGGCGCATAGGTAAAGCGCGGCTGCGCCTTGGACGGAATTGTCGGGGCCAGAAACTCGGCAAACAGCCCGACGAAATAGAACAGCAGGACAATGATGCCCGCCACCACCGCGACCTTATTGGCAAAGAACCGGGCGCGGATCAGCTGCCATTGGCTGGCGACCGCGATCTTGTCGGGGTCGTCGCCGGGTTTCAGGGGCGAAATTGCCGGGCCGGTTTCTTCGGCCAGATCGTCATAATGCGATACAAGGGTCATGGGACGCTCCTCAGGTGAACCGGATGCGGGGATCGAGCGCCGCAAGAAGTAGGTCGGAAATCAACATCCCGATCAGGGTCAGAATGCCCATCAACAGAATGAAACTGCCCGCCAGATACATGTCCTGTGCCACCAGCGCGCGCAGCAGCAGCGGTCCGGCGGTGGGCAGGTTCAACACGATGGCGGTAATCGTCACGCCGGAAATCAACTGCGGCAGAACCCAGCCAATGGCCGACACAAACGGGTTCAACGCGATACGCAGCGGATAGCGCATGATGACCTGATGCTCTGGCAAACCCTTGGCGCGGGCAGTGATGACATAGGGTTTTGACAACTCGTCCGTCAGATTGGCGCGCAGAATACGGATCAGAGATGCGGTGCCCGAGGTGCCAATCACCACAACCGGAATCCACAAGTGTTTCAGCAAATCCCAGAACTTGGCAAGGCTGGCAGGGGCACCGACAAACTCTGGCGAATACAATCCGCCAACGCTTTGCCCCATGTATTTATACCCCACGTACATCAGCGTCAGCGCAAGAATGAAGTTGGGGATCGCGAGACCCAAAAAACCAAACAACGTGAACACATGATCGCCAATCGAATGGCGACGCACAGCGGAATAGACACCGATGGGCAGCGATACGATCCAGACGAATAACAGCGACGCCATGGACACCGCCAATGTCGCGCCCATCCGGTCCCAGATCAGCTCGCTGACCGGGCGGCCCCATTCGAAGGAATAGCCGAAATCGCCGCGCAGCAAGATGCCGGTGATCCATTTGAAATATTGCACGATCATCGGCTCATCCAAGCCGTAAAGTGCGCGAATGCGGCGCACCTCGTCGGGGTGCATGTCCTGGCCGCTGTCCGACATCGACGCGATGACGGACGTCAGGTAATCACCCGGCGGCAACTGTATGATGAAAAACGCAATAAAGGATATGCCGATCATCGTCGGGATCATCAGCACAATTCGTTTCAGGACGTACCCAAACATAGTTCAGCTCCAGTCTATCGACACGACTTCTGCCAGTGCGATGCGCGGCACCGTGACATGCGCGATTCCCGCCGCGATACGCACGTTGGCATCTTGGCCCGCGACAGCCAGCCGGGCACTGGCACCGCTGACCCCTTTGGGCAGGCGTGCGCGCAGTGTGATGTCTTCAACGGGCCAGATGTCGCGGATTGGCCCCTTCATCATCATCGGATTGGTCAGGTTTGTCATCAGCGCAAGCACGCCGTTTTCGGTCGTGCGCACCGCCAGATCAATCACGCCTTTGCCGGTGACGTCCAGCATCGGCGCGGTGCCCAGCGTCCAGCGCACAACGTTTTCGATCAGTATCTTGTGGTCTTCGGCAAACACATCATTGAACGTGGCCCCGATGTTCCACGGAATATGCACCGTGCGCCCGCCAGACGCATGTTCGCGGGTGATGATCGCCGGGCCATGCGGTTCCTCGCGCGGATAGACCTCTTCCATCGGAAGATCGGGGAAATCGGGAACGTAAAGCACGGGCGCGCCGGTATCGGCCTCGACGGTCACATCGGTCAGCCGGGTGCCGCCGATAATCCGTTTCGCCGGTCCAAATCCCTGACAGATCGCATGATCGGTGTCGGCAAAGGCAACATAGGTGTTTTTCAGCGGGCCGCGCGGGCCCTTGGCAAGATGGCTGCCCAACACATCGGCCAGACCGAAATCGTCGCGCGGGGTGCCGTCCTGGTCACAGGTGGCCGAGGCCCCCATCACCACCAGATTGCCGCCACGCCCGACCCAATCCGATAGCAGCCCACATTGCGCATCAGACAGGCATACGGCGTTGGGCAGGATAATCAGGCGGAATTGATCCAGCAGTTCGGCGCTCATCGCATGGTCAGAGATGAATTCAAACGGCAGACCGGATTCGATAAGCGCGTGATCCACGCCCAATTCGTCTGCTTCGGCGGCGGCGCGATCATTCCAATCGTAGTGGCGTAGGGTTGTGGTGGCATCAAGCACGGCGATTTCCGTGGCAGTAGACGATGCGGTCAAAAGCGGCTCTACCTTGGCATGCAGATCGAATGCATCGGCCACCGGCGCGATCCAGCGTTCATCCGGCACAACCCCGTTAAACTTGGTGAACCATGGCAACATGCCATGCATCGCGCCATCGGTGATCCAGCTTTCAATCTCTGGCCCGGTGGTGACGCTATCCTTCCACCGGTTGCGATGATCCTCTGGCCCGACCGAGGTGATCAGGATGACGGGCCGTTCGCGGAATGTGGCGCGCATTCGTTTGGCGTTGCGGCCAGCTTTCCAGATCGCTTCTGTCCCGTCGCGGCCCTGATGGTCAACCACAAGAAAAGGACAATGCTTTTCAATCAGCGACAGCTCAAACTCCATCAGCGATGCACCCCCCATGTTGGGGATGAAGCTGGCGTTGGGTTTGATCGCCTTGACCGCCTCATCCCATTCCACAACCATTTGGGTCAGCTTGCTGCGGCGCCATTTGGACCATGCGCGCCACGCCGGATCGGCGGTGTCGGTGCTGCGCGGCAGGTCGAAACCGGTGGTCGCGGCGAAATCGGTTGTACAAGACTTGCAATAGCAGATGCCATGCCCCTGCCAGCGGTTGGCGAACACCGCATCAATGTCATAATCCCGCACCAGTTCGCGGACAATTTCCGGCATGTAATCCCGGTTATAGCTGCCATAGGCACAGGTCACCCAGACATCGGGATAGGCCCAGTGGCGCCGCGGATTGCCATCGGCATCGACGGCCACCCATTCGGGATGCGCATCCGCGGCCTCTTGGTGGATCGCATGCGGATCGACACGCGCCATGACATGCATGCCCAACCCGCGTGCGCCGTCCACCAATTGGCCAAACGGATCGCTGTCGCCCAGATATTTACTGACGTAATGCAACGGCACCTTGGACGGATAAAAGGCGATATAGCCCCCCGCAGACAGACAGGTCGCGTTGGATTTCGTGCGTTTGAAAATGTCGATCCACTGCTCTGGATCAAACTTGATCGGGTCATCCTCAGCCAATGTGAGCTGGGTCCAACGGGTCGCGCTGCGATACCAATGTGGGGTTCTGAGCGTAGTTTCTGTATCTTTTCGCGCGTTGAACATGGACAGACCTTTGGTATGCGGCAGAGAACCCCTGCCGGTGATTTTGGAAAATTGAAGAAAAGGAGGTGAGCGGGGGAGGACCGCTCACCAGTTTGTCGTCAAGTCGACGACTTGAAGAACTGCTCTGGACGCGCCGGACCGGGGGTCGGCCAACCAAAACTGTTTGGCATGACGTCCATCGTGTTCACCATGTCGTTCTTGACGATACCGTAGCCATCCGGCGGCAGGCTGACCCCAAAGACCAGAAACTGATCCGCCGCATTGTCCAGCATCTGACCGAACAATTCCTTTTGCATATCGGGATCGCCCGTCGACAGCAGTTTGCGATACAATTCCTGCTGCGCCTTGATTTCGGCGGGCGGTTCCTCGGCATCGCCTGCGGTCGGGTCGATATAGTAACGCGCCCAGCCCGGTGCATAGATCGAGTTTGACGAAAACGGCACCAAGTAACGCGGGTCAATCATTGCAGCGATCCCGGCATTGGCGCCGAACTGGTGGGCCGAGGCGTCAAAATCCCGGCCATTGCGCACTCGGGTTTCCCAAAGCGACCGATCCATCGTGCGGATTTGGGCATCAATCCCGACGTCCTGGAACATCGGCAGCGCCAGTTCGAACATATCAAGAAAGGTCGTGCGCACCTGGTCAATTTCAAAGATAATCGAAAGACGACGGCCCTCGGCGTCCAGACGATAGCCTTCACTGTCCCGGTCGGGCACAAGGGTATCCAGGATCTCGTTCGCCCGATCCGGATCATATTCGGTGTGCTGTTTGGCCAGCCGTTCGTTATATAGCGGATCACTTTCGCTGATTGACGGCTGCGCGGGGCTGCCCTGCCCGACAAAGACCGCATCAATCAATGCCTGACGGTCGATGGCAATCGAAAGCGCCTCGCGGAAGTCTCGTTTGTTGAACAAGTCGCGCTTGGTGGCGTCGGTGTGGTTCAGGTTAAGCTGAAATACCATGACATTGGCGGCGCTTTCTTTCAGCGTATAGAAGTCATAATCGCCGTCTGCTTTACCGTCGAACAGGACAGGTTTGTTGGTTGGGGTGCCAATATATTGATCCATCAGATCAACTTCACCCTGCAACGCCTTCAGCAACAGAACCTCTGGGTCCGCGACCATCTGGTACATTACCTTGTCAAAATATGGCAGCTGGGTGCCTTCGGTATCGACCTTGAAATAGTAATCGTTGCGCACGGCGATGGCGCGTTCGGTGTCTTCGCCGGGGGCCGAGGTAAAGGCCCATGCGTTCAATGTTGGACGGCTGGAATTTTGAAAGAAAACATTGTCCTGATGCAGCCCATGTTCCCGCTGGAACAAGGCAACCCAGCTGTCGAACCCGCGCTCCTGCGCCAGCTTGTCGGCGTCGGGGTTATACTTGGCGTGGAATTGCTTGAGATAGGCCGAGGGCGCGCGGGTCAGCTGATCGAACTGCGCCCAGGCGAGGTTTTGAAGGAAGAAACCGTTAGGTTCCGAGAAGGTGACACTGAATTTGGTTTCGTCGATCACGTCCAGCTTGCCGATCTCGCCGCCGGTTGACCAATAGCTTTGGTTGGCCAATGTTATTTCCGGGTCGAGCAGAAGGTCCTCATACCAGAACCGGATATCTTCGGTGGTATAGGCTGTGCCGTCGGACCATTTGTGACCCTTGCGCAGATTGAAGGTATAGGTCCTGGAATCTGCGCTGACCTCCCAGCTTTCGGCGACGTTTGCTTCGATTTTCGTCCAGGCAGGGTCAAATCGGACAAGCGGTTCGTATCCCTGATACCGCACCAGCATCGACAGCGATCCGCCACCCACAAGCGCATGGTTCCATGTCCCGCCCCGTTTGCCGGGTCGGTCGGTCGGCGTGATCACAAGCGGGTTTTCCGGCAACCGCTCATTTAGCGGGGGCAGATCCTGCGCAAATGCGGCCGCTGCGGGAAACAACACCCCTGATGTTCCCGCGCCAACCAGCGCGCTTGCCGTGGATAGAAAGTGACGTCTTGTCAGACTTTGCATGGTTTTCCTCCTTGGTGGCGTTTTTTGTTCTTGTGTGACTTATTCTTGCTTTTCACCAAACGTTAGGTAAAGAGTTAGGCTAAATTTTCTTTCGATCTGACGAAGGTTTTTGAAATAGGTAATATTTACAGGTATTTATCTGACTCACTAAACGTCGTTAGGTTAGTATGAAAGGTACGGTTCGATCATGTCGCGGGTCACAATGAAGACAATTGCCGAACAAACCGGCCTGTCGAAATTCGCCGTTTCCCGTGCGCTTGCCGGCAAATCAGGCGTCAGCGAAAAGACGCGGAAGCGGGTTTTGTCGGTGGCGGAACGGCTGGGATACCAATTGCCTACGCGACAGGAGTCGCGGGTGATCGGGGCCATTTTTTGGGATGGTGGCAACTTCAACGGCGAAATCCACACGCAAATCCAATCCGGCATACAGATCGAGGCCAATAATGTCGGCTACGATGCACAGGTGCACTGGATGCATGATTTTGACGAAATGATGGGCTTTGCCTCCAAATGTGATGGGCTGGTGACGGTGAATGTGACCCACGAAAGGTATCTGAATGCGCTGCGTGGGCTGAAGGTTCCGATTGTCTGCAACGGTTGGCTGGAACCGCTCGACCAGGCCGATTCCGTTGGCGGCACCGACCACGAAGCAGGCGAGGCGGTCGCCAAGCACCTCTATGGTCTGGGCCACAGGGAGTTCGCCTATATACATGGGACGTTCGATCTGCGGGGGCGGCGCGAACGGCTTAACGGGATGACAGCTGCCTTGAGCCTGATGGCCGAAAAAACGTTGGTTCATGACGTGACCTGGAAAACCCGCGGCGGATTTTCCGAGCGTTTTGACGCCCTGTTGGCCGAAGGCGCGCGTCCGACGGCATTTTTCTGCGCCATCGACGATTTGGCGCTGACCACGGTGACGGACCTGATGGCGCGTGGGTGGCGTATACCCGAGGATATTTCGGTTGTCGGATTCGGTGATTTTAGCGCCGCGCGCTACATCCGCCCGCCCCTGACCACCATTCACACCAATTGCATCGATATGGGCCGCGCGGCGGTGCGGCTGATCCATTCGCGACTGACAGTGGCGGATTGGCCCGACATGTCGTGGCGAGTGCGGGTGCCAAATATCTTGATAGAGCGCGACTCTTCCGGGCCTGCGCCTTCTGTTCAGACGCAAGAAAGGCTGTTTGGAAAGATCTTCCCGTAGAATCCTGCTGTGCGTGGAAAGCAACGGCGAGGTTCTCGGCATCCCGGTGCAAATCCTCCCGTCACGCACAAAGGCTCCTGGCCGTCCATGATGAAACCGCAAACCTGTTCCACCTCCGCCGCCATACAAGGACCGCAACAACCTATCGCCGGAACCGAGGTGACCGCCTGAAATAGTGTTGTCTGTCAGGTCCTTAGCCTAACATAGCACCTTGACGATCCCCAGCCAAGTTTCAGAGCATAATTTACTAAAGGTCGTCAAACGCATCAGCTTCGCCCTGCATCATGTCACTCAGCGTTTGGTTCAGATCCTGCCGCTGTTGGGCTGACAGTTTCTGCAAAAAGTGATCCTGATTTGCATCGACCATAGGCCAACAGGTCTGAAGCTTTTGCTGACCAAATTCGGTGATGGAAATCTGCCGTGAACGGCCGTCTTCTTCAACCAGGCTGCGCTCGATCAAGCCGTCCTTTATCATGGCTTTGAGAAGCCGCGAAATCGCTGGGCGGGTGATTCCAAGATGATCGGCAAGATCGGACGGCGCGCTGTGCCCTTCCATACCTACACCAGCTAGAACGCACCACTTCAAGCGCGTTAAACCATGCTCGGCCAGGCCTGCCTCCAGGCGGCTCTGCATCAGGCGCGAAAGCCGACTTAGCTTAAAGCCAAGACGTTCGTGAAGGTGATAGTCCTTTGGCATTGCTTCGAAATCTCTCGGCTCTTGCTCCAATGAATCTGACTCGCCTGTTTGCCTGCATTCTGGATGACAATACTGGCAAGTATGATCGGCCACAAATATTACTTGACTAAATAATTACCATGTTGAACTATTATTTCAAGTAAACAAAGCCAGCGGGAGGCAAAATGATACTCATGAAAGTTGCGGCTTTGACGGGGGCTTTTCTTGCTGGTCAGGCGAATGCTGATGACATGTCTATGGCCTACTTTATGGGCCACAACCACCCGATGAACCACGGTTTCCTTGCGCCCATGAGCGAGGAGGAGAAGGCCGCAATTCACCGTGTCACAGAATCCGATTTGTCGACTGGCGCGGGTGAAACCTATGCCATGATTCCTCAGATCGGGATGGCGCAGGAAAGCAGCCCGAAAACCATCGTTAATTTGACAATTCCGAACGTTGCATCGCGTCTTCGCAACACCATGTTCAATTGAGGTCCCCAGTATGACAATGCGCTTTTTCTCCGATAAGGATCGTCCCGTCCATATGGGGCCATATCCAACCGAACGCCTTGCGCGTGTTTCGGGGGCGGCTGATCTGACTGGTGTGCCGGCGATGCAGCAGCTGCACTTCGAAAGGGCAAATGATCCGCGTTCTGTCATCAACGCCATGCGCGAGCACCAGGCGATGCTGGATGCGATACGTGACGGACTGATCAATGAGGCGGTTGCGCAAGCGCCCCGTGACCCCCAAGAACGCGCCGACCATCTTAAGGCGTTCGGATATTTTGCGGATGCTGCTGTTGTCGGTGTCTGCAAACTGCCGGACGCGGCAGTTTTGGATCGGCCTTTCGCAAATGCGGATGTCGGGCGGTTGGCGCAGGATTTGAAAACTCGCCAGACCAAGACTCTGGCGGCCGGGATCGACATAATAATGGCGGATCTCAAGGATTCGATGGAGGCACCTGCCAGCGGCATTGATGGCCATACGCACGCGCTGGTTCTCTTGTACGAAAACCCACGCGCACCAGAGCATGACGAAGTGGGTGGCGCGTGGATTCAAGATGCCCAGGCCCATCGCGCCGGATTGATGGCAGCCGAAACAGCGGTTGTTCTAGCCAATTATCTGCGCCTTTTGGGCTACGATTCACGGGGGCATACGGTCTCAAGCACTGATGTCGATCTTGGCAAGCTTGCCGTGGCATCCGGCCTTGCGACGGTTGAAGACGGCGTTCTTGGTCATCCCTACATCGGGTCCCGATTTGGCCTCGCGGCAGTTACAACCACATTTGAAATTGCTGCTGATCTGCCCCTTGCGCCAATGGCAACCCAACCCAAATCCGCTTTTGGTGCGGCTTGGAAATTTGGCGCAGCGTCTCGCAAGAATGCGGCAAACGCCGTGCCTTTTGCCAAGCGGCGGTTTGTGGACGGCGCGCACCCCTTCGAAAACCTCAAGCGCGTTGATACACCCACGACCTATATTGATGAGCCCAACGTCGCGCGGGTCCCCAAACGGGCGGACATGTTTGCGCGTGCGCAGTTTGGCGATATGGGCAAAAAGACCCAGGATGGCGCAAAGGGCGGGCATTACGTGCGCAAGGCCGCACCTTCAATGGCGCAACGTCGCGCCCTGGGTGCTTTTGTCCTTCTTCAAGACGGCGAGCCCCTACCAGAAAAAGTAAAGATTGACCCGCAAGAAGCCGCAAATCTGGTCAAGGCCACAAGCTATTGGTTGGGGGTTGATGCGGTTGGGATATCGCGTTGTCCTGACTGGGCATGGTATTCCCATGACGCGCGTGGCGATGTGATTGACCCGCCCCACGACCAAGCGATCAACATGATTATTGATCAGGGTTATGAAACAATGGAAGGGTCATCCGGCGACGATTGGATCGCAGTCGCCCAATCCATGCGCGCCTATTTGCGCTTTTCCCTGCTTGGGGGTGTCATCGCCAAGCAAATCAGGAATCTGGGCTACAAAGCCAGAGCCCACACGGTGATGGATGGCGAAGTCCTGCAACCTCCGCTGCTTTTGCTGTCTGGATTGGGAGAGGTCAGTCGGATCGGCGAGGTCATCCTGAACCCCTATCTGGGCCCGCGATTGAAATCCGGCACGGTCACAACGGACCTGCCCATGGCGCACGACAAGCCGATTGATTTTGGCCTGCAAAAATTCTGCGAAAGCTGCAATAAATGTGCGCGCGAATGCCCCTCCGGCGCGATTACCACTGGCCCAAAGCTGATGTTCAATGGCTATGAGATATGGAAATCCGACAGCCAGAAATGCGCAACCTATCGCATAACCACACCAGGGGGTGCGATGTGTGGGCGGTGCATGAAAACCTGCCCTTGGAACCTCGAAGGTATTTTCAAGGAAAAGCCGTTCCGCTGGGCGGCAATGAATGTGCCGCAATTGGCACCGGTACTGGCCAGGCTTGATGATGTTGTTGAAAACGGCACGTTGAACCCCGTCAAGAAATGGTGGTGGGATCTTGAGATCAACGAAGACGGCGGTTATCGCCCGACAAAGCACCCCGTAAACGCGCGCGCGCTGCAAAAGGACCTCGATCTAAAGTACGAGGACCAAACACTTGCGGTCTATCCCGCCCCATTGGCCCCCCACCCTTATCCTTACCCGCATCTGATGGACCGCGAGGCGGGTATTGAAGCCTATCAGGCCATGATCACCGCGGATGAGTACAAGGCACGGCGCGCGCGCGGCGACCAAAGCGTGCTGCATGTCTATACGGCGGATGGCGAAAGCCCTGTCATTCAGGTTGAAATCACGAAAGCCGAAAAAACCGCCGTTGGCGTGACCAAATATGAATTCACGCCCGTTTCAGGTGGTGATTTACCGGAATGGACCGCTGGCGCCCATCTGGACATTGTCGTTGCGCCCGAATTTCTGCGTCAATATTCAATGTCCGGCAATCCTGCGGATCGTTCGAAATACCAGATCGCCGTGCTGCGCGAGGACGAAGGACGCGGTGGATCAGCCTTGCTCCATCGTATCTTTACCCAAGGGCGCAAGATTTTCATCTCGCACCCAATCAACCATTTCCCGCTGGACAATTCAGCAACCAAATCGGTGCTCATGGGGGGCGGGATCGGGATCACCCCGATGATCGCCATGGCCCATGAATTATACACGGAAGGGCGCGACTTTGTGGTTCATTATTCCGGACGCACGCGCGCGAGTATGGGCCTTTTGGATGACATCGCAGCCTTCCCTTGGGCTGACCGCGTTCATTTGCATATCACAGAGGAAGGCAGCCGTGCGGATATGGACCAAATTCTGGCGGGCTATCGTGACGGTTGGCATGTCTATACATGTGGCGCGGACCGCTACATGACGTCGGTGATGGAGGCCGCAGAACGCGCGGGCTATCCCGAAGACGCGCGCCATCTGGAATATTTTTCGGTGCCCGAACAGCCCGATTATGAAAACCATGCCTTTACGCTCAAACTTGCCAAATCCGGCAAGGAATTATTGGTGCCTGCGGATAAAACCGCGTCGGATGTTCTCATTGAAAACGGGGTGCGCGTGGATGTGAAATGTGCCGATGGCATTTGCGGCGTATGCAAGTGCGGGCTGGTGTCCGGTGATGTCGAACACCGCGATTTCGTGCTGTCAAAAAGCCAGCGGGAAAGCGGGATTATCCTCTGCCAGTCCCGCGCAGCAGAAAAGGACGGCGTAATCGAAATTGATCTCTAGCGTTACTGCAAGTTACGCTTTGTTGTCCGAAACGCGCGCGGCGACATCCCAAAATGCGATTTGAACATCGTCGAGAAGTGCTGAAAATTTGTGATGCCGTATTTACACGCCAGCTGCGAAATCGAGTGAGACGCGAAACGCGGATCAATCAGGTCAGCTGCAATGGCGTCCAGTCTCGACTGACGAATGAAATTCGAAATGGTGTCGCCGTCGCGTTGGAACACGCGGGCAAGATTTCGCTGAGACATCCCTAGCGACGCGGCGATAAATGCAGGCGAAAGTTCATCATCACGCAGGTGATCGCGGATTTTTTCCTTGGCGCGGGTCAGCAACAAATGACCGGGGCGCGACAGTTCGACCTTGTGGTTGATCAGGGTCGACAGGCCTGTCGCCACAAGGTCAACCATCATGTCCTGCATATGCGATTGCACGAGACTGCTCTGCGCTGCGATTCTGGATGCATTTTCACGCAGTTGCGACGAAACCAACCCCCCGATTTCCGTGTTGGCCGCGACCCCGCAGCCGGTCAATTCATGGGCATCCGGCACCCGCTCCAGCAGGGCTTTTTCAGGGATTTGCACGATTAACTGGTTCACAGGTTGCTTGCAGGAAATCTCGTAAGGTTCGGCCGTGGAATAGAGCCCGAAATCGCCTGGACGCAACATTGTTGTACGCCCCCTTTGTGACAGATGGCCTTGGTCCGTCAATTGGAGGCTAAGCATAAAATACGCATCGGTGTTCCGCGCGATTTGCATTTTGTGGCGTGACACGCACTGCGGGCTGCCTTTGACGCGGGAAATGTTGAGCTTGGACAAACGGTCCAGTTCGATACGTCCTTCAAAACGGGGCGTATCATGTGTTTCGCAATGGATCGGCAAATAGGCTTCGCAGATGACATCGCGCCAAAACGCGAACCGTTCGCCGCGGGGATGGTGATCAGTGGCGTAAACTTTGGGCATTGCAAACCTTTCGTTTAGCGGGCTCAAAGTACCTTAATGCAGCTTTGCAATAATTTCCACTGATAACTAGTATTTTGGCCGGGAAACGCATGTTTTCTGGCCTGAAAACGCAAGCGGCGCGTTTTGAAATGGCCCATCCTCTTGGCTAGAGAAAATAAAACCACTGGGAGAACTAAGATGGCTGGACACGGTCCACTAGGTAAAATCGTTAAAGTTGGCGCCGTACAGGCCGCGCCGATCCTGCTGGATCTGGATGCTGGTGTCGAAAAGGCGATCGGGCTGATCGACGAAGCGGGCAAACAAGGCGTTGAGCTTTTGAACTTTCCGGAAACATGGCTGCCCGGTTATCCATGGTGGATCTGGTTCAACCCGCCAGCCATCAACATGCAATTTGCAGCACCCTACTTTCAAAACGCCATGGTGGCCGGCTCTGAACAGGACATGAAACTGCGCGCTGCCTGCCGTCGCAATAATATCCATGTTGTGATGGGTGTTTCCGAACGCGAAGGCGGTAGCCTTTATATGGCGCAATGGCACTACGGCCCCGAAGGTCAGGTGATCTCTCGCCGTCGCAAGCTCAAGCCGACCCATGTGGAGCGCTCGGTCTTTGGCGAAGGCGACGGGTCCGACATGTTCGTCAACAAAACTGAATTGGGCAATATCGGCGCATTGTGCTGCTGGGAAAACCTTCAGCCGTTGTCGAAATATGCGATGTTCAGCCAGGACGAGGAAATCCACTGTGCCGCTTGGCCCGCGTTCAGCCTCTATGCGAAGCTGTCAAAGGCGTTCAGCCCCGAGGTCTCAATCAATGTGAACCAGATTTACGGCGTTGAAGGGCAGTGCTTCGTGCTCGCGGCGACGTCTGTGATCGACAAGCCGATCTATGATCTGTTGGTCAAAAACGAGATGCACGAAAAGTTCGTCGAGATCGGCGGCGGGTATTCACGCATCTTTGGGCCCAATGGCGCCGAATTTGGCGAAAACATTGATCACGACAAAGAAGGCATTGTCGTCTCTGACATTGATCTTGGCCTCATTTCACATTCAAAAACCGCTGCTGATCCCGCCGGACATTATGCACGGGCAGATGCGCTGGCATTGATGCACAACAAAAACCCGCGCCGCCCCGTTATCGGATTTGGGGATGCAACAAACCCGACAGGAGAGATCACCGCAAAGGGATTTTCACCCGCCGAAGACCTGACGGATTAATACCTCCCTCACCTGCGCGCCCGTAACTGGGCGCGACTTTTTATTTACAAAGGAGAGTACGACAATGGCTATGTATGGCGAAGGCAGCCGCGCATTGCAGGGCCGTTACAATGCCCGCGATGTCGCAGATCTAATCGAAAAGGCCACATGCGTCAGCAGCTTTGATGACGACCAGTTCGGCTATCGCGACTTTGTCGAAAGCGCGACCTACTTTTTCCTTGCGACGTCATCGGGTGAAAACACAGATTGCTCGTTCAAAGGCGGCCCCGAAGGGTTCATCAAGATCACTGGACCCAACACAATCATCTTTCCCGATTATGACGGGAACAGAATGTATAAATCGCTGGGCAATATCATCGACAATCCAAATATCGGCATGCTGTTCTTGCGGTTCGATAATGAAGAGGGCAATCGCTATTTGAGGGTTCGCATCAACGGCAAGGCAACGGTGCATGACGATCATCCGCTCAAACAGGATTTTGCAGGTGCCAAACGTATCGTTGAGGTCGAAACACAGCACATCTACCTGAACTGCCCACGCTACATTCCCGAGATGACGCTGGTGGAACAGTCCGCCCACATTCCACAACACGGAAAAGAACAGCCAGTGCCCAGCTGGAAAATGAAACCTGGCATCAAAGAGGCGTTGGAAGGTTCGGAATGAGCTGAACAAAGCCGGACGCCACACCATGGCCAAGACGGGCGGGATACGCGGGGAAACCTTCCAAGTGCACCACAACCCTGGGCGGTTTGATATGGCGGCCTAGGCGGTTTTCAGAACAGCGTGCACATTCCGGTCAATGGCGGCGGCCAATTCTTCGGCAGAAATGCCAGAACGCGCGCGAAACACCAATCCCTGTCGAAGGTCGAACAGAATTTGCGCCTGGTGCATTGACGGGAAGTCTGCGGGCAAAGTGCCACGCGCCTTTTCCATATCAAAACGTGCGGCGATCCGGGTATCGGTCGCCTCAATCGCGTTGCGCAACTTTTCTGCCGTGCCGTCAATGTGGCCCGCACTGGTCGCAACACATGACGCCAGAAAACAACCGCGCGCACCGCTTTCATGCTCGGTTGAATAATCAATCACCGCTTCGAAAAACGCTCTCACGGCCAAGGTAATGTCTGGTTCCTCGTCCAGGGCGACAAGCGGAGCGCAAGCATCATTCAGGGAATACCGATCAATCGCTTCGAGATAGAGAGCCTGTTTGTCGCCAAATTCCGCATAGAGACTGGGGCTGTTGATGCCCATGGCATCGGTCAGCAGCTTCATTGATGCCCCCTCGTATCCCAGTTTCCAGAAAACCCCCATCGCCTTGAGCAATGCACCGTCCCTGTCGAATTTTTTGGGGCGTCCGACTTTTTTTGTAGTGCTCATTACAAAACCTCTTGACCATGCTGGATGGGGAGGTTTTATAACGATCATAACAAAACGACAAGGATAACAGGATGACTGTTCAGAAAATGGAAGCCAGGGCCAAATTTCCCGATATAGACGTCCCCCGTCTTGGTGGCGGCACATTGAACCTCGGTCAGCCCGAAGGCGGCCATGATTGGAGGCTGGTTGTTGTATACCGTGGCAAACATTGCCCGATTTGCACCAGCTATCTCAAAACGCTCAACACGTTGCTGCCCGATTTTCAGGCCCTTGGCGTTGATGTGGTTGCGGTGTCAGGTGATCCTGAAACCAAGGCCGCCGATCAAATGACCGAGGTCGCGCCGCACTATCCCGTCGGCTACGGGCTGACCGAGGCGCAAATGCACACCCTTGGTTTGTACGTGTCTGCCCCGCGTTCCGCGCAGGAGACTGACCGTAACTTTGCCGAGCCGGGTCTCTTTGTGATCAACCACGAGGGCAAGGTGCAGATCACCGACATCTCGAACGCGCCGTTCGCGCGCCCTGACCTTAAGGTCCTGCTGGGGGGTCTCCGTTTTGTGCGCAACCCCGACAACAACTACCCGATCCGCGGAACTGTAAATCACCCGTAATGCCCATTCCCAATCTTTGAAAAACGAGGCTGACCAATGCCAGAGCAGACCCAAACCGATGTCCAGGTGCGCCAAGCCGTTGATGAATTGATCGAAACAGCGACATCTTATGATGTGGACGCACTTGAACGCATTTACCATGACGATTTGCACGTCATCATGATCGACCATGAACACAATCTGAACACCGCAAACAAGGAAGCGTTCAAAGGTCTGTTTGCGTCCAAACGCGCTGCCAATGATCCGCCGATGAACACCTGGGCAAAATACCACAGCATCGACGTAAGCGGTGACACAGCCCATGTATTATTGTCACGCAAAAATGACCTGAACGGAACAGACATGGATCTGACCCTCAGCATCGACCTCGTATTTCAGGACAACCGCTGGCAAGTCAAACGAGAGGTCATCTTCCTGCGGCCCGAAGCCGCCTGAACCCTCTTACTCCCCCAAAAATTTGATCTAAACGTGAAAGGACAAGACATGCTCTTGCGATCCTCCCTGTCGGGCTTTGCCCTCACGCTGTTTACCAGCCTGTCAGTTTTGGCAGATACCGCGGATGACCTGCGCGCTGAATTCACAGCCTACAACGACACATATAACCAGATTATTGCTGATTATGACCTCGAAGCATTTGTTGCACTTTATAACGATGCGCCAATCTGGATTGAACCTGACAAAGCACCAATTGTGGGGCTGGATGTGCCCAGCGGTACGTTTGGATTCATCATTCAAAACGAAGGCAAGCTGACTCACAGCTTTGATGAGCTACTCGTGTCAGCCGATGGCACGCAGGCCGTCATGATTGGTGAATACAACGCCAGTATTGCCGCTGTCGGCATGGAGACCGCAGGGACGTATCTGTTCGTTTTGCAGCGCAATGGCGAGGGGTGGGACATCGTCGTTGACATGTTCAACCAACACGCGCCTCAATAATGAACAGGGCGGAAGCAATACCTTGGTTCCGCCCTCTTTACTTCATTCTGTCGGCCGCTTTGGCTGCTTGGAGGGTTTGACGGGAAGGCCGTTCATCCCATTAGGTCAATGCAATCCCGGATTTCGATTGATGGCATCTCCTGTCGCCGGATCGAACAGATGGCAGTGATTTGTGTCTATGGCAAAGTGTATCCGGCTGCCGGATTCGAGCGTGACCCGCTCGCGCAGTACGGCGACAACCTCGGTGTCTTGCAGGTCGGTCACGGCATATGTCTCGGCCCCGGTCGGCTCGGTCACGACGACCTGCACCGACAGCGCGTTGTCGGCTGTGTCAGTCAGGCTCAGGTGCTCGGGGCGGATGCCAAACTCGACCTGTTGCCCTGCCGGCAGGTGATGCCCGATGGTCAGCGTTGCCCCGTCCTTTAGAACCAGGGTGCCGTTTTCACCCGTCGTAGCGGGCAGAATATTCATCGAGGGCGACCCGATGAAAGTGGCCACGAAACGGTTGCGCGGGTTGTCATAGAGATCGAGCGGCGTGCCGACCTGCGAGACGTGACCGCCCTCCAGCACGATGATTTTGTCGGCCATTGTCATGGCTTCGATCTGGTCGTGGGTGACATAGACGATCGTGGTCTTCAGCCGCTGGTGCAGGGCCTTGATCTCGGTGCGCATCTTGACCCGCAGCTTGGCGTCGAGGTTCGACAGGGGCTCGTCGAACAGGAACACCGCAGGGTCGCGCACGATGGCGCGTCCCATCGCCACCCGCTGGCGCTGACCACCCGAAAGCTGGCGGGGATAGCGGTCGAGAAGCGCCTCCAGCCCGAGAATCGCCGCCGCGTCATCCACCTTGCTGCGAATGGTATCGGGCGCGACCTTGGACAGTCGCAGCGAGAGCCCCATGTTTTCGCGCACCGTCATGTGCGGGTAGAGCGCGTAGTTCTGGAACACCATCGCGATGCCGCGTTCCTTTGGACGCAGGTCATTGACCACCTTGTCGGCAATGCGGATTTCCCCGTCCGAGACCGTCTCCAATCCCGCGATCATTCGCAGGAGGGTCGACTTGCCACAGCCCGATGGGCCGACTAGAACGGCGAATTCGCCGTCTTTGATATCCACGTCAATGCCGTGGATAACGTCCACACTGCCGTATCGCTTGACGGCGGAACTCAGTTCGATCTGCGCCATTTCGAGGCTCCCTATTTTCCCTGAAGCGCGCGCGACAGGGCCGTGTCCATATGATGTGCCAGGGCTCTCTGGGCCCCGTTTCCGTCGCGCGCCTTGCAGTGGTGCAAGACGTCGAGGTGCTCTTTCAGCGCCGAATGCACGCGATCCGGCGACAGGCGGTTGCTGACCTTGATCAGCCGCAACCGGGTGGCGTTGATCTGATAGGTCTCCGAGATCAGCGCATTGTCCAGGCATTCGATCAGCTTGTCGTGCATGTCCCAGTCGACATCCACCGCACGTTTCAGAACCTCTGGGTCGGTTGTGCGCTGGGCTTCTTCCAGCATGGCCCCGGTGGCATCGATCAGCGCGTCCACCTCGGTCTCAAATTCGCCAGAGGCAAAATTGTCTACCGCGTGCAGTTCAAGCGCCATGCGCAAGCCAAAGGAATTGCGGATGAATTTGGTGGTCAGGTCGATCACCTGAATGCCGCGCTGCGGATGCACCTTCAGCAGTGATTCGTGCTGTAATCGCTGGATCGCCTCGCGGGCTGTGCCCACGGGAACCCCGGCAAGCTTTGCCAGCTCCTTCTGGGTAACAAACTGACCCGGCGCAAGCTCGCCCGACAGAAGGCGTTCTCGAAACTCATGATAGGCGTCTGCACGTGACATCGACTTCATTCCATCTGTTGAATTTGCAACCTTGGTAACATGCCGCGTGATGCATCGGCCAGCATTCACTGGTTGGACTATTGATTAATCAGTTGACAATCACTCGTCAATCACTAATTAATCCACCCATCAACTGAACGGGGAAGACACTTCATGGACGCTCGGAACGCATTGAAGGCCAGCCAGATGGTCGAAGGCCGCATCGACCGGATCGAGGTTTTTGCCCTTGCATGTGAAGTGCCAGAGGGGCCGGTTTCGACGCTGGCGCTGATGCCGGTTCGCAACGGGTTGCTGGTGCGACTCACGATGGATTCGGGCCTGACTGGCTGGGGCGAGGCATGGTGCAACTATCCGCCCAAGGGCAATCTCGCAAAGCTCGCCCTGTTCGAAGGTCCGATCGGTGACAGCCTTTTGGGAAAAGATGTCGGCGATTGGGCATCGCTGCGCGGCCGGCTGGAACGGGAATGGGCCCGGATGATTGTCCATACCGGCGAGCCGGGGCCATTCAACCATTGTCTGTCGGCGATCGACATGGCAGCGGCGGACCTGGCGGCCAAAACGGCAAATGTGCCGCTGGCGCGGCTCTTGTCGACAGATCCGTCCGGCGATGTGGCGGTCTATGCCTCTTCGCCGCGGGTCGAGAACCCGGACAATCTTGCTCAGCGGCTGATCGAATTGGGCCACACCGGCGTCAAGCTGAAGGTCGGCTTTGATGCGGCTGGCGACAAGCGCCTGCTTGAACGGTTTCGCGCCGGCGACCCGGCGGGCATGATGCTGGGGGTCGATGCCAACCAGAACTGGTCAGGACAAGAGGCGGCGGAGGTGATCAACCTGCTCGCGGCCCATGATCTGGCTTTTGTCGAAGAACCGATTTTTGCGCTGGACCCGCTCAGGGACTGGGCCCAGGTGGCATCGGGCACCCCGGTGCCGATTGCAGCGGGCGAGAACATTACCTCGGCCCGGCAGTTCGCCGATATGGTCGGGCAAGGCAGGTTGGGCGTGGTCCAGCCGGACGTGGCGAAATGGGGCGGGATCTCTGGCGCGATGGAGGTCGGGCGCGATGCGCTGGACCAGGGGGCACAGGTGATGCTGCACTATATGGGGACGGCGCTGGGCCTTGCGGCCTCGCTACATGTCATGTCGGCGCTAAAATGTGACGGCAGGGTCGAGCTGGACGCGAATCCCAACCCGCTGCGCACCGATTTGGGAGACATGGAATTGCGTCCGAACGCGGGCAGATTGCCCGTGCCGGACGGACCGGGGATCGGGTTCGAACCCGATCCCGATGCGCTGCGCAGATTCTGCGTTGCGGAAACGACAGTGACAAGAAACTGATGGGAGGAAACATCATGAAACGCACCACGCTGAAGGCATTAACGCTCTCGACGGCGCTGGCAGGGCTGATGGCCGTTTCGGCCACCGCCGAGACCAACATCACATTCCGCTTCAACGACAGCGAGCGCGAGGAAATGCGCGCGGCCCTGGACGAATTCGAAGCGGCAAACCCCGACATCAAGGTCGAGCTGGAAACCATCTCGTGGAAGGACAGCCGCGACCAGTTCCTGCGCGAATCCGCGGTCGGTCAGGGGCCGGACGTGGTGCATATCGCCTTTGTCTGGACCCAGGAAATGGCCGAAGCCCAGGCCGTCTTGCCCATCGAAGAGCTACAGGAATACGGCGCGCTGCCCAACGGCTTTGATGATTTCATTGCCACGGATTTGACGGCCTACGAAGGCCAGCACTGGGGATTGCCCTGGAGCGCCGACACCTGGGCGATGGTGATGCGCACCGACGTGCTGGAAGAGGCCGGTGTCGCAGCCCCCACCACCTGGGACGAACTTCTGGCCGCCAGCCGCACGATCAAGGAAACGACCGGCAAGACCGGATTCGCCTTTCCCGCCGCGCACCAGGTCTGGTTCCCGGTGAACTATTACCTGTGGTCGAACGGGGCTGAGTTCATCAGCGCCGACGGCAACGGCGGCTATGACATCGGCGTGTCGCAGGATCAGCTCGCTGCGGCGATGGGCTATTTCAAGACCTACATCGACGAGGGTCTGGCGCCGAAATCCATCCTGTCGATCGACCAGCCGCATGACCCGGCGCTGATGCAGGCGCTGCTTGATGGCGATCAGGCCTTTGCTGCGATGCCCACCAACACCTACCGCCAGCTTCTGGGCGCCTACGAAGAGACCAACCCCGGCCAACCTTTGCCGTTCCAGTCGACCGTCATGATGGCTGGCGACTCTGCTCCGCTGACCCATTTGGGCGGGCGGACGCTGGTGGTGAATTCCAACACCGATGAACCGGAAGCCGCATGGAAACTTGTCCAGTTCCTCGCTTCGGCACCGCTGTTCGAGAAATACTACACCAATCAGTTCCCGGCGCAGAAAACCCTGCTGTCGCAAATCGAATACCGTGACGAAGAGATGGGCTTTGCCAAGCAGTTGGCCGATCACACCCGCACATGGGGCGCCTATGCCGAAAGCGGCGTCGGTGTCGGGCCGCTGTGGAACGTGACCTCACGTGCCTTCGGCACCGCGCTTTCGGGCCAAACCTCGCTGGATCAGGCCGCTGCCGACCTGCTGGGCGAGATCAACCGGATGCTTGACCAGTAAATGCCCCGGGGGGCCGACCATACGCGCCGGCCCCCGACACGCCAATCAGGATCGGATCCGATGAAATTAAGCCCGTTGATGCGCGACCGGATGACGGTCTTTGCCATGTTGTTCCCGACGTTCCTGGTACTCGTCGGCTTCTATCTCTACCCGACGCTCTACAACCTTGAACTCAGCTTCACCGACATCACCCTGCTCAAGCTGCGCCAGGGCGGCGACTGGGTTGGGTTGGCAAACTACTGGGAATTCCTGACCTCGTCGTCGTCCTTCCACATTGCCTTTAACACGATCTTCTGGCTGACGGCGGTGTCGGTCACAATCCGCATGATCCTCGGACTTGGCTTTGCGTTGCTGCTGAACTCCAACGTGTTGCGCAACATGAGGATGACCACCATTGCCCGGTTGATCTTGCTGGTGCCCTGGGCCACGCCGCCGGTTGTCGCGGTCATCGCCTGGCGCTGGCTGTTTGAGCCGACCAATGGTCCGCTGAACCGCTGGCTGTTGAACTTTGGGCTGATCGACGACCCTATCGCCTTTACCGCAGATCTGGCTACCGTCTGGCCCTCGATTGTCACCATCGTTGTGTGGAACACCACGCCGCTGATCGGTGTCTCGCTGCTGGCCTCGCTTCAGACCGTGCCGGGCGAGCTTTATGAGGCGGGCGAGATCGACGGCGCCAACCGGTTTCAGATGTTCCGCTTTGTGACGCTGCCCTACCTGATGCCGACAATCTCGGTGCTTACGTTGATGAGCGTGATCTGGACCTTCAACAACTTCGTCTATGTCTGGCTGACCACTGGCGCGGGCCCCGGCACCTATACCAACGTGCTGGCCACCGAGGTCTATCTCAAGGCCTTTGTCGATCTGCGTATCGGCTATTCCGCCGCCATCGGCGTGACAATGGCCATCGTCATGGGCGTCTTTGGCGCGCTCTATTTCCGCTTCTTCGGGCTTTCCGACATGCAGGACAAGGTAGGATAAGATGCAGACCTTCCACAAGAAAGGTGCCGCCAAGTATATCGAGAATGGCTCCATGCTGGCGCTCTTTGCGCTGTTCGCCGTCTTCCTGCTGGCGCCCGCCTGGTTCGTCTTCAAAGGCTCGTTCGAGAATATCTCGGTCTCGCTCGGCGCGGCCTCGGGCGGCTGGACCCTCAACAATTACATCCGCGTGCTCAGCGACGGGTATTGGATCTACGTGATCAACAGCCTCTTTGTCTGCATCACCGCGACGTTGCTGGCCTGTACGATCTCGCTCTTTGCGGCTTATGGCCTGTCGCGGTTCCGCTTTCCCGGCCGGATGCTGGTGTTCGGCTCGATCATGGGCGGGCAGTTCTTTCCCTGGATCATCCTGGTCAATCCGATCTTCATCCTCTTTGCGCGCGCGGGCCTGATCAACAGCCAGGTGGGTCTGATCCTGTGCTACACCGCCTTTATCACGCCTTTCACCATCTATTTGCTGGTGGGCTATCTGACGACGATCCCCCGCAGCCTCGACGAGGCGGCGATTGTCGACGGTGCCTCGCGGTTCTTTGTGGTGACCCGCATCGTGCTGCCGATCATGTGGCCGGGCATGGTGGCGGCGGCGACCTTTGGTTTCCTGCAAAGCTGGTCGGAATATCTCTTGGCACTGGCGCTGATCACCAAGGACGACAAAAAGACAATTCCGCTGGGGCTTTACCAGTATTTCGGTGATGTCCAGGTCGATTGGGGCGCGGTCATGGCCGGGTCGGTCGTGGCAACCGTTCCCACGCTGCTTTTGTTCCTGCCATTGCAGCGCATGCTGGTCTCGGGCCTGACATCAGGGGCCACAAAATGATCATCGACGCGCATCAGCATTACTGGCAGCTTGATCGCGGCGGATATGGTTGGATCGGGCCGCACAGACCGGTGCTGAACCGCGATCACATGCCCGAGGATCTTGCCGGGTCACTGATCACCAATGGCATCGCACGCACCATCGTGGTGCAATCGGTGCCAGAGGTCGCGGAAACAGAATTTCTGCTGGGCCTTGCGCGCGACACGCCGGGGATCGCCGGCGTGGTCGGCTGGGTCGATCCTGAAACCGCCGAAGGCGCACATGATCTGATGCGGATGGCGCAAGATCCGGCGCTCGTCGGTGTGCGCGCCATGGCCCAGCCGCAGCCAGAGGCGGATTGGCTGCGCCGGTTGATCGGCTCTCCGGTCCTGAAACAGCTGGAGGCCGCGGACCTGGTGCTCGACCTGCTGGTGCAACCGCACCACCTCGCGCCGGCGCTGGATCTGGCCCTAGCGCATCCTGGGGTGCGGATGGTGGTGGATCATGCGGCCAAGCCCGATCCTGCCGATCTTGCGGCATGGGAACACGGCATGGAACGGCTTGCCGGTTGCTCCAATGTGAGCTGCAAACTGTCCGGGCTGACGGCCTGTGTGTCAGGACCATCGCTCACTCAGGTCACCTCGACCCTGGTGCGCCTGTTCGGCCCCGCGCGGCTGATCTGGGGCAGCGACTGGCCGGTGCTGAACGAAACATCGACCTACCGCGATTGGTGCGCCACAAGCCGCGATCTTCTGGCGGATCTTTTGCCCCCGGCGCGGGCACAGATCTTCGGCGGCGTGGCAGAGCGGATTTACCGCCTCGACCGCGCCGGGAACCTACAAACTTCGAAAGCAGATTGACACCATGACGAACCCAACCATCACCGCCGCCTATTATCGCGGCAACAAAACCTTTGAAGTAAAAGAGATCGAAGCCCGCCCCCCTGCGGCCGGCGAGGTTCAGGTGCGCGTTGCCTATTGCGGCATCTGCGGCACCGATCTGCATGCCTATCACGGCAATATGGACGCCCGTGTCGGCTTTGAGCGCATTCTCGGGCATGAGATGTCCGGCGTGATTTCGGCTGTGGGCGATGGCGTCGAGGGCTGGTCCGAAGGTGACGCCATTGTTGTGCGCCCGCTGGACCCCGGCGCGCCCAATCCGGCGACCGAGGCGGGGTATCATCACATCAGCCACAACCTGAAATTCATCGGGCTCGACAC
>NZ_JAUOSD010000025.1:0-52209 GCF_030548265.1 Marinovum sp. 2_MG-2023 | reverse complement strand
TCTTTCGCATCTGTCTGCTCCTTCAGAGTTGGCGCAGACTCTACATTACGGTGAGGGATTTCGCGGGGGGCAGGTCACCCCCCATGCTGCGTCTCGGTTTGCGGTTTCGCTTCCGTTCTGGGCCAACCGTTCCGGCCCAAACCTTTCAACGATCATGCATTCCCTTGCCCTGCAATATCAGCGGCGTCCATTTTTCGATCCGCGCGGCGCGGGTCTTGGCCTGTTTTGCCCCGGCGAAATGCAGGATGTAACCCCGCCGCCGTCCCGGCGTCAGCGCCATGAAGGCGTCGTTGAGCACAGGGTCGGCCGCAAGCGCCGCATTCAATTCTTCTGGCAGGTCCAGATCATCCTTCGCAAAGGTGACGCGCAAACCCGCAGCTTCGTTTTCAATCGCTTTCAGGAGGTATTTGGTGATGACGTCTGCCTGTGCCCGGATTGTTGCAACGTCGGTAAAGGCGATCATGCGTGTCGCGCGGGAATTCGGGCCGGGCGCGACCAGGATTTGCGCGGGATCGTCCAGCAAGGCCCCTTTGAAGAACCCCAATCCGCATTGATGTTTCATCGCCCAAAGCACGGCAATATTGCCTCCATGGGCGGTATAGACCGGACCGCGCCATTTGAACGCTTCGTCCACCGGGCCGTGCAACAGGATCTCGCGCAGCGCCAGAAGCTCGGCGCGCCACACCGTGGCCTTGTCGAACCAGATCCCGCATCGGCGGTCCATATTGCCCATAGCCCAGGCTCCTTTGCACGCGGTCGAAACGCGACGCCAGCAGGGCCATTTGACACCAAAAAACCGCGCGCAACAATGTGCACGCGGTTCAATGTCTGTCGAGACGCGCGTTTAGCGTGCCTTGAGCGAGTCGCGGATTTCAAGCAGAACGTCGATTTCGCTGGGCCCTGCGGGGGCCTCTTCGGCGGGCGCTTCGGCTTCGGTGCGGGCGGCGGTTTCCTTGACCCGATTGACCATTTTGACCAGCATGAACACCACAAAGGCGATGATCAGGAAGTTGATGACCGCCATGATGAAGGCACCATAGGCAAAGATGGATGCGCCGGTTTCGCGCGCAGCCTCAAGGCTGGCGCCGGCGGGGACGTCACCGGCCAGCACGACGTAGTTGTTGGTGAAATCAATACCACCGGAAAACAGCCCGATGATGGGATTGATCAGATCCCCCACCAGCGACGTCACAATCGCGGTGAATGCCGCGCCGATGATGATACCAACGGCCATGTCCATGACATTGCCCTTGGCGATGAAGTCCTTGAATTCTTGAATCATTGTTGCGGCTCCCTTCGCTCACTTTGGCCACGCATGCCTGATTTTCTGCTGCTGCGCGCCCCCACAATGCGTCATTAGGGGGACGAAACAAGTCTTTCCATGGGAATGGCGATGTTCAATTCCCCGAACGACCCCACGTCATCCAGCGGGTCAGGCCGACAGTTTGCCAGTCAGAACATAACGCAGGATGTCGACGACCTGGGCTGGCTCGCGCGCGACGGCCAATGCGGCTGCATCCACCTCTTTCAGGGCGTGATCGTGATCGGGCTGTTGCAGCACAATCAGCGATTTGCCAAGCGCGGCGGCATAGCCGGCGTCAAAGGCAGCATTCCACTGGCGGTATTTCTCGCCAAAGCGCACCACCACCACATCGGCATCGGCGATGCCCTTGCGGGTGCGGATGGCGTTGACCATCGCGCCCTTGTGGTCGTGCCAGTATTTGTTGTCCTCAGAGCCAAGGATCGAAACGCCGCAATCGTCGCTGGCGGCGTGATCGGTGACGGGGGCGGAAAACGTGATGTCCAGCTCTTTGGCCCCGGCAATGATTTGATCGCGCCAGTCCGTGTGAATTTCACCGCTTAGATAGACAGTCAGGCTCATGGTGGGTTCCTCTTGTTTCTGGTCGGGCTGCGCGTTCGCGCGCGATCCTGACCTAACAGCCCGCTGCCGACCGGTCGACCCGGGCCGGCAAAACAAAACGACCACGGTGGTTGCCCCCGTGGTCGCATTTGCCCGTCAGATGTCGGGTGTCAGTATCCGGTGCCCTTCAAGACCACCTGAAAGGTCCGCCCGATCAACCGCAGATCCGTCAGGAACGACAGCTCCCGGAAGTAGCGCGCATCGAAAATGGCGCGATCGGAAAAGCTGCTGTCGTTGCGGGCCGAGGTCTGCCAGATGCCGGTAATCCCGGGACGCATCGCATAATATGCGGTGCCGGGGTACATCCCACGTTGATCGACCATCATCGGACGCGGTCCCACCAGAGACATGTCGCCAATCAGGACATTGAACAGCTGCGGCAGCTCGTCCAGCGATGATTTGCGGATCAATGCGCCAACCTTGGTGATACGCGGATCCTTACGCAGTTTCTGCGTCCGGTCCCATTCGGCGCGGGCCTTGGGATCGGCCGCAAGGTGCGCTGCCAACTGGGCATCGGCATTGTGCACCATGGACCGCAGTTTCCACATCTGGAAAATGCGACCGTTACGGCCAATACGGGCCTGACGGTAAAATGGCGAATGGCCATCAAGAGCAATCAAAAGACTCATAGGAAAAAGAATGATCAGGAGCGGGATCAGGGCCAGCAAAACGATCCCCACGTCCAGAAAACGCTTTGCAAATTGGCGGTAAATACCCCCTGCAAGCACCGGCAACTGGCCGGCAAGCAGTGCTTCGGGCGATCCTTGAGCAGATCCAGCCGAACGTAAATGCATTGTCAACGTCATGCCCTCCAAAGGCGTTAGCGACGAAGCTTGGTGCGTGATTATTCAGTCCATAGTCGGCAAGCATCCAACCGCAGCCCGCAATGCGGATGCGCCTATGAAGCCAAAATACAAAAATATGGTGGCTGGATGCCAAGGCATACCATCAACCGAGAACAGACCGTTTTACCCTACACTTCACTCCTAAGTGAAAGCACTAACCCCCAAGTGCCGTTTGCAAAAATTGCCACTAAATTTGTGACTAATTTTGCTCGACTTCGTTGAATTTGGACGTTCGGGGGCTGATCGTCAAGTTGCGCAAACAACCACTCCCTTCATGGGAGAGTGTCGTGGCGGGAATCTTAACCATCTTAAATTAACGTTAACCAGGCGGGTGAAATCCGAACTTCGGGCGCTTTTTTTGAGATCCCATTTGGGGAAACAAATCACGGGAAATGCACGTTAGGCGTGTATTTGGGGTAGAATTGTAATTCTGAGTGAAACAATGGTGGGCGATAATTCCGATGGATGCGTTAGCCGCGACAATAAAGCCTCTGAAATCTTTGTGCGTTTCTGGAACAAGCGAAAACATTCAGCGAATTTTCCCCCTTTTCGATGGTTAATCGGGTGTCTCTGGCGGCCTTTTCGTGCCCCTCGGTTGTGCGCGTTGTCACAAATTTCGACGCTGAGTTGCATCATAATGCTGCAAATTTTCGTATAAGTTTTTTCTTGGGACGTCACGTCACTCGCGCTCAGGATGTGTTCAATCCTTCGGATTTTTGGGGATTGATCAAAATTACCGTAGTTTTTACCGGAATTTTCAGAAAACCGATTCGGCCTCGAAACCGGTCGCGGGATGGCCCAACGTTGCATCATTCCGGGCAAACCACTATGGCCGGGTCAGCAGGCGCAGATGGAGCTGGGATAATGTCCAATCATCTTTACCAGGGTGACTTGCCGGATGGGCTGCGGCTTGGTCCGGTGGTGGCGGTTGATTGCGAAACCATGGGTCTGCATCCGCACCGCGATCGCCTGTGTCTTGCTCAGATGTCCACAGGCGACGGTCATGCGCATCTGGTCCAGATCGCGTGCGGCCAGGATGCGGCGCCAAACCTGTGCGCGATGCTGGCTGATCCCGCTGTGTTGAAACTGTTCCACTATGGCCGGTTTGATATTGCTGCGCTGATGAACGCCTTTGGGGTGGAAACCGCGCCGGTCTATTGCACCAAGATTGCCAGCAAACTGGTGCGGACCTATTCGGACCGTCATGGGCTGAAACATCTGGTGCAGGAATTGCTGGGCACGGACATTTCCAAGCAACAGCAATCCAGCGATTGGGGTGCGGCAGAGCTGACCAAGGCGCAAATCGACTATGCGGCGTCAGACGTGCTTTACCTGCATCGGCTGCGCAAGGAGCTGGACCGGCGGTTGCAACGCGAAGGGCGGGACGAGATCGCGCAAAAATGTTTCGACTTTTTGCCGACCCGGGCGCGACTGGATCTGGCGGGTTGGTCGGATCAGGACATCTTTGCCCATTAATCTTATGTGGTGGTTCGGTCGCGGTTTGCCGCGTACTGGCGCCTGTGGCTTTGCACTTCTGGTCTTGCGTGCCTAGATAGAACCCAGATGTTGAATTTGGGGCCCAATCCAATGGCCGTGCAAGAGTCGTTTCATTCCAGTGTCGTGGCGTGGCTGAAGGTGCTTCTGCCGCTGACTGCCTTGGGGCTGCTTTCCACGGTCTTTCTTTTGTCGCGCTCCGTGGCCGATGATCCGGCCCTGACATTCTTTGATGACGAGGCAGAGATCCCCGCGCGCGACAGCCTGACCGCACCGTATTACACCGGTAGCACACCAGAGGGCCATGCGGTGGCAATTACCGCCAAATCCGCCCGGGCCGATCCGAATGACCCTGCGGGGGTTCTGGCCAGCCAGCTGACAGCGGCGTTTCGGCTAACCGATGGATCGCAAATTGATATTGTCGCCAATACAGCGGCGGTAAATGAACCGGCGGATCTGTTGGAATTGGCCGGAGATGTGGTGATCAAAAGCTCCGCCGGATATGTGGTGCATACCCAAATGCTGACCTCCGCACTGCGTACAATTCGCGGCGAAGCGCCAAATGGCGTAAAGGCGGACGGCCCGATTGGCGATCTTCAAGCCGGCGCATTCCATATTCGTGAAACCGGCACCGAAGATAACCTGCAATTGGTTTTCACAAATGGCGTCAAGCTGCTATATCAACCCGCGAAACACCCCCCCGAGGAAGAAAGTGAACGTCCATGACATCTGTTCGAATTCTGGCGGTTCTTTTGATCGCACTCCTGCCGGTGGCGGGTCTGGCCCAAGGGGCCGAGGTTGGATTTGGCGCGATTGACGCCGATACCGATGCCCCGGTCGAAGTCACATCCGATGATCTTTCGATCAACCAGGACGACGGCACTGCGCTTTTTACCGGCAATGTGGTGGTCGGCCAGGGTGAAATGCGGATGTCGGCGCCACGGGTTCTGGTGGTGTATACCCAGAACCGCACAGGGATTTCTCGGCTAGAGGCGCGCGGCGGCGTGACATTGGTATCGGGCAAAGAGGCCGCCGAAGGTGACAATGCCGATTATGATGTCGAGGCAGGCACCGTGGTGATGACGGGCAATGTGCTTTTGACCCAGGGCGCCAATGCGCTGACGGCCGATCGGATGGTGGCAGACCTGAACAAGGGCACCGCACGGATGACCGGCCGGGTCAAAACCGTGATTCAGCAAGGCAACAGCGAATAATGACCAAGCCTGTGCTGACTGTGGCGGATGGGTCTGCCGGATTGCGTATCGACCATCTGCGCAAAAGCTATCGCAAGAAGGTGGTGATCCGCGATGTCAGCATGTCCTTGCACCGCGGCGAGGTTGTGGCCCTGCTTGGGCCGAACGGCTCTGGCAAGACAACGACGTTTTATTCCGTCGCGGGCTTGGTGTTTCCAGAGGGTGGCAAGGTCACAATTGACGGCCGTGACGTCACCAATATGCCGATGTATCGCCGGGCCAAGTTGGGGATTGGCTATCTGCCGCAGGAAATGTCGATCTTTCGCGGCATGAGCGTCGAAGACAACATTCGCGCCATCCTGGACATTGCCGTGAAATCCGGCAAACGACGCCGTGCGCGGCTTGAGGAATTGCTGAGCGAATTTCACATCGAACATCTGCGCCGCGCGCCTGCGCTGGCGCTATCGGGCGGTGAACGCCGCCGAGTGGAAATTGCCCGCTGTCTGGCGGCAGAGCCGAAATATCTTTTGCTGGACGAACCATTTGCCGGGGTAGATCCGATTTCCGTTGGCGATATTCGCGCGCTGGTGTCGGATTTGAAAACCCGTGGAATCGGCGTACTGATCACCGATCACAACGTGCGGGAAACGCTGGAAATCGTTGATCGCGCTTATATCCTGCATGATGGTCAGGTGCTTATGTCCGGCACCCCGGACGAGGTGGTGCAAAACGAAAATGTGCGTCGCGTTTACCTGGGCGATCAGTTTCGAATTTCTTAACAGGTGACGGCGGTCGCCCCTGGTTTGCCCGAGTTTACCGAATGTCCATCAAATACGGCGATCTTCCTGTTACAAATCATTGACAGACGCCCCTGCTCTGTCCTCAAATGGGGTATGACGCATGTGTGGCTTGCCCTTGAAAAAAGTCGCGGACCCGGTTCCAGGACGGGTGACCACGTACAGGCACATCGACAAAAGGCAGACCACCACGTCAGTTTCCCAAGAAGGTGACCAGCCCGGCCAAGACCGCCCTGGCGGTGTTGCGCCCTAATGGCCACCGGAACAATAAGAAGGACCACAGATGCGCTACCAAATCACCGGCAAACAAATCGACATCGGCGCGGCATTGCAAACCCATGTACAGGATGGGCTGGGCAGCGTCGTGCAGAAATACGCCGAACGACCGACGGACGCGAACGTCGTCTTTTCCAAGGCTGCACATGAATACATATGTGAGGCCACTGTGCATCTGTCCACCGGCCTGACCGCCCAGGCCAAGGCCCATGCCAATGAAATCTATGCCGCTTTTGAAAGCTGCTGTGACAAGATGGAAAAACAGCTCCGCCGTTACAAGCGGCGTCTGAAAGACCATCACAAGGACCGGACCGAGCCAGTTGAAACTTATGGGGCGTCGTCGTATATCCTCGCCAGCGACGGGCAGGGCGCAGAGACGGATTCGGAGCCGGAAAGCCTCCAGCCCATGATTGTCGCCGAAATGAAGACCGACATTCCCGCCCTGACCGTGGGTGAGGCGGTGATGCAGATGGAGATTGCGGGCGCGCCGGTTCTGGTGTTCCGCAGCGAGAAAAAAGGTCTGAATGTCGTCTATCGGCGCGATGATGGAAATATCGGCTGGATTGAACCGCAAGAACAGGCATAAGCCAGCGGTCCGGTCAGGATATGAGGAAACAGGCACGCATGGAACTATCTGAATTGCTGAAACCCGAAGCGATCCGGGCGAGCACGACGTCGTCCAGCAAGAAGCGATTGATGCATGATGTGGCCGAACTGGCCCAGGCAGCATATGGCATTGATGCCGGAACGGCCGTTGAGGCGCTTCTTGAACGCGAAAGCCTGGGCCCCACAGGTGTGGGCCACGGTGTGGCCCTGCCACATGCGCGGATTTCCGGGATCGAAGGTTGTTGCGGTGTATTCATGTTGATGGACAAGCCCATCGATTTTGATTCCGTGGACCGCCAGCCCGTGGATATCGTGTTTGGCCTGTTCGCGCCGGAAGATGCCGGCGTTGAACATCTCAAGGCTTTGGCGCGCGTGTCGCGTTTGCTGCGCGATCCTGCGGTCTGTACCAAGCTGCGGGCCAATCACGACGCAGGGACGCTGTTCACCATCCTGACCGAAGATGAGGCAATGAAAGCTGCCTGATCCGGGTCGCCCCGTTTCGGGAATTGCTTGTGCAAAAGATTGGCCGGCCCGTTTGGGCCGGCCTTTTTCATGGCTGGGGCCTGTGGTTGGGCGTCAGGCGGGCCGGTGGTCTGGCGGTTGCCAATCGGCAAATCCCAGCATCACATAATCCCGTGGATAGGCCGCCCGCGCCAGGGCATCCAGAGCCGGATCATGGATCTCTGCCAGGGAAAAGGGCAGGTCTGGCGCCGCTTCGCGTGGGTCTGGCGCTGCGTTCAATCCCATTTGCTGTGCCATCGCAGGCAGATAGGCGGCCATTTCCTCTTCGCGCAGCACCAGATCGGGCAGGCACAGATCCCCCATGCCCTGTAGAATCCCGCTTTGGCTGGCCCAATGGGGGTCAATTCGCAGGTTGGTCTGGCCGTTCAAATTCGCCCGGATGAATTCCAAAAATCCGCCAAAGGCGGTGCGATGCTGGTCACGATCATATCCGGCGTCGGGCCAATGTTCCGGCAACGGCAGGTCGTGGCGGTTGATCAACACCCGCCGCACCCGGCCAAATGTATTGGGGCCTTTGGCCAAAATACGGCTGCAAAACACATGGTGCGCCCGCGCCAGCGGGTGACGCAGCACGGTAAACCGGCGGTGCCCCGCATGAGCGCGCAGCCATTGGCGCAGGGATTTCTGGTTGAAATCGCGGCCAAGTTTACCGCCCAGACCGGCCATCCAGTCCGTCACGACCTCCTCCGGGCCACCTTTTATCGGCATATAGAGCAGCGGTGCCGCGCCTGCGGCGACATATCCGGGCACCGCCGCCCCGCGTCGCGGTTCGAAATTCGGCGTGCGCGTCAGATCGAACCGGTCCAGCCGCGCCAATGCGTGGTCCATCTCTTCAAAATTTTCGACCTTGTCGGAAATCGGGCTGGGGTTCTGGCGCTTCAGATTGTGATCGAAGCTTTCCAATTGCGCGTCGCAGCCCAGCCAGCGGGCCAGACCATTCATCACCGCAAGGTCTTGGACGTCTTCATATGACACGTAAAACGCCGTTTGGCCGCGCTTCTGCAATCCGTTTAATAATGAGATCTGGAAATTTTGCAGGGATTCCAAATGGGCTTCAAACTCTGCACGATCAAACCGCGCCTGAGCATCCTTGCGTTTCGCCACATTGGTCAGTTTCCACTGATCGGTGGCCTGGGCGATTTTCCAACTGACATAGCTTTCGACCGGATTGCGGGTCAGGATGATCTTGGCGCACTTCGGGTCATCAAGCAGCGGCTCCAACACGCGGGGATCGTGGTCGTGGAAATAGCGAAAGCCGCCCAGCCCCGCGCTGTGGTCACGGATCGCGGCCAAAAGCGCGGCTGGATCGCGGTCCCGCCGGGCCATATCCAGCCCCAGAATCTCTGTCTTGTTGGGGTAGCCGATGAAATGCGGGTTAAACGCCTCGCCATGGCAGATGATGCCATCATAGAGGTTCAGATTGGCCTCAAGCAGGTTGGAGCCGGTGCGCATTTCAGCAAACACCACGAAACTGTCAAAGCGGTTGGCCATGGCGGTTATCTCACCAAATAGGGTTTGCGGGTTTCATCGCGTTTCCCGGTTGCGCGACCCTCAACCGGGAAATCCCCCATGAGGTAGGGGTGCATGCCCTGATTCTTGAGGTTTTGCAGGAATTGGCCAAAGCCGGTCAGATCCGCCATTTTCGGCACTTCGGCCAGACGCGGGCCGCCGCGCAGGGAAATGTCGTCGATAATGCTTTGCAGTGGCTCCATCGGCGCCTCGATGAATTCGGCCATGGTCCAGATGTGAATGCGCGCCTTGGCATAAGAGGACCGATAGGCATTCAGCGCCTCGGCCTCGATTTTTTGTAATCTGGCAGCTTCGCGGCGGATGGCGGCAAAATCGAGGTTGGACTTGAACAAGGGCACGGCCCAGGCCCCGGAGACCACGGAAATTTGGGCATTGGGATCTTTGGCAATATTCCAGACCACATCTTCTTGGGTGTCCCGTGGGCCGTATTGAAAACATTGCCGTTCGCCGCGGGTGTTCCACAAAAGGCTGGTCAAGAACCCGCGCGGATCCACATCCCGCACCGCGGCATTGGCGGACAGCCCCCCTTGAATCACGTCTTCGCCTTCGGAAAATTCCGCGCGCTCGGGGCCGAACAAATGGCCATGCACGCGTGCGCCGGTCATGCGCGCCAGCCAGGTTTCGAAATCCTCGAACAATTCGGCAAAGCCCTGAAACACCGAATAGGGTCCGGCGGTCACACCGTTTTCCCAGCTTTCGTTGGGAAACCGCGAATGCATATAGAGCCCGGTGCGGCCGCGTGTCCGGCGATCAACGGCCTTGGCAAAAACCCGGTCGATCTTGCCGGGGTTGGGTTCTGTGCGGCTCATCGCGCCGTCGCGGTCGGTCAGGAACGCCCGATACAAAAGATCGGCCTGCGGCCAGATCTTGCGCGCCACAAAGCAATCGGACCGGCGCAGCAATTGCAGGTGGTCGTCATAGAAAATATGCGGCTTGCCCTGAAAATCGAACTTCGACAGGGTCAGGGACCGGCTTTCCATGTCGCGGGAATAAAGCCGGGTCAATGTCTGGTAATAGCTTTCATCCGGAATCCAGACCCGGCGAAAGAAATCGTCATATGTCTTGCGTTCCGGGTCCTGCAATACCGCCGACAGGGTTTGCCGTGTCAGGCACCACCATTGGCTGCCCATATGGGGTTTCAACCCGCCGGGCATGACGCGTTTGACCCGCAAACGGCGCTGAATTTCGACAAATCTGTCGAACAAGAACCGGTTCTTGCGCCAGGAAAACGGAAATTGCAGGGTGAAACGCTCTTCCGACAGGCCACCGACGGTCCAGGGGACATCAACGGTGGTGGCGCTTTCGATGAAATCGGTGCGCGGCCGGGCGGCCAGATAGTCGACCAATTCCTCGACCGGGCGCAAAGGCAAGCAAGACCCCGAGGCCAGGTAGACATGCCGCACATCGGGAAATTCGTGCAACATCAATTCGCTGGCGGCCTGGCTGGCGGCGACAATGCCCCAGCTGCCCCATTCGCACCGGTATCGTTTGCAAAACCGGATATGGGGGACATCGGCCATCGCCGTGGCAAAGGTTTGAAACGTGTTTTGCGTCACATTGCGGTCGACGTGGATCACCACCGGACAGCCGGCATTGGCCCAATGGCGGGCAACCTGTTCTGCGCGGTCAAACGCAGTATGCACCAGCATGACAACCCCGACGCTCACGCCCAGTTCCCCTTGGACATCAGGCCGAGAATTTCCAGCTGACGCCAGTTGATGTAGCGTTCCGACCATTTGCACCACAGATCCGGGTCGTCCTGCAATGTGGCGGCATAGGCCTTGTATTCCACGGAGCCAGAATAATGCTGGCCGCGCGTCAGCTCTTCTGCGGCCTTGGCGGTAAAGGTGTCGAGAAATTTGGTGTGCAACAAAATACCGCTGGCTTTTTCCCCGCCCCATTCATCGTAAACAAGGTTAAGCCCGCGCGGCAAAAGCATATGGGTCGAGCTGACATAGGCATATTTGCGATCCCATTTCACCAAGGGAATCTTGTTCAACGCCGGCGCTTTTTCCGGGAAATCCGGGAAAAACACCCGCCGCCGCGGCCCGCCTTGAATCCACAGGTTGCCAAACAGATGATTGCGGGAAATCGAATAATTGCCGCTGTCAAACCAACAGGCGATATCCATTGGATTGCTGCCGGGCAGATAGGGATGCCGGTTGACCGGACCCTTGGGATACATATCCAGCAGCATCGCCGAAAACGACCGGATCGAAGAGGCATCCAACCAATCGGTCAATGCGCGCAACGGCCGGGTGTCGCAAAACGGAAACAAAAAGAATTCATCCGGGTCCACGGTCAATGCCCAATGGCCATGCCCATGTTTGCGCGCCAGCCAGTTCAGCCAATCAACGCCAAAACGCGATCGTTTGTAGCTGGCCTTTGTGTGCCAAAGCGACACGTCGGGTTGTTCGGCAAGGTATTCGCGCGAACCATCGTCGCTGCCGTTGTCGACAATCAAAAAGTGGTTGATGCCCTGATTGCGGTAATATTCCAGAAAATAGGGCAGGCGCACATGTTCATTGCGTAGGGTTGAAAACACCAGAAGATCGCTTGGTTTGATCTGGCGGGTGCGATCCGCAACAACACGCAATTCACGCGACTTGCGCAGTGCACGCAGGCGCCACCGCTTGCGTTGCAATCTCAGCCGGTATGATTGCCAAGCCCCCAAAACCGCTCCACTTCCCTCAATACTAAATTCCCGGTGTCGCTATCAGACCGAGCTTAAGACAATATTGAAATGACTGTCCCAATTCGGCGGATGAAATAACGCCCGTGGTTGTTTTTTCTTTTGTACCTGCTCCAGTACCTTGCGCCAAGAATAGACGTCAGGCTGTGCCGGGTAAATGGGAATGTCTGCGAGCGTTTCCCGGAATATCTCCAGATCGCTGCAAATTACCGGAACGCCCAGTGCAGCGGCCTCGACCGGGGGCAGGCCGTAACCTTCGGCAAGGCTGGGGAAAACCAATCCGCAGGAGCGTGCCAGAAGCGCGGAAATTTCGCCATCCGACAGGCCGGGGCGTTCCTGAACCAATGGATTGCCCCGGTCGAGCCGGGCAAAAACCGCGTCATTGTTCCAGCCACGGCCGCCACAGATCAACAGATACGGGGCTTTGCGGCCCTCTTCGGCGAAACTGTCCCAGATATCCAAGAGCAATGCGTGATTTTTGCGCGGCTCGATTGTGCTGACACAGACAAAGTAAGGGGCATCGGGAAAGGCGCTGTTCGGCAGGTCCGCAGGCTGTGCCAGTTCGATCCCAAGCGGCGCCACAATACACTCTGGCAAGCGGCCAAAGGCCTCGCAATGGCGCAGGAAATCGGCACGGGTCACGGCGGAATTGGCAATGACAAGATCGGCGTGCCTTGCGACCCGCCCCAGGAAGGCCTTGAACTTCACCTGGGTTTCAGGGCGTTGATATTGCGGGAAATCAAGCGGAATGGTGTCATGCACCAGCACCGAAATCCGGGCGTCCCGCACGCATCGCAGCGCAGAAATAACGCGGTCCGTCAGGTTGGAATGCCCGGTGTTGAGATAACTGATACCGGCGGGCAAATGCTGTTGCAGCATCGCGCCAAGACGGTGTGGCAACGTCCGCGCGCGCGCATTCCGGCGCAGATCCGCTTCGGCCCTTCGCCGGATTTCAGAGCCACCGGACACACGGCCCAGAAAACGGCCGAGCGCATCCAGCGGCCCCCATTCATCCGCCCCGGCGCGACGCAGGATTTCCGCAGCCCCTTCGGGGGCAAGCAAAACATATCCTTGGCGGGTGCGTGCCAAGGCAAAAACCGGCACCGCATCCGCCACCAGGGCGCGCAGATAAGCAAATTCCACCCGGTCGACGCCGGTCATTGGCCGTCCGGCACGCCGGATCAGCCGCGTGATGTCAATGCATCGGGCCGGTGGTGCGGCGGCGCTATCGGTCGTAATGGCCGCTTTGGTGCCATCGCCAGGCATCACGGATCATCGCCTCCAGGTTGGATCTTGTGGGTGTCCAACCCAAGTCTTGCACAGCGCGGGTCGATCCGGAAACCAGTTTTGTGGCATCTCCCGCCCGGCGGCCACCAATTTCATAAGGCACCTCGCGGTTGGTGACCGCAGCGGAATGGGAAATCACCTCGAATACGGAAAATCCCGATCCGGTGCCCAGGTTGAAGACCCGGCTGCCGTGCCCATTCTTCAGCCATTTCAGGCCCAGAACATGCACATCGACCAGATCGGAGACATGCACATAGTCGCGAATACATGTGCCATCGTGCCGCCCTCATGTTTATTGGGCCGCTTTGTCCACAGCCATCAGCTCTTGCAGGAAGCCATGCAGATCGTCATGCAATTCTTCGCGCGCCAGCCCGAAGGCCACGGTCGCTTGCAGGAACCCCGCCTTGGAACCGCAATCGAACCGTTGGCCGCGGAACCGCAGACCGGATACCTTGCGGCCTTCGGTGATTTCCTGGGCAATGGCGTCGGTCAATTGGACTTCGCCGCCTGCGCCCTGTTTCAACTTGTTCAGATTGCGCAGCACATCCGGGGTGATGATATAGCGCCCGATGACAGCGAGGTTGGAGGGTGCGTCTTCGACTTTGGGCTTTTCGACCATGCCTTTGACCGAGACCAATTTACCGTGGTCCTCGGACACATCGAGCACGCCATAAGAGGATGTTTTTTCAGGGGCAACTTCCATCGCCGCCACCATGCAGCCGCCGGTTTCCTCATAGGCTTCGACCATCTGGTGCAGACAGGATTTCTCTGAGGCAATGACGTCGTCCGGCAACATGACGGCAAAGGGTTCGTTGCCGATCAAACGCCGCGCACACCATACCGCGTGCCCCAATCCCAATGCCTTGTGCTGGCGGATATAGGCAATGGCGCCACTTTCCATATTGGTGCTTTTGAGGGTCTCAAGCAGGTCATCTTTGCCCTTCTTGCGCAGTTCGTTTTCCAACTGCGGCGCATGGTCGAAATAATCTTCCAATGCACCTTTGCCGCGCGAGGTTACAAAGATGAATTCCTTGATCCCGGCTTCGCGGGCTTCGTCGATAGCGTATTGAATCAACGGGCGGTCGACCAGCGTCATGATTTCTTTTGGGACTGATTTCGTCGCCGGAAGAAACCGCGTGCCCAGACCTGCGACTGGAAAGATTGCTTTCGTAACCTTGTTACGCATTAATACCCTCGTTTTCCAATGCCCTGTGACGGGCGTATTACATCAAACCGATCAATTTTCGAATTGGCAAAGACCAACGTGTTGGGCGATGATCCGGCTATGGTCTACTTAATCCTCTGACCGCGCGCACGCGGTTTGTCTCGTTTCGGCACTTTCCCGCAAAGCGACGGATTTGAAACAGTTTTCCCTGACGTTTCATTTGGCCAAACTGACCGCCGCTGTGCTCCCAGAACCCATTTTCAGTAAAAAGTACGCGACCAAACAAGGCGCTAAAAGAAAATATCATAACCGTTGCAATATGGCCGGCCGCGACATCATGTGCGGCCTTCTGCCTGATTTTTGTGCGAATGCGCCAGCGTCCATAGTGAATCCGCGATTGCGGTACGGCACTGCGTTTTATCGGTAAAAACGCGGCGCTGGATCGGGGCAGGGCCGGCAGGGCGCTGGGCGCGCGGTTGCGTCCCTCTGCCATGCCTTGTGCCAATCGCTGCAAAAGGTGGCGGACATCGCGCGGCTCCAGTCGACCCGCCACCAAGTGGCGCAGCAATCGCCGACGTTGCTCATCGGTGAATGCCGCCGCCTGTGCCGGACGCTCATTGACAGGGCAGTGACGAAGCAAAAAGGCCGCGTGGCTTGCCCCGATTTCAAACAGATCCCGTGGCACCCGGTCATCGCGCCGCCGGGCACTTGCGGCAAATCCGTGGTGCACCTCGGCCAGGGGGACAATCGCTGCGGCATGGCCGCCGCGCGCCAGCCGCAGGTTCACATCTGTTTCATCGAGGAAAAACCGGAATGCAGGGTCAAAGCCGCCAATGCCGGCAATCACCTCGCGGCGAAATGCCATGTTGGTGCCTTCGGTCTTGATCGCGCGGCCGGGTTTGGGGTGTAGGACCACCGGTTGATCATCGGGCAGCGTCAGCGGGTGGCGCCCGCCCGCCGCATCGACCCAGGCAGCCCGCCATTGCCAGGACACACCGTTGCGCCCACGCACATAGCCGCCTGCGGCCGCCACTTCTGTATCATCAAATGCGGACACCAGATGGGTGAGCCAGGTCGGTTCCGGCACCGCATCATCATCAATAAAGGCAACAACCTCGCCCGTGGCCAATCCGATGCCGATATTGCGCGCCGCCGAGATGTTTTCTTCGTCAAATTGTACTGATTTGATCGCGGAACTTTGCGGCGTGCCATGGATGGCCCGCAGACCGCCGCCATCGGCAACCACCACAATTTCGAATTCAGGATAAAGGAGTTGGCGCACGGCCAGCAAACATCGTTTCAACGCCCGCGGGCGTCCGTGTGATACGATGATGACGCTGACCGTGGCCAAGGTTGTCAGGCGTCCTTCAGGTCCACGCCCGGTGCGTAGGCGATAAAGAACGGGTTGGCGAAACCTTCTTTGCCATAGGCCAATGCGGTGTGGTCATCAAAGCGTACAACATGGCCACCGGCCCCGTTCAGCACCGCATGACCCGCAGCGGTATCCCATTCCATCGTGCGCCCGACACGCGGGTAAATGTCCGCCTCGCCCGTCGCAACCAGACAGAATTTCAGCGACGATCCGGCGCTTTTCATGTCTTCGACATTGTATTTGCCAATGTAATCGTCGGTGGCCTGATCGCGATGCGATTTTGAAGCCACCACCAAAAGTGCCTGATTGTCGGGCTGGCGCACCTTGATCGGGGTCAGGGCGCCGGGGGTGTCCTTGTGAAAGGGGCCGGTTTCCTCAACCGAATTGCCCATACCATTGGTGTAGAACAACCGATTTTTGGCCGGCGCATAAACCACGCCGCGCGTCGGAACGCCGCTTTCGACATAGGCGATATTGACGGTGAAATCGCCACGGCGATTGATGAATTCCTTGGTGCCATCCAGCGGGTCGACAATCAGGAATGTCTCGGCGCGGGCTTCGTGGCTGTCGGATTGCTCTTCTGTGACCAAAGTCACATCGGGAAATGCGGCGCGCAATCCAGCGGAAATCAGCGCATCAGCGGCCTCATCAGCGGCAGTGACCGGGCTGTCGTCGGATTTCGATTTTACTTCGAAATCGTCTGAATTGTAGATCTCCATGATCACATCCCCGGCCTCCAACGCGAGTTTTCGGATCACGCGGGTCAGCTCATCATAATTCACAGCTCTACTCCTTTGGTAAAATGCCGTCGGGATTTGTTGTCAGAACGTTTGTATAACGTTATGCTCGCATAGCAACGGAACAGCAAGAATTCCGTGTCATAAGAATACATCAGGCGGAGCAGGCCCATGTTCGTTCAACGAAGTCCAAAAACCGCGTTTCAATCGCTCTTGGCGACGATTGAACTGGTCTATCATGGCGCGGTGCGAAATGTGCGCAAGACGCACGGCAATGCATTGATGTCGATTTTCATGAATGTGCTGCAAACGATCATCATGGTTGTGGTGTTTTACGTGATGTTCACGGTTCTGGGGCTGCGTGGTCTGAAACTGCGCGGCGATTTCATGATTTACATCATGTCCGGCATTTTCCTGTACATGACCCACATCAAAACCATGAGCGCGGTTGTCGGGGCCGAGGGGCCAGCATCGCCAATGATGCAGCACGCGCCGATGAACACGATAATCTCTATCCTGTCGGGAATGTTGTCCGCGCTGTACATTCAGATCCTGTCGGTGCTGATCGTGTTGTTTGTCTATGATGTCGGCTTCAAGGATGTGGAGATTCACGATCCTGTCGGCTGTATGGCCATGCTGCTTCTGTCGTGGTTCACCGGGGCGGCGGTTGGCATGGTGTTTCTGGCCCTGAAACCCTGGTTCCCGACCGCGATCAGCATTGCATCGACCATCTATCAGCGGGCCAACATGATCGCCTCGGGCAAGATGTTTGTGGCCAATACCCTGCCCAGCTACCTGTTGGTGATGTTTGACTGGAACCCGTTGTTCCACACCATTGATCAGGCGCGCGGATTTGCCTTTGTGAATTATTTCCCGCGCAATTCGAACACCGATTACCCCCTTTGGTTGGGGATCGCGTTGATCACGCTTGGTCTGATGGGCGAATTCTATACCCGGCGGCATGTGTCGGCGTCCTGGTCGGCCCGCAGCTAAGCCTGCTGATCCTGGTCCGGCTGCCCTTGGCGCCGGAGGATTGTCGCCAATCACGAAACCATCAGTTTCCGCAATTGCGCAATCTGCTATGATGATGTGAAATCTGAAATCAGAGAGTTAGGTTTATGTTATTGAAATTACTTGTATCTCTCGGAATTACGGCGGCGGTTGCCCTGCCGGTTTTTGCGCTGGAAAGCTCGCCCCGGCCCGGGATGCGCCCGGGCCAAGCGGTGGATACCGCCGTGCAAATCGCCATGTTGACCGGCCCCAGCCTGCGGCCGCAATTGCGGCCGTCAGATCTGGCCGGGGCGGCCCGCGCCGCTGATCCCGTGGTCAAGGTCAACAATCCCGGTTTCCAGTCCTGGGTAAGGTCATTTCGTCCGCGTGCCTTGGCGGCGGGGGTGTCGGGGGCGACCTATGACCGGGCGTTTCGCGGCGTGACCTACAACAGCCATGTGATCGAACGCGATCGGCGGCAGACGGAATTCACCAAGACGGTTTGGGAATACCTTGATATTGCCGCGTCCGACAAACGCATCCGCGATGGCAAACGGGCGTATCGCCGAAATTCCCGTACGCTGGACCGGATCGAGGCCCATTATGGTGTCGACAAACATGTGGTCGCAGCGATTTGGGGGCTGGAAAGTGCCTATGGGGAAACCCGTGGCGACATCCCGGTGATCGAGGCTTTGGCGACCCTGGCATATGATGGCCGACGCGGTCGGTTTTTCGAGAAACAATTGATCGAAGCGCTGCGAATCCTGCAGCGCGGTGACACCACGCCCGCCAATATGACCGGCAGCTGGGCCGGTGCGATGGGCCACACCCAGTTCATCCCGACCTCTTTTGCAGCATATGCGGTGGATTTCACCGGCGATGGCAAACGTGACATCTGGTCAAATGATCCGACCGATGCGCTGGCATCAACGGCGGCCTATCTTGCCCGCTTTGGCTGGGCGCGCGGGATGCCCTGGGGTGTCGAGGTGAAGCTGCCGCGCGGGTTCGATTACGGTCAGGTGAAATCGAAAACCCGCCGTATGCCCAGCGATTGGGCGCGCGCCGGCGTGGTGGGCATGGACGGTCGTCCGGTGCGGGACTATGGCTCGGCCTATCTGATGTTGCCCGCCGGATCGCGCGGCGCGGCGTTTTTGATTTTCAAGAATTTTGACGTGATCAAACGGTACAACAACTCTGATCTTTACGCGATGGGGGTGGGGCATTTGTCGGATCGCATCACCGGCGGACCGGCCATTCAGGGTGGTTGGCCGATTGGCGATCGGGCGCTGAACCGGGCCGAACGGATGGAATTGCAACGCCGTCTGACCCAAAAGGGGTTTGATACCAAAGGTGTGGATGGCCAGGTTGGCCCGGCCACAATTGCGGCGCTGCGGGCCTATCAGAACAGCATCGGCGAGGTGCCAGACGGCAATGCGTCCTTCTACATCCTCAAAAAGTTGCGGTAGGGTGCGCCAGCTATAACAGGCCCTCGGCCCGAAAGCTAAGCTCACGACTTTTGCCGATGATGATATGGTCGTGCAGCGTGAGGCCGAGCGCACCGGCAGCAACTTCGATCTGGGCTGTCATGTCGATGTCTTCCTGGCTGGGGGTTGGATCGCCTGAGGGGTGATTGTGCACCAGAATCAGGGCCGATGCATTGATCTCGAGCGCGCGTTTCACCACCTCACGCGGGTAGACGGGGACATGATCGACGGTGCCCCGGCCCTGGGCTTCATCCGCGATCAGGATGTTCTTGCGGTCCAGGAACAGCACGCGAAACTGTTCGGTTTCGCGGTGGGCCATGGCGGTATGGCAATAGGCGATCAATTGGTCCCAGCTGGACACGATATGGCGTTCCAGCACGCGGGATTGCGCCAGACGTTGGGCGGCGGCCTCAACCAGTTTCAATTCACAGATCACGGCATTTCCGACGCCCTTGACCTGGGACAGCCGGGGGATCGGGGCAGAGATCACCCGATTGAAATCGCCGAACCGTTCCAGCAGCAGCCGGGCCAGCGGTTTGACATCCTGACGGGGAATGGCGCGGAACAGGACAAGTTCCAGCATTTCGTAATCCGGCAACGCATCCGCCCCGCCCGCCAGAAACCGGTCACGCAGCCGTTTGCGATGGTCGCGGATATACGACGGCAGCCGCGTGCCGCCGTTGGCCGACGCCGGAACGGCGGTGGCCTCGTCGCTGTCAAACAGCGGTAAGGGTGATTCTGAAAAGGCGGTTGTCCGGGCCATGCCATCAGCATGGCCCAGCTTGGTAAAGCATTGGTTAATTTTCACAGGCCGAAGCCCCGCGCATCCGCCCTTGCAGGCGTCTTTGCGGCAAAGGATTAACCCTTCATGCTATCCCAGAATCCTTTGACGGATGAGAAAAAGCTTTTGCTTTCCGGGTTGTTATCCTCGCTCAGGGCCTCGAACTCACGCAGGAGCTCTTTTTGGCGAGAGGTCAGATTGACCGGGGTTTCAACCGCAAGTTCGATGAACATGTCACCCATCCCGGGACCCCGCAGCGGCGGCATGCCCTTGGACCGAAGGCGCATTTGCCGTCCCGATTGCGACCCCGCCGGAATTTTCACCCGACTGCGTCCGCCATCAATGGTTGGCACTTCGATGTCGCCACCAAGCGCGGCAGCCGACATTGACACCGGCACCCGGCAATGCAAATCCGCGCCGTCGCGTTCAAAGATCTTGTGGGCGCTGACCTCGATAAAGATATAGAGATCGCCCGGAGGCCCACCGCGCATCCCGGCCTCGCCCTCACCTGCAAGACGAATGCGGGTGCCGGTTTCGACGCCTTTGGGAATGTTGACGCTGAGCGCACGTTCCTTTTCGACGCGACCCGCGCCGTGGCAGCTTTGGCAGGGGTTCTTGATGATCTGGCCAAGACCGGAGCAGGTCGGGCAGGTGCGTTCAACGGTAAAGAAGCCCTGCTGCGCGCGGACCTTGCCCATGCCGGAACACGTCGGACAGGTTGCCGGTTCCGCGCCCCCTTCGGCGCCGGACCCATTACAGGATCCACATTGCACCGATGTTGGAACGTTGATGGTTTTTTGCAGACCGGAATAGGTTTCTTCCAGCGTTACCCGCAGGTTATAGCGTAGATCGGCCCCGCGTGCCGCACGCTGGCCGCCGCCCTGGCGCCCGCCCATGAAATCGCCGAACAGATCGTCGAACACATCCGAAAAGGCGCTGGCGAAATCGCCCTGCTGGCCTGGATGTCCGCCGGGGCGTCCGCCCCCCATTCCGCCCTCAAATGCGGCATGGCCGTAGCGATCATAAGCCGCCTTTTTGTCGGCGTCTTTCAGCACTTCGTAGGCTTCGTTTGCTTCTTTGAACTTGCCTTCGGCTTCGGGGTTGTCGGCGTTGCGGTCGGGGTGCAGTTCCATCGCTTTTTTGCGATAGGCCTTCTTCAACTCGTCAGCGGAGGCGGTCCGGGCGACGCCCAGAACCTCGTAATAATCACGTTTGGACATGCCTCTGTCCTCCTTTCAGGAACATGTGGGGGCCGGCCCGGCATCCGGACCGGCCCCCGCAGTGGTTCCGTCGCGCTGTCATCACGGATGATCAGGCGCGTTTGTCGCCATCAAGATCCTCGAAATCGGCATCGACGATGCTGTCATCATCGGGGCCGTCATCGGCGGCGGTCGGCTCTTCACCGGCCTCTTCCTGGCTATTCTTGTAAATGGCTTCGCCCAGCTTCATGGACGCCTCCATCACGTTCTGAATGCCGGATTTGATCTTGTCGGCATTGTCGGTTTCCATTTCGTCGCGCAGGGCCGCCAGTGCCAGTTCGATGGCTTCGACCGTGGTCGGATCGACTTTGTCGCTGTGCTCTTCCAGCGATTTTTCTGTCGAATGCACAAGGCTTTCGGCCTGGTTCTTGGCTTCCACCAATTCCTTGCGCGCCTTGTCCGATTCGGCGTTCTCTTCGGCTTCGTGCACCATCTTTTCGATGTCTTCGTCCGAAAGACCACCCGAGGCCTGGATCGTGATCTTCTGTTCCTTGCCGGTGCCCTTGTCCTTGGCCTGAACCGACACGATGCCGTTGGCGTCGATGTCAAAGGTCACTTCGATCTGGGGCATGCCACGCGGCGAGGGCGGGATGTTTTCAAGGTTGAACTGGCCCAACATCTTGTTGTCGGCGGCCATTTCGCGTTCACCTTGGAACACCCGGATCGTCACGGCGTTCTGGTTGTCTTCGGCGGTCGAGAAGATTTGCGATTTCTTGGTCGGGATCGTGGTGTTGCGGTCGATCAGGCGGGTGAAAACACCGCCGAGGGTTTCGATCCCCAGCGACAGCGGCGTCACGTCAAGCAGAACAACGTCTTTGACGTCACCCTGCAAAACACCGGCCTGGATCGCGGCGCCCATGGCAACGACTTCGTCGGGGTTCACACCTTTGTGCGGCTCTTTGCCAAAGAACTTGGTCACTTCTTCGATCACGCGCGGCATGCGGGTCATACCACCCACCAGAACAACCTCGTCGATGTCCGACGTGGTCAATCCGGCGTCTTTCAACGCGGCCTGGCAGGGTTTGATCGAGGCTTTGATCAGGTCGCTGACCAGCGATTCCAGCTTGGCACGGGTGAGTTTCATCACCATGTGCAGCGGCTGGCCACCGTTCGGGTCCATCGAGATGAACGGTTGGTTGATTTCGGTCTGGCTGGACGAGGACAGTTCGATCTTGGCTTTCTCGGCGGCTTCTTTCAGCCGTTGCAGCGCCATTTTGTCCTTGGTCAGGTCAACGCCGTGCTCTTTCTTGAACTGATCCGCGAGGTAGTTCACGATCCGCATGTCGAAATCTTCACCACCGAGGAAGGTGTCGCCGTTGGTGGATTTGACTTCGAACAACCCGTCGTCGATTTCAAGGATGGTCACGTCGAAGGTGCCGCCGCCAAGGTCATAGACCGCGATGGTGTGGGTGTCTTCTTTGTCGAGACCATAGGCCAGGGCCGCCGCTGTCGGTTCGTTGATGATCCGCAGCACTTCGAGACCGGCGATCTTGCCGGCGTCTTTGGTGGCCTGACGCTGGGCGTCGTTGAAATAGGCCGGAACGGTGATGACCGCCTGGGTCACGTCCTCGCCAAGATAGCTCTCGGCGGTTTCTTTCATCTTGCCCAGGATAAAGGCAGAGATTTGGCTGGGGCTGTATTTTTCGCTTTTCGCTTCAACCCAAGCATCGCCATTGCCGCCGTCGATGACGTTGAATGGCATGTTCTTTTTGTCTTTGGCCAGATCCGCGTCGTCATTCCGGCGACCGATCAGACGCTTTACCCCGAAAACGGTGTTTTCCGGGTTGGTGACGGCCTGACGCTTTGCAGGCTGACCGACAAGACGTTCGTTGTCGGTGAAAGCGACGATCGACGGGGTCGTCCGTGCGCCTTCGGCGTTTTCGATTACACGTGGCTGGCTGCCGTCCATGATGGCGACGCAGCTGTTGGTCGTTCCGAGGTCAATACCAATTACTTTGGCCATTTTGCGATCCCTTTTATTCTTCAAGGCGATGACACGAGGCAGGACCCATTACAGCATCCCGTCCCGAATGATTTGGCGGAGAGCCCTGCGGCCCGTTCCGCGCTTCGGCGTGTATATAAGGACCGGTTTTGGGTGCTGCAAGCGCTCTGGGCGACGCTATTGTGCAAATGCGGTCGGTTTTGTTGAGGAAATGTGAAGGGAAAGCGCATGACGGTCCTGAATCTGCGCGGAGTCGAGCTTTGGAAGGGGCATGTGACACCGGGCCAACAGGTTGAAATGCTGGAATTGCTGCGCGATGTGGCGCGTGAGGCCCCGTTTTTTCATCCCGAAACGCCCGGTGGGCGGCGGATGTCGGTACGGATGACCGCCGCCGGGGATTTTGGCTGGGTCACGGACCGATCGGGGTATCGCTATCAGCCATTTCACCCGAATGGCCGGCCCTGGCCTGTGATCCCCGAAGCGATTTTGGCGATTTGGCGCCAGGTTGCGCCCGAGGCGCGGATGCCGGAGTGCTGTTTGATCAATTTCTACGGCGAAGGCGCCCGCATGGGGCTGCATCAGGACCGCGACGAGGCGGATTTCGACCAGCCGGTGGTGTCGCTGTCGCTGGGGGACGCCGGGTTGTTTCGCATTGGCAATGTCGAAAAGGGCGGCAAGACCGAATCAATCTGGCTTGAGTCTGGTGATGTGGTTGTGATGCGCGGCAAGGCGCGGTTGGTGCATCATGGGGTGGATCGGATAAAATTCGGCTCATCCCGATTGATGAAAGAGGGCGGGCGGATCAACCTGACCTTGCGGGTGGTGACCTGAGTGCCCTGTGATCGGGTGGCTTTGTATCAGGCGCGGCAGAGGAGGCCAGAGGGGTTTAGAGGGGGCCAGCCCCCTCGGCGTTCCGCCTCACCCCCGGGATATTTGAGAACAGAAGAAGCCCCGGGGTCTTATTGGCGTTCGCCACCTTTGTGCCGTTCTGTTCCGGCTTTCAGCAATGCCATGTAGTCGCGCAGCATGGGCACGCGGCGCGGGCGAAAGCTGATGTCCAGCACTTCGAGATCGGTCATGCGGTCCAGGCGGAACGCGCGAAAATCCTGTCGCAACTGGCAAAAGGCCAGCAAGCAATGGCTCATCTGAAAATAGGAAATGGTCAGCGGATCGGCCTCGCGCGTTGTGGCGTTGCCGTCTTTGTCACGATAGGCAAACCGAATGCGCATTTCGTCCCAAGTCGCGCGGCGCAGCACGGCCGCATCGACACCGGGTTTGGGAATTTCGTGGAAATGATGCACATGCAGGACCGCATGGCGCAGGCGATGCGCCTGTTTGTCGGGCAGGCGGGCGCGTAGCTTGGTCAGGGCCTGACCCGCCGCTTTCGCCAGAGTGGGGTCGCCGATTTCCTGAACTTCGCGCAGGCCCAGGACCAGCGCCTCCAACTCGTCATTTTCGAACCCCATGGGCGGCAGCGCGTGATCTTCGATCATGGTATAGCCATAGCCCGCCGCGCCGTCGATCACCGCCCCCATTTCACGCAAAGTATTGATATCGCGGTATATTGTGCGCGGGTCGACCGACATTTCGTCGGCCAGCTCCGCCGCGGTGACCGGGGCCGGCAGGCTGCGCAGGGCCTGCATCAATTGAAAGAGACGTTGGGTGCGGGTCATCTTGGCATTGGGTTTCCTGGGGGCGTCTTGGGGCAGGGTACTGGCAAGGACAGGGGGCTGACAACGGTATGTGCTGACAAAAACTGACAAGAGGGGTTGGTAGTCAGGGGCACCACAACACAGGAATTTACCAATGATCACTCTACTGACTTTTCCGCCCAGCTTCGGTTGCCCGTCACATAGCCCCTATTGTGTCAAAGCGATGAGCCTTTTGACCATGGCGGGCGAGGCATGGACGCCGGAATACTTTGAACGGCCCGCCGAAATGCCATACGGAAAACTGCCGGTGATCCGGGTCGATGGCGCGTTGCTACCGGATTCGGGGCGTATTCAGGCCTTTCTCGAAACGCGCGGCGCCGATTTCCACCCCGGTTTGACCGCGTTGCAGAAAGCCACGGCGCGGGCGTTTCAGCGATTGGCCGAGGAAAACCTGTCATTGGGATTGGTGCACGAACGCTGGATGAATGACGATTGCTGGGTCCGGGTGCGCGACATTTTCTTTGCCTCGATCCCGGAGGTGCAGCGGGTGGCCGTGACCGATGACATTCGGAATCAGGTGCGCACCGGCATGCTTGCACATGGATTTTCCCGAATGAACGACGCCGATCGGTTGGCGCTGATGCAGGAAGATCTTGCCGCGATTGAGGCGCTGCTGTGGGACGGTCCGTTTTTGTTCGGGGACCGGCCCACGGCCGCAGATGCGTCGGTGGTGCCGTTTCTTGACATGTTGTCGACCCTTCCGGGGGCATCGCCGCTGGCGGACCTGGTCAAGGGCAATGCGCGGTTGATGGCCTATGTCGCGGCGGGGCGGGCCGCGATGTATCCCGAAATGCAGGCGCTTCAGGCCGCCGGTTAACGGCCAGATCCGTCAGCGGCCTCATGAGCCGCGCTTGCAGGTTGATTGGGTATTGCGGCGATCAGCGAAGCACAAATCTTGGGGCTTTGCCCAGGGGCACCAAACCCAGCCAGATCTGACCCTCTTTCAGGCGCAGCGTGGCATCCAGTGTCGCGCTGCTGCCGGAAAGAGACGACATCAGTGTCAATGTTGTCTCGATCCCGTCCAGCAACACTGCGGGCACCTGATCCGAGGCACGGGCAATCGCCAGCATATCGCGCCAGTTGCGGGCCTGGAGGTTGATCTCGCCATTGCCGCGACCCGCGTCATCAATGTCAATCTTGCCCGTCATCCGAAGCGCCATGGGCCCCCATTCCAGCGCCGCATTTTTAAGGTCAATCAGCACCGGTTGTGGTCGGATGTGCGGCGCGTTTAACGCCCAAGGCGTGTCAAAACCAACCGTCACCTGCATCTGTGCGGCCGAGAATGTATCCGGCAACGTCCCGCCGGTGGCGCGCAAGAGACCGGCGGGCAGGGCCAGACCCTCTGCCGTGATCGCCAGATCATAGGTTGCATTGTCGGTGCGGTTTGCCGCCATGCGCAATTGCGCCAGGGCGGTGGTGGCACCGTCGGGATCGGTGATATTCAGCACATCCGCCACAAGGTTTGCCCGTTGCAGGTAATGGGCATCTTCTTCGGTCACCAGGCTGGCGCGCAGGCTTTCGCTGGTGACATCGAATTCGCCTTCTGACGTCAGAATCACCTGGCGATTGGGCCATATCGCGATGGCATGATGCCGGTTGTAGCTGAGCAGGAAGAGTTGAAAGAACGGCGCGCGCCATCCCAGACCACTGTCTGGGTCGGTGATCGACAGCCCCTCCCACGTCGTGTCGTGCCGGTTGGGAAAGCCACGGATGGCCATATCGGTGTATTCGGCCTGCCACCCCTCGGCGCGGCGCTCGGCGAACCAGGACTGATAGGTGGCCATCAGGGTTTGTTTTCCCCAAAGCCAATGACCGGCCCACCCGACAGCGGCCAGAATGATCAAAATGGCAAGTCGTTTCATCATGGGCGGTCTCCGTCGCGGCGGGGCTGGGCTTTTGCCTCTTGCCGTGATGCATTACATCCCGACAGTCGAAAGGAAAAGCATCATGGCACTTTGGGTCTTTGGCTATGGCTCTCTTTTGTGGAACCCCGGCTTTCCGGTCGCGGAAACCCGGCTGGCCTCGCTTGAGGGCTATCGCCGCAGTTTCTGCATGCATTCAATCCACCATCGTGGCACCGAAGAAGATCCGGGGCTTGTTCTGGCGCTGGACGAGGCGACAGATGCGGTCTGTGACGGGGTGGCGCTGCGGGCAGAGCCGGGGACAGAGGATGCGACGCTGGCCTATCTGCGCGACCGCGAGCTGGTGTCGTCGGCCTATGTCGAGCGGCATGTGATGCTGGGTATGGATGATGGCCGCCGGGTCGAGGCGCTGGCCTATGTGATCAACACGGATCATTGGCAATATTGCCGGGATATGCCGTTGGAACAGCAGGCCCAGATCATCGCCCATGCCGTTGGCGGGCGTGGTACGAACACCGAATATCTGTGGAATACCGCCGCACATTTGGTCGAATTGGGCATTGAGGATGCAGATTTGCAATGGTTGGCGGCCCGGGTCCATGACATTTGCCGATAACACCTTGGCTTGCTAGGGAAACCTGCCTAGACTCTTGGCGCAACTAACAGTGTCAGGAACCGTCCCTCATGGTGGACAAGCCGGACCGCGAGGCCGAGCCGAAATTTTCTCAACCTGTGCGCCAGGTGATCTTTATGGTCACGGTGCTGGGGCTTGTCGGGGCCGGATTGTTTCTGGCGCTGCCCAGGGTTTTGCCGGTTTTCCTCTCTAATCCCTATCTGAACGGGTTCATCGTTCTGGTGTTTGTGATCGGGGTCTTTGCCACCTTCTGGCAGGTGGTGACGTTGATCGGATCGGTGCGTTGGATCGAAAGTTTCGCAGCCGAACGCGATGCCGGCCACGTCGCGCCGCGCATTCTGGCGCCTTTGGCGACCTTGATGCGGACGCGGGGCAAGCGGATGCAGATTTCGGCCACCTCGTCGCGGTCGATCCTCGACTCGGTGGGGCAACGGATTGACGAAGCGCGCGAAATCACCCGCTATATCGTGTCGCTGCTGATTTTCCTTGGGCTGTTGGGCACGTTTTACGGCCTTGCGACCACGATCCCGGCATTGGTTGATACGATCCGGTCGCTGACACCGGCACCGGGCGAAACCGGTGGGCAGATCTTTGAACGCCTGCAACAAGGTCTGCAAAGCCAGCTGGGCGGAATGGGTACGGCCTTTGCCTCGTCCTTGCTGGGGCTTGCCGGTTCGCTTGTGGTCGGGTTGCTGGAACTTTTTGCCGGTCATGGCCAGAACCGGTTTTACCGCGAGCTTGAGGAATGGATGTCCTCGATCACCCGGCTGGGCTATGCCGGTTCGGGTGAGGGCGAGGGCGGCAGCGATCAACAGCTGCTGGTCGCAGTGGTCGATCACATGTCCGAGCAGATGGAATCGCTGCAACAGATGTTCGCCCAGTCCGACGAAAGCCGCGCGGTGGTGGATGACAAACTGTCGATCCTGGCGGACAGTCTGGAACGGATGACCGAACGGTTGGAGGCACAATCCGCCCCGACCACGGCGCTGACCCGTCTGGCCGAAGGACAGGAACGGTTGATTGAAGCGCTGGAAAGTCGCACGGTGAACCCCGAAGGCGGGATTGATGCCGAAAGCCGGATGCGCCTGCGGTCGATTGATGTCCAGATGCTGCGTATCCTCGAAGAGATGTCTGCCGGCCGTCAGGAAAGCATGGCGGAACTGCGTACCGATCTGTCGGCACTGACCCGTGCGTTGAACACCGCCGTGCGCCAGGTCAGCGCCAATACAAACGCCGCAAATCGGCCCAATCGAAACATCAGACGGCCGAAATTGGAATCCCCTGAACAGGAGGGTTAAACGATGGCATTGTCACGTCGCACAGGGCAAAGATTGCAAAGCTCGATCTGGCCCGGTTTTGTCGATGCGATGACCGGTCTGCTCTTGGTACTGATGTTTGTATTGACCATTTTCATGGTGGTGCAATTTTCGCTGCGGGAAACCATCACCGGTCAGGAAAGCCAGCTGGACGAATTGTCCGGCGAAATCGCCGCCCTGGCCGAGGCGCTGGGGCTGGAACGCGACAAGACCGCCGCGCTGCAGGATGAGGTTGGCAGCCTGACCGCCACGCTGGGGGATGCCGAAACCCGTGCGGCGGAACAGGCGTCGATCATTGCCACCTTGCAACGCGATGTTGAAACGCGCGAAGCGGCATTGTCCGCCGCCGGCATTCAGATTGCGGCCTTGCAACAGGATGTGGCCGCACGGGACGCGGCGCTGGGCGCGGCCGAGGAACAGATCACCGGGTTCGAGGCCCAGATCGCCGGTCTGTTGGCCGATCAGGCCGCCGCCGCCGACCGTATTGGTGAATTGCAGGATCGTGAACAGATCCTGTTGAGCGAGCAAGAGGCCATGCAACTGGCCTTGGCGCAGGCACGCGACGAAATTGATGCCGAGGCCGAGGCCGCACGCCTTGCCGCCGCCCAGGCCGAAGCCCTGGAAGCCATGATTGCCCAGATGCAAAGCGATCAGGCAGACACGACTGCGGTGCTTGGTGCGCAGATCCAGGAGTTGGAAAACCGCCTGAGCGAGGAAGAGGCGAAACGGCTGGCCGAAATCGCCGCCGCCGAGGCGTTGCGCGAGCGGTTGAAAACCGCAGATGCTGAATTGACCGCAATGACCCTCGCATTGGAAGAGCGCCGCCGCGAGGCCGAGGAAACCCTGTCGCTGTTGGCGGCGGCAAAAGCGGTCGAAGAAGATCTGGATGCGCGGCTGGCCAATGCGTTGATTGCGCAGACCGCCGCCGAAGCGCAATTGGTCGAGATGGATGCCCGGCTGGCCGAAACGTCTGAGGAATCCACGACCCTGAAAGCGCAGCTTGCGGCGGCCCTTCTGGCCCGGCAACAGGCCGAGGCACGCAATGTCGCGCTGACCGAAGATTTGCAAAACGCGCTTTCCAACGACCGCGAAACCGGGTCACGGCTTTCGGGATTGGAGGCGCAATTGGCCGCCGCCCTGTTGGACAGTCAGTCCCAGACCGCCCGGATCGGTGAACTGGAACTCGCCCTGACCAGCCTGCGCGAAAATTTCGATGTGGAACGTGGGGCGCTGGAGGAACAATTGGCCCAGGCGCTGGCCGCGAAATTGACCGCCGAACGCAGTGCGCGGGAAGCGGAACAAACCGCCACGGCGGCGCTGGATCGACAGTCAACTCTGGAAGATGAACTGGCCCGCGCCCTGTCTGCGCAATCCGATATGGCCGGGATCGAAGACGATCTGGCGGCGGCGCTTGCGGCGCGGGTGGCCGCAGAACAGGCCCGCGACCAAACCGCGAATGCCTTGGAAACCTCGCAGGCCGACCTGAACGCCGCGCGCGCCGAAACGCGCACGCTGGAAGACAAGCTGGCCGAGGCGCTGGCCGCACAATTGGCCGCCGAAGAAAACGCCAAGGCGCTGGGCGGCGCATTGGAACAGGCAGAGACGCGCAGCGTATCCCTTGAACAGCAGCTGGCCAATCTGCGGGCCACATTGGACGAAACCCAGACCGGCGAAATCAGCCTGCGGGATCAATTGTCTGCTGCTCTGGCCGCCACCGTCAAGGCAGAGCTGGAGGCCACGGATGTGCGCGCCCAATTGGCCGAGGCGCTGGCGCTGAAACTGGCAGCCGAGCAGGCGGCAAAGGCCGCCGAAACCGCCGCGAGCCAAAGCCGATCCGAAGCGGAAAACCGCGCGGCGCTTTTGGCGGCTGCGCGCAGCGAATTGGCCGAACAGACCCAGGTGTCGACCGCCGCACAACGTCGGGCCGAGGTGCTCAACCAACAGGTTGGCGCGTTGCGGGCGCAATTGGGCGAATTGCAGGCGCTGTTGGACGACTACAAAGCCCGCGATGTGGCGCAGAACATTCAAATCGAAAGCCTTGGGTCTGATTTGAATGCGGCGCTGGCGCAAAAGGCGCTGGAAGAAAAACGCCGCGCCGAGGCCGAGGCACGCAATGCCGCGCTGCTGGAAGAAGAAAACAGGAACCTTGAGAAATACCGGTCGGAATTCTTTGGCCGCCTGCGGGATCTGTTGGGCAATCAGGACGGCGTGCGCATCGAAGGGGACCGCTTTGTCTTTGCCTCTTCCGTGTTGTTCGGGTCGGGTGATGCCACGTTGTCGGCGGATGGCCAGCGCGAGATTGCCAAGGTCGCCCGCATCCTGAAATCGGTGTCTGATGACATTCCGAGCGAAATTGATTGGGTCATTCGCGTCGATGGCCATACCGACAATGTGCCAATCGTCGGCTCAGAGCAATTTGCCGACAATTGGGAATTGTCCCAGGCGCGGGCGCTGTCGGTTGTGCGGTATATGATCAATTTCCTGGGGCTGGAACCAGAGCGGCTGGCGGCAAACGGGTTTGGGCAATACACGCCTGTGGATCCTGCCAACACCGCCGAGGCCCGGGCGCGCAACCGTCGTATCGAATTGAAATTGACCGAGAAATAGGCAGGCCGACATGACCGACGACACCCCGGCAAACTGGGAGGCACCCTCTCTCTTTGCCACCCATATCGGCATGAAACTGGTAGAGTGGGGGCCGGAATTCGCCCGCATCGAAGTGCCCCTGGCCGAGTTTACCCAGAACCGCCATGGCGCGCCGCATGGGGGCATTCACGCCGCGCTGCTGGACACATGTATGGGGTATTCGGGGTGCTTCACCGGGGTGCAGGATGACCGACAGATGTGCCTTACGCTCAACCTGTCGGTCAATTATCTGTCCCGGCCTCTGGGCGGGGTCCTGATCGGTGAAGGACGCAAAACCGGCGGCGGGAAACGCACCTTTTTTGCCGAGGGCCGGGTCGAAGATGACACCGGCCTGTTGATCGCAACCGCCACCGGCGTGTTTCGTTACCGGGGTTAACCGGCTTTGAACACGCGGAAGGCGGCGGATGCACCCCAGCCTGCGGCAATGGCAATGGCCAGCGACAAAAGCCCGTAAATCAACGGTCTTTCGCGGGAGAGGTTGAACAGGAACCGCTCCAGACCGACCTTGCGCACATCAATGATCGTTTCAAAATCAGAGATGATTGTTTGGTCGCGCAGCAAGAACACCCGCGTGCGATAGTCGCCTTCGGTCAGGTTGGCCGGCATGTCGACCGATGTGCGGAACAAGGTCTGTTCCGAAACCTCGATGCTGCCTTCGTTGACCTGATACAGCCCGGCATTTTCGCGAATGCGGATCGTGGCATCGACGAAATTCTGTTCTGACCCCAGCCCCTGCACCATTTGCGGCGCGGTGATCCGGAATTCTTCGTCGACGGCTTCGGGCAGGATATCCTTCAGAGGGCGCGAAGAAGAGACGGAATAGAAGCTGGGTGCAGAATGCAGATCGGCGGATTCGGTGTTGATCCAGATGCCGTAACGGCGCTCTTTTTTGCGCACCACCAATGGGGCCGATGGGCCGGCCACGGCGATAATCACGTCCAGCTCGCTGTCGGGCACCGCGCCATCGCGTTTGACCGCGCCAAAGATCAGGATTTCCGATCCGTCGAAATTGGCGGTGATCCGCACGCGGTTCTGGGACAGGCCAAGGACAACGGCCTCTTGCAGGTCATTTGCCGCAACAGTGGGTTCATCCTGTGCCAGGTCCTGAGCCTGTGCCGTAACCGGCAAAAGCATCAGCGCCAACAGTGCTAGAAAGCCACGCATCAATGCCCCCCTCCGGTGCCAATCGAATAGAGTTCGGATGGTTGCACCAGCAGGTCAAAGGCAAGCTTGCCGCAGACCAAAATTACCAGCATTGCCAATAGGATACGCAATTGTTCCGCCTTGAGCTTGACGCCGATCCGGGTGCCGATTTGCGCCCCGATGACACCCCCCACCAGCAGAAGCACCGCCAGCGCCATATCCACGGTGTAGTTGGTTGTGGCGTGCAGCAGGGTGGTAAATGCGGTGACAAAAATGATCTGGAACAACGAGGTTCCGACCACAACCTTGGTCGGCATGTGCAGGATGTAGATCATCGCAGGCACCATGATAAAGCCGCCGCCGACCCCCATGATGGCCGCCAGAATACCCACCAACACGCCGACAATCAGGGGCGGAATGACAGAGATATAGAGACCGGAGGTGCGGAACCGCATCTTGAACGGCATGGCCGAAATCCAGCCACGGTGTTTGCGTTTTGTCGGGGTGACACCGCCCGCCGCACGCGACCGACGAATGGCGCGCAGGCTTTCGACAAACATCAGCGCGCCGATAATGCCAAGGAAAACAACGTAACAGAGTTTGACCAGCAGATCGACCTGGCCCAGCGAGCGCAAGTAGTTGAAAACCAACACCCCCAGCGCCGCGCCGACCAAACCGCCGACAAGCAGCACCCCGCCCATCTTTAAATCAACGGTCTTGCGTTTCAGATGCGCCAGCAGGCCGGAAAACGACGAGGCGACAATCTGATTGGCTTCGGTTGCTACGGCAACGGCGGGGGGAATGCCGATGAAGAACAACAGTGGCGTCATGAGAAACCCGCCACCGACACCGAACATGCCTGACAGGATCCCAACCATACCCCCCAGCCCAAGGAGCAGGAAAGCATTTACCGAAACTTCGGCTATTGGCAGGTATATTTGCATGGCTGTCTCTAGCCGCATCTCGCAGCGATTTGCAAGTGCAGCAAAGTCACGAAGTGGCAAAAATCGTGGATTATTTTTCGACGCGGAAAAATTTTGGCGCGGCCCGCAAATTCTTGCTGGCCAACGCCGTGATGAGCTTAGGTTTAGCTCGTTACTTCAATTGCTTACGTGTTTTAGGCGTCAGGTCGGTATTGGCCACAGACGCGAGAAAGCGGCGTCGAGAGTACCGGCATGCCGTGTTTCTGCACGAGCAATGTTCCAGATTTGCAATGTTATGTGATCGCCCCGCATGGGGGCGACCAACCGGTGTTGGCGGTCACCGCTCCTTGGCATAGGGTTCGCCGCCGGCCCGCGGGGGAATCGCTTTGCCGACGAAGCCGGCCAGGATCACCACCGTCAGGATATAGGGCAGGGCGTCCATTACCTGAACCGGGACAACAAAGATCCCGAGGTCAATGTTCTGATAGCGCAGCGCCACCGCCTGCAAGAGACCAAACAGAAGACAGGCATAAAGCGCATACCATGGCCGCCACTTGGCAAAGATCAGCGCCGCCAAAGCGATAAAGCCCCGCCCAGCGGTCATTTCCCGCACAAATCCGGCCTGAAGCGCGGTGGCAAGGTAAGCCCCGGCAATGCCGCATAGAACGCCACAGATCATGACCGCCGCAAAACGCTGGGCGACAACCGACACCCCGGCCGTGTCCACCGCCGCCGGATTTTCGCCGACCGCCCGCAACCGCAGGCCAAAGCGGGTGCGAAACAGCACCCACCACGACAGCGGCACGAACAACAGGGCGATATAGACCAGGATCGAATGGCCAGAGATCAATTCGGAATAGATCTGTTGGAGCGGCCCGGCCTCGGCCACCAGTTGCGACAGGGGGACACCCGCCGCCTCTGCATCTTGGGGACCGATGGCAAAAGGAAGGTCAATGCCTTCGAAACGTGCCCCGCCGACAAGCGATGGCGTGCGCCCGCCCTGGCTGAACAAATCCTGCGCGATAAGAACCGTCAAACCGGACGCCAGAAAGTTGATTGCCACGCCAGAGATCAACTGGTTCCCGCGAAAGGTGATCGAGGCAAGGCCATGGATCAGCGACAAAATCAGCGATGCGGCAATCCCGGCCATCAGGCCCAACCAGACCGACCCGGTGATAGAGGCCAGAGCGGCGGCGAAAAAGGCCGCTGCCAGCATCTTGCCCTCCAGCCCGATGTCAAAAACACCGGCGCGTTCGGAAAACAAACCGGCAAGACAGGCCAACAACAGCGGCGTCGCCAGTCGAAGTGTCGAATCAAGCACCTGAAGAAGGGTCAAAAGGTCCATGGCTCAAGCCTCCGATGTGGCCAGCCGCCAGGCGGCAATGGTGAAAAAGCCGCCAAGCGCGACCTCGATCCAGCGCCGTGCGCGCGCATAGGCACTGCGCACAGGCGGTGATGACAGCAGCAGCGCCCAGGCGGCGTGACAGCCAAAGGAAATGGCAAAGGCCGCAATCAGGAAGGCCGCGATGACCATCGCGTTGCCGCCCTCGGTCGCGCCGACGGCCGCGATGGCCAGCCAGAACACAATCGCCTTGGGGTTGGTGACCTGCAAAAGATAGCCGGTGGCAAAGTGTTGAACCGCAGAACGCGGTTTCACAGCCACAGGTTTCAGCACCGGCGGGTCTATCGCCTTGCGAAATGCCCCCCAGGCCAACCACAACAGATAGGCCGCCCCGATCAGGCGCAAAATCTGCATGGCCCAGGCGGCATTGGCGATCAACAGCCCCACCCCCAACAGCGTCGCGATGTTCAGACAGAGAGATCCGACAGCGATTCCCGTGGTGGCGATCAACGCCGGACCGCGGCCTTGGGTGGTCGCAATGCCAAGCAGCAGCGCCACAGCCGGACCGGGCGAGGATGCGGCAACCACAAGGATCGAAAACGCCGCAAAGAAGGCGGGGAGATGGGCGATAATATCCTGCATCGCTCAGCCCTCTTTCCGGCGCAGTGCCAGGAACAGACGTTCCAGCGGCATTCGCACCATATTGTCGAGCGCCCCGGTGAACAGGATCACCAGCGCCTGAATCACCACGATCAATTCGCGTGGAATATTGGTCCAGAGCGCCAATTCAGCCCCGCCCTGATAGAGAAACCCGAACAGGATCGCCGCCAGCAAGACGCCCAACGGATGTGATCGCCCCATAAGTGCCACCGCAATGCCAATGAACCCGGCGCCCTCGGTGGCATTCATCACCAGCCGCTCGGCCTCGCCCTGGGTGGTGTTCAGGGCCATCAACCCGGCCAGAGCGCCGGAAATCAACATGGTCACTACGGTGATCCGCACCGGCGAGATACCGGCATATTTCGCCGCGCTTTCGGAATGGCCAAAGGCGCGAATTTCATAGCCCAGCCGGGTGCGCCACAACAGCAGCCAGACCACGACACAGGCGATCAACGCCAGAAAGAACGTCACATTCGCCGGGGCGCCGCGAAACAGGATGTTGTCTGCGGTGGAAAACATGTCCCGAAAGGTCGGCAAATGGGTGGCGTCGGGGAATTTGGCGGTGGCCGGGTCCATGGCGCGTGGCGGACGAAGCAGATTGACCAACACGTAGTTGAGGAAAGCAGCAGCGATAAAGTTGAACATGATCGTGGTGATCACGATATGGCTGCCGCGTTTCGCCTGAAGATAGGCGGGGATCAACGCCCAAAGCGCACCGAACGCCGCCGCGCCCACAGCAGACCCAAGAACCGCCAGGGTCCAATGCGGCCAGGGAATATAGAGACAGATCAGCGCCACCCCAAGCCCGCCCAGCATCGCCTGACCCTCGCCGCCGATATTGAACAGACGCGCGTGAAAGGCAACGGCGACCGCAAGGCCGGTAAAGATGAAGTTTGTCGCGTAATAAAGCGTGTAACCCCAACCGGACGAACGCATGAGCGCGCCCTCAACCATCAGTTTGAAGGCCGCAACCGGATCTTCGCCGATGCCAATGATGACCAGCGCCGACAGGATCGCGGCAAGGATCAGCGAAATCAGCGGCACCAGAACCGCATCGGCCCATGCTGGCATTCTATCCATGGTGCTTTGCCTCTCGCGCTTCTTTTGCTGCCATTTGTTCTTCGACCGCTTCGATGATTGGTTTGTCGGGCATCTCTGTAATCCCGGCCATCATCAGCCCCAGTTCTTTTTCATCCGTTTCGAAGGCAAGCCGTTCGCCCATCACCTTGCCATCGAACATCACGGCCACCCGGTCCGACAGGGACAGGATTTCGTCCAATTCGACCGAGACAAGCAAGACCGCCTTGCCCTGATCGCGCAGGGCGACAATCTGTTGGTGGATGAATTCAATGGCGCCGATGTCGACGCCGCGGGTCGGCTGGCCCACCAGCAACAGATCGGGATTGCGCTCGACCTCGCGGGCGACAACGATTTTCTGTTGATTGCCACCAGAGAAGTTTTTCGCAGCAAGCATCGGGTTGGGCGGTCGCACGTCGAATTTTTCGATCTTGCGCAACGTGTCGGCCTTGATCGCGGCGTTGTTCATCAGAATGCCGGATTGGAAGGCCGGATCATGATGATAGCCAAAGGCGGCGTTTTCCCAGGCTTGATAATCCATGATCAGCCCCTCGCGCTGGCGATCTTCGGGCACATGGGCAATGCCGCGCGCCCGGCGCGATTGGCCGTCCGATTTGCTGCCGGTCAGATCAATTGGGGTGCCATTCATCCTGATTTCGCCGGTCGCGGTGCGATAGCCGCCCAGAACCTCGAGCAATTCAGACTGGCCGTTGCCCGCCACCCCCGCAATGCCGAGGATTTCGCCGGCATGTACCGTCAGATCAATGCCTTTGACCCGTTCAACACCGGCGCTGTCGACCACGCGCAGATTGCGCACTTCCAGGATCGGCGCGCCGGGCGTTGCGGGGTCCTTGTCCACCTGCAACAGAACCTTGCGACCAACCATCAACTCTGCAAGGTGCTCCGGGTTGGTTTCGGTGGTTTGGACTGTTGCGGTCATCTCCCCCCGGCGCATGACGCTGACGGTGTTGGTGATGTCCATGATTTCCCGCAGCTTGTGGGTGATCAGGATGATCGTCTTGCCCTCTTCGCGCAAGCGATTGAGAATGCGGAACAATTGATCGGCTTCGGCGGGCGTCAGCACGCCGGTCGGTTCGTCCAGAATCAGGATATCGGCCTGACGATACAGTGCTTTGAGGATCTCGACCCGCTGTTGGTGACCCACCGATAGCGTTTCCACCACGGCGTCGGGGTCGATTTTCAACTCATATTCTTCGGCCAGATCGGTCAGGGCCTTGCGCGCTTTGGCCAGTGAGGGGCGCAGCAATTCACCGTCTTCGGCGCCAAGGATGACGTTTTCCAGCACGGTGAAATTCGGCACCAGTTTGAAATGCTGAAACACCATGCCGATGCCCGCGGCAATCGCGGTCTGGCTGTCGGTGATCGTGGTTTTGTTGCCCTGAATAAAGATTTCGCCCGCGTCAGCCTTGTAAAAGCCATACAGGATCGACATCAGCGTCGATTTCCCGGCGCCGTTTTCGCCGATGATGCCGTGGATCGTGCCAGGCATGACCCGGATCGAAATATCCTTGTTGGCCTGAACGGGGCCAAACGCCTTGGATATGCCTTTGAGTTCAATGGCCGGTGCCGATGTCATTTGCGTCCCCTAATTCCGGCGGCGACAGACCGCGCGAGCGATCTGTGCGACTTCTATGTCATGAAACCGGATAAACCCCGTGTTTGCAAAGATGTTTTCCACTGAGATCGGCGCATTCCCGGAATTGAGCGCCACGCATTGCAAACGGCTGTCCCCGTCGGCCAGAAATTCAAACCGTGCATCGCCCGCCCCATCGCGGTGGATCATGACGTCTTCTGCAATGTCGAACGTGATGGTTTCGGATGCGGCTGCTTCGGGCAGACAGCAAGGTACAAAGGCGGTTTTGCGAAACATGGACCCTCGGCAATTTGGAAGGGCCGCGCCGATTTCCCGGCGCGGCCCGTGTCGCGACTTTGCGCAGGTTTAGAAGTTCAGAACCGGGCAGCTGTCGTTTGCATAGTAGCTTACAACATCAATTTCGCCGTCGATGATCTTTTGGCGCGCCTCGTCGGCGGCGGCCTTCATCTCGTCGGACAGCAGCGCTTCGTTGAACTCGTCCACGGCATAGCCGACGCCGTTTTCTTCAAGTCCCAGCACCATGGTGCCGCCGGTTTCCAGCATTTCGCCTTCCATCATCGCGTTATAGACCGCGACATCGACCCGTTTCAGCATCGAGGTCAGAACCTTGCCGGGGTGCAGGTGGTTCTGGTTGCTGTCGACGCCGATCGACAGGATGCCCTCGTCAGCGGCGGTTTGCAGAACGCCAACACCGGTGCCGCCGGCCGCCGCGTAAATCACATCCGCGCCTTGCGAAATCTGGGCTTTTGCCAGCTCAGAGCCTTTGACCGGGTCATTCCATGCGGTCGGCGTGGTGCCGGTCATGTTGGCCACAATGTTGATGTCCGGGTTTGCGGCCTTGGCGCCCTGGGCATAGCCACAGCCAAAGTGACGGATCAACGGCACATCCATGCCCCCGATAAAGCCGACGGTGCCGGATTCAGACGCCATCGCCGCCAGCATCCCGACAAGGTAGGAGCCCTGATGTTCCTGAAACGCGATCATCTGCACATTGTCGGGCACATCCGGCAGGAAGCCGTCAATGTTGACGAATTTGGTGTCGGGATAGTCGCCGGCGACCTCTTCGATGGCCGATGCAATGGCAAAGCCTGTGGTCACAACCGGGTTTGCACCCGCTTCGGCAAAGCGGCGCAGCGCCTGTTCACGTTGCGCTTCGGACTGCAATTCGATTTCCAGATACTTGCCGCCGGTTTCCTGGGCCCAACGTTCAGCACCGTTAAATGCGGCTTCGTTAAAGCTTTTGTCGTACTTGCCGCCAAGATCATAGATCAGCGCGGGATCCGCCAGTGCCGCCCCAGCCATCAGCGCGGTGGCTGCGGTCGTGGCAAGGATTTTGTTCAGAAAAGTCATAAGTTGCTCCCGTTGGAATACGGCGGGGTGGCCCCCGCACGTGGGTCTTGGTCCGGGTCGACCCGGATCATTGCCGATTAAGGCCGGGTTGCAGGCGGACGGTCAACCGATTCTTGTGTATTTCCGTGGCGGAAACGGGAGGTTAGGCCAGACTTTTGCGCAAGATGACTGCATCTGCGGCAGGCTTTTCGGCGCGCGGGTAATAGGCCTTGCGGCGGCCGGACTCGGCAAAACCGGCATTGGCATAAAGCCCGCGTGCGGCGGTATTGTCTTCGGCAACTTCGAGAAACAGGGTGGTGACCCCAGCCGAAAACAGCCTGTCACACATGTCGGCGATCAGACTGCGCGCCACGCCTTTTCGCTGGGCGTGCGGGGCGACGGCAATGGTCAGGATTTCGGCCTCTGGCGGGATGGATTGCACAAACATCAGACCGTCATCGTCCGGGCTGGTCAGCCAGATCACGCCGCGCGCTTCGGTCAGCTGGGCAAATTCTGCCGCGCTCCATGGACGGTTGGGAAAACAGGCTGCATGCAGCGCGGCCATGGACTCAGGTGTCATCAAGCATCACCGGGGGCCTGTCACGCGATGGCGCGGCATCGGCGGCACGGATATAAAGCGGGGCCGGGGCGGTTACGTCGCCGTTGCAACGCACCGCGGCGATGCGGGCGGTGGCCTCGGCAATATCACAGGTTTGCCGGCGCATTTCGCCGCCTGCCAAGAGATCCGCGCCGGGGCCGGTGATCGGCGATGTCGGTACGAAGTCCGCGATCTCGATCAGACGGGGCGCGCCGGATGGAAATTCCTGGACATAGACCCGGTCGCGGCGGGCGTCGATCATTGCGGTCACCGGCCTGTCATGGCCATAGGCCGCGGCCGCCAGCGCGCTGACGCCAACAGCGGGAATGTTCAGCGACAATGCCAGCCCGCGCGCCGCCGAGACGGAAATGCGGATGCCGGTGAAATTGCCGGGACCGATGCCGACCCCAAGCGCAGAGAGATCCTGCCAGCCTGCGCCGCCTTCGGCGAGCACCTCTTCCAGCAAGGGGAACAATCGTTCGGCCTGACCGCGTGCCATCATGTCCGTGCGGTGGGCGATCAGCCGGTCACCAGACAGCAAAGCGGCCGCGCAATGCGCGGCCGATGTATCAAATCCCAGAACGAGGTCATCAGACGGCAACGGGCCGCACCTCTGTCACCTCGGGGATATAGTGGCGCAACAGGTTTTCGATGCCCATTTTCAATGTGAGCGTCGACGACGGACACCCGGCACAGGCCCCTTGCATATGCAGGTAAACAACGCCGCGTTCAAACCCGTGGAACGTGATGTCGCCCCCATCCTGGGCCACGGCAGGGCGCACGCGGCTGTCGAGCAACTCTTTGATCTGGTTGACGATTTCACCATCTTCACCAGAATGTTCCGCATGGCCCGAAGACCCGCCGACATCCCCCGCCATCACCGGTGCGCCGGATTGGAAATGCTCCATGATTGCGCCCAGAATGGCGGGTTTCAGGTGGTCCCATTCCATGGTGTCGGCTTTGGTTACGGTCACAAAGTCATGGCCGAAAAATACACCTTCGACCCCCGGCACGGCAAACAGCCGCTCCGCCAGCGGCGAGGCCGCCGCGCCGTCGGCGCTGGGGAAATCTGCGGTGCCCATTTCCAGCACGGTTTGACCCGGCAGGAATTTCAGGGTCGCGGGATTGGGGGTGGATTCGGTCTGGATGAACATGGGACATATTCCTTATCGCTGACCTCAGATATGTCGATCCGGGCCCGCGATGTCAATGTTTGGAATGATTCTAAAACAGCTGCGGTCGCCGGTCAGGTGATGGCCTCCAGCCGGTCCTTGGACAGATCGCCGGGCACAATGGTAATGGGCACCGGCAAAGAGCCGGCATTGCGGGTCAATTGGGTCACCAGCGGGCCGGGGCCCTTTTTGTCGGTGCCAGCCCCAAGAACCAGAACACCGATTTCGGAATCATCCTGAACCTGGGCGATGATTTCGGTCACGGGCTCACCCTCGCGGATGACCAGTTCCGGGTCGACATTCTGACGGTCCCGCATCCATTTGGCAAAAACCTCGAAATGGGCGTGAATCCGTTCCCGCGCCTCTTCGCGCATGATGTCACCGACCCCGATCCAATGGTTGAACTCGTCCGGTGGAATCACCGAAAGGATTTCCACGCCACCGCCGGTGTGGCTGGCCCGCATTGCTGCAAAGCGCATGGCGTTAAGGCATTCGCGGCTGTCGTCAAGTACGACTAGAAACTTGCGCATTGTGATACTCCTTCGCGGGCGGATCATGCCTCTATTCCGGCCGGCGGACAATTGAATTATGTGGCAAAAGCCCCGAGGTCGATTATCGCTGGCTTGCGGCCCAGTCCCAATAGAGCGACCGCACCCGTTGGGTCAGCGGACCAATTTGATATTGCGTGTCATCAAAAGCGGTGACTGGCGTGACCTTCATCATGTTGCCGGACAGGAATACCTCGTCCGCGGTATGGAAATCGGCAAAGCTGAGCACGGTTTCAATCACCTCGACCCCATCGGCGCGCAGGTTTTCGATATGGCGGGCACGGGTGATCCCGGCCAGAAACGTGCCGTTGGCGATCGGGGTCAGGACCACATTGTCACGCACCATAAAGACATTGGCGCTGGCGGTTTCCGCGACATTGCCCAATGCGTCCGCCACCAGTGCATTGCCAAATCCCTTGCGGCGGGCTTCGGCCAGCATGCGGGCATTGTTGGGATAAAGGCAGCCGGCCTTGGCGTTGACCACCGCAGTGGCAAGCACCGGTCGGTGAAAGGAGGTGGTGGTCAATGTGGTGGCGGCGGTGTCCGGCGCCATTGGAATCGCCTCCAGCGAAATGGCAAATCCGGTGGCGCCGGCCTTGGGCACAATGCCGAGGAAGTCGCCCTCGAGCGCCCAGTACATGGGGCGAATATAGACAGCGGTGCCCGGCGCATAGCTGGCCAGACCCTCGCGGATGATCGCCACCATATCGTCGGGGCTGACCGTGGGGGTGATCATCAGGGCCTCGGCCGAGCGATTGACGCGGGCGCAATGGCGATCAAGGTCCGGGGTCAAACCGTTGACCATCCGTGCGCCATCAAACACCGTGGTGCCCAGCCAGGAGCCGTGATCCGCCGCTTTCATCACGGCGAGATCGCCATCGTGCCATTGGCCCTGAAAATAAGTGCGAATATCGGTGCCGGTTGCCATGGATGATCCTCCTGCATTCAAACGATTGGGGGCAAAAGATTGAGGGTAAAGGTTTGGGGCCAGGTGGTCAGCAACCCTGTAACACAGTCACCCAGTAACAGAGACTCAGTACCAAAGATTAGCGGTTCAATTCCGAGACGATTGCCTGCGCGGCCTCGCGCGGGGCGGAGGCTTGCCAGACCGGGCGACCGACAACGATATGGTCTGCGCCGTTGGTAATGGCATTCTTTGGGGTCACGATGCGTTTCTGGTCGTCGTCTGCCGCGCCGGTTGGACGAATGCCGGGGGTCACGATCAGGCGGCCTGCGGCCTCGGGCAGGGCGCGGATCATCGCGGCCTCGCGGGCAGAAGCGATCACGCCGTCGGCCCCGGCCTCAAACGCGCGGGCGGCGCGGGTGGTGACAATCTCGGCAATGTTGCCCGGCGCGATCAGGGCCGCATCAAGGTCCGTACGGTCCAGCGATGTCAGCACGGTTACCGCCAGGATTTTCATGTCCTTGCCGGCGGCGCCTTCCTTGGCGGCGCGTACGACCTGGGGGTCGCCATGAACGGTGAGGAAATCGAGGTCGAATTGCGCCAACCCGCGCACTGCCGCTTCGACCGTGGCGCCGATATCGAACAATTTCATGTCCAGAAAGATGCGTTTGCCCTGTTCTGACTTCAGCTCATTGGCCAGCGCAAGCCCGCCGCCCGTCAACATACCAAGGCCGATTTTGTAGAAGCTGACGGCATCGCCCAGCTGTTCGGTCAGGGCCAGACCCGCCACGGCATTGGGCACATCGAGGGCAACAATCAGGCGGTCATCGGACAGAGGGGGCATGGGCGCGGTTCCTTGGCTGGGTTCGATCCGCCCGTGTTTTGCGCGCTGGTGTCGGTAAGGCAAGGGGTTTCGGGCCGGAAAAGCCAGTGCGTCGATGTTTGTGTCGTCACGCCGGGGCGTGCCGACAGGCTGGGGGCCAGCCCCCAGACCCCCGGGATATTTGGCCAGGAGAAAGACCGGATTGCGCCCGCAGCAGCATCTGCGCAGTGTGGTTAGCGGTGCAGGATTTGTGCCAAATAGTTCGGCCGCGCGTTCAGGATATGGGTTGCGATGTCGAGGTTTTGCCCGGGTGCAGGTCGGGTTGTGCGGCTGCAGGTCAGGGTGCAGGTGTCCGGGGCGTGTTGCGCCCGGGCGCGCGCCGAGAGCGCGGATTTGATCACATCGGGGTCGGTGTCGATTGGTGCCGGGTAGTCGATGCTGTAGGTGAAGCTGTTGGTGGCGTCCATCAGGGTCACCTGGGCTTCGAAAGAACCGGTTTCCGCGTTGTGGCGGACATCGGTGATGCGGGTTTTCAGCTGCATGTCTGTCTCCGTTCCTAGAGCATTAAGGTGCACGGCCCTTGTGGATAAGATGGGGCCATAATTCGGCAGAGGAAGGGGATGTCCGATTTTGCGGCGTCACGTTTCAGTCATGCCGCCGTTACCTTGAAATCCTGATCGGGCTTGCCCACCTATGGTTCAGAGGCCCAAAAGGGGGTGTGCCGCACAGTCGGGCATCGTCGAAATCGGGCGCTTAACATGAAGGAGAGAGCCATGGACTTAGCGAAGTTCACGGAGCGGTCGCGCGGGTTTATTCAGGCGGCGCAGACCATTGCCATGCGGGAAAACCACCAACGGTTGGCCCCGGAACATATTTTGCGCGCATTGCTGGATGACGAAGAAGGTCTGTCCGCCAATCTGATCAAACGGTCGGGTGGCGCACCGGAGCGTGTGGTGCAGGCCAATGATCTGGCGTTGGGAAAGATTCCCAAGGTGTCGGGGGATGCCGGACAGATCTATATGGACAATCTGACGGCCAAGGTGCTGGACGAGGCCGAGAAGGTCGCCAAGAAGGCGGGGGATTCATTTGTCCCGGTCGAGCGGATTCTGATGGCGCTGGCCCTGGTCAAATCCGAAGCCAAAAAGGCGCTGGAGGCTGGTGCGGTGAGCGCGCAGAGCCTGAACGAGGCGATCAATGACATCCGCAAGGGGCGCACGGCCGATACCGCCAGCGCCGAGGATGGCTATGAGGCGTTGAAGAAATACAGTCTTGATCTGACAGAACGTGCCCGCGAAGGCCGGATTGACCCGATCATTGGTCGCGACGAGGAAATTCGCCGTGCGATGCAGGTGCTGAGCCGCCGGACCAAGAACAACCCGGTGCTGATCGGTGAGCCGGGCGTAGGGAAGACGGCAATTGCCGAGGGGCTGGCGCTGCGGATCGTCAATGGCGATGTGCCGGAAAGCCTGCGCAACAAGAAGCTGTTGTCGTTGGACATGGGCGCGCTGATTGCCGGGGCAAAGTACCGCGGTGAATTTGAAGAACGTCTGAAAGCGGTGTTGTCGGAGGTTACGGCCGCGGCGGGCGAGATCGTGTTGTTCATCGACGAGATGCACACACTGGTCGGTGCGGGCAAGGCGGATGGGGCGATGGATGCCTCGAACCTCTTGAAGCCGGCGCTGGCGCGGGGTGAATTGCATTGTGTCGGGGCGACCACGCTGGATGAATATCGCAAGCATGTGGAAAAAGATGCTGCGCTGGCGCGGCGGTTCCAGCCGTTGATGGTGGCAGAGCCCACAGAGGAAGACACGATTTCCATCCTGCGCGGCATCAAGGAGAAGTATGAGCTGCACCATGGGGTGCGGATTTCCGACAGTGCCCTTGTGGCGGCGGCGCAGCTGTCGCACCGGTATATCACTGACCGGTTTTTGCCGGACAAGGCCATCGACCTGATGGACGAAGCCGCGTCGCGGTTGCGGATGGCGGTGGATTCCAAACCGGAAGAGCTGGACGCTTTGGACCGCGATATTCTGCAAAAGCAGATCGAGGCCGAGGCGCTGCGCAAGGAAGATGATCAGGCGTCCAAGGACCGGCTGGACAAGCTGGAACGGGAATTGGGGGATCTGCAGGATCAATCGGCGCAGCTGACCGCGAAATGGCAGGCCGAGCGCGACAAGCTGAGCGCGGCACGTGATATCAAGGAAAAGCTGGACCGGGCGCGGGCCGAATTGGACATTGCGAAACGCAACGGTGATTTGGCCAAGGCGGGTGAGCTGTCGTATGGTGTGATCCCGCAATTGGAAAAGCAGCTGTCGCAGGCCGAGGAGCAAGAGCAGGACGGCGTCATGGTCGAAGAGGCTGTGCGTCCTGAACAGATTGCGCAGGTCGTCGAGCGCTGGACCGGCATCCCGACCTCGCGGATGCTGGAAGGGGAACGCGAAAAGCTGCTGCGGATGGAACAGGAGCTGCATCGCCGGGTGATCGGTCAGGATCAGGCGGTCAAGGCCGTGTCGAATGCCGTGCGCCGGGCGCGTGCGGGCCTGAACGACGAAGGGCGGCCGCTGGGATCGTTCCTGTTCCTTGGGCCGACCGGCGTGGGGAAAACCGAGCTGACCAAGGCGGTGGCGAATTTCCTGTTTGACGATGACAACGCGATGGTGCGCATCGACATGTCTGAGTTCATGGAAAAACACGCGGTATCCCGTCTGATCGGTGCGCCTCCGGGCTATGTCGGCTATGACGAGGGCGGGGTGCTGACCGAAGCGGTGCGACGGCGACCTTATCAGGTTGTCTTGTTCGACGAGGTCGAAAAGGCACACCCGGACGTGTTCAACGTGCTGTTGCAGGTGCTCGATGATGGTGTGCTGACCGATGGTCAGGGCCGGACCGTGGATTTCAAGCAGACCTTGATTGTGTTGACCTCGAACCTTGGGTCGCAGGCGTTGTCACAACTGCCCGAAGGTGCCGACAGTGCCCAAGCGCGGCGCGACGTGATGGATGCGGTGCGGGTGCATTTCCGGCCAGAATTCCTCAACCGGTTGGATGAAACCATCATATTTGACCGGCTCAAGCGCGAGGATATGGCGGGGATCGTTGATATTCAGCTGGCCCGGCTGGTCAAACGTCTGGCGGCCCGCAAGATCGAGCTGGATCTGGACGAGGCGGCGACCAAATGGCTGGCTGATGAAGGTTATGATCCGGTGTTTGGCGCACGTCCGTTGAAACGGGTGATCCAGCGCGCTTTGCAGGATCCGCTGGCGGAAATGCTGCTGGCTGGGGATGTGGCCGATGGGGATCTGTTGCCGGTCAGTGCCGGGGCAGAGGGGTTGATCATCGGTGACCGCGTGGCGGCGACCAATCGGCCCAGACCGGATGATGCGGTCGTTCATTGACCTGTGCGGTTGAAAGACTGCCCATGTGCTGAGCCATATAGGGACGCGCCGGATCGCTCCGGCGCGTTTTTTCTGGCCGTGTTGGCCTAAATCAGGATGGCTTCGGTGTCGAAATTCGACATCGACGTGCCAAGCAGCAGGATGCTGCTGCCGTCCAGTGTTTCGATTTTCAAACCGGTGTCGGTGTCGGCGAACAGCAGATCGCTGGTGTCGTTCAAGCCAAGTGCGGTCAAATCCAGCCTATCTGCGCCCGTGCCAAAGCCCTGGATGGTGTCATTGCCGGACATTGTATCAAATACAAAAAGATCGTTGCCATATCCGCCCTGCAGGTAGTCATCGCCGGCCCCACCGTTCAGCGTGTCATTGTCAGCGCCACCGCTAAGCGTGTCGTTGCCGTCGCCACCCGTCAGGGCGTCGCGACCAGCGCCGCCCCAGAGCCGGTCTTCGCCTGCGCCGCCGTGCAGGATGTCTCGGCCATTGCCGCCATAAAGGATGTCCATACCTGCATCGCCGTTCAAGGTGTCATTGCCTTCACCGCCGAAAAGCGTGTCCTGGTCATCGCCGCCATGGATCAGGTCGTTGTGGTTTCCGCCCACCAACCGGTCATTGCCTTCGCCCCCGAACAATGTGTCGGTGCCGTCCCCGGCAATCACATTGTCATCGCCCTGGCCGCCATCCAGCAGGTCATTGCCGTTGCCACCGCGCAGGTCATCCTGGCCAGCGTCACCCGACAATCTGTCGTTGCCGTTGCCGCCGCGCAGGGTATCGTCGCCGATGCCACCCTCGGCGACGTCATTGCCGCTGCTGCCATAGATACTGTCCTGACCGTTTCCGCCCAGCATGGTATCATTGCCATTGCCGCCAAACAGCGTGTCGTCACCGTCGCCGCCGTCCATCACGTCATTGCCATTGGCGCCCACCAATTTGTCGATGCCGCTGCCGCCGTTCAGCGTATCCTTGCCATCGCCGCCATTGAGAGAGTCATCGCCGGTGCCGCCGTTCATCAGGTCGTCACCGGTGCCACCGCGCAATGTGTCATTGCCCGACCCGCCATGCAGGACATCATCCTTGCCACCCGCTTCGAGCCGGTCATCGCCGTCGCCGCCCCAAAGGGTGTCCAGGCCCCAATTGCCGCGCAGATAGTCGTGGCCGAGCCCGCCAAAAATCAGGTCATCGCCACTGCCCCCGCGCAGGGTATCGTCGCCGTCCATGCCGTAAATAAAATCGTCATCGGATGTCCCGTTCAGAAGATCCGCCAGCGAGCTGCCGACGACCTTGAGGTCGGGGTCGATGTAAAGACTGGTGCCTTGGGCCATGTTTGAATTTTCTGGCAACGCTCTATCTCCTGTCGCTGCATGTTATGACGAAACAATCATGGTTCTTGGCGTGGATTGTGGTCAGATTATGACCGACCCCGGGCGGTCGCGGTGTGGGAATGCGATTTTCGCCAAGCTGCGCGCAAACCGACACATAAGTGGGGTATTTGCCGCCGCGAGAGGTGCAATTGTCCGTTGCCGCGACGGGGCGAACGCGCGATGGTTCGCACGGACAAAAGCGCCGCACAAAGGAGACGTTGATGGGCCTCGCATTCCAAATCGTAAATTTCGTGGCGGTGTTGTTTGCCGGGCTGTTCGGTCTGTTGCTTCTGACAGCGGTGGTCATGTTCTTTATTGACCGGACCCAGCGCGCCGATGCGATCCGGCGCAATTATCCGGTGATTGGCCGGTTTCGGTATCTGTTTTCCGGGCTGGGGGAATTCTTTCGCCAATACTTCTTTGCCATGGACCGCGAGGAACTGCCGTTCAACCGTGCACAGCGCGATTGGGTGGATCACGCGGCCAAGGGCGTGGATAATATGGTGGCGTTCGGTTCGACCCGGAACACCGATGTGCCGGGAACGCCGATTTTCGTGAACTCGGCCTTTCCGCCGCTGGATGACCAATTTGCCAAGACCGCGCCGATGGTCATTGGCGAAGGTGTGCCGCGCCCGTTTACCGCGCCGTCGATCTTCAACATCTCTGGCATGTCATATGGTGCGATTTCCAAACCGGCGGTGCGTGCGCTCAGCCGCGGGGCAAAGGCCGCCGGCATCTGGCTGAACACCGGCGAGGGCGGGCTCAGCCCGTTCCACCTGGAAGGGGGCTGTGATGTGGTGTTTCAGATCGGCACGGCGAATTTCGGCGTGCGCGGCCCCGATGGGCGGTTGAGCGACGACAAGCTGCGCGAAATGGCGGCACATGAAACCGTGCGCATGTTCGAGATCAAGATGAGCCAAGGTGCCAAACCCGGCAAAGGTGGTATCCTGCCGGGGGCCAAGGTCACGCCCGAGATTGCCGCCATTCGCGGGCTGGAGGTCGGGCAGGACGGGATTTCGCCGAACCGCCACACCGGGGTTGATGATTGGGGTGACATGTTGAACCTGATCGACCGGGTGCGCCGGGTGACGGGGAAACCTGTTGGCTTGAAGATGGTGGTCGGCTCGGAAGAGGGGATTGCCGGCCTGTTTGAGGAAATCGGGCGGCGCGGGTCGGACAGTGCGCCGGACTTTCTGACCATTGATGGCGGCGAGGGCGGCACCGGCGCCGCGCCGATGCCGCTGATGGATCTGGTGGGGATGTCGGTGCGTGAAAGCCTGCCGCTGGTGGCCGATATGCGCAATGCGGCGGGGCTGAAGGATCGCATCCGCCTGATTGCCGGGGCCAAGATGGTCAATCCCGGCGATGTGGCCTGGGCGCTTGCGGCGGGGGCCGATTTCGTGGTCTCGGCGCGCGGCTTCATGTTTGCGCTTGGCTGTATTCAGGCGCTGAAGTGTAACAAGAACACCTGCCCCACCGGCATCACCACCCATGATCCGCGGTTTCAAAAGGGGTTGGTGGTCGAAGACAAAGAGGTGCGCGTGGCGCGCTATGCCAGCCAGATCATCAAAGAGGTCGAAATCATTGCCCATTCCGTCGGCGTGGCCGAACCGCGGCTGATCCGGCGTCTGCATGTGCGGATGATGCAGGACAATGGCCGATCGGTATCCATGCGTGATGTGGTCGGGCCCAGTAAGTAAGCACCGCGAAACGTTACAGTCATACCACGGGAATTTGAGAAGACTTTGTTTTGTTGATCCCGGCCAAGTGTCTACATTCCCCTGCAACCGGGATGCCCGCGACCGCATCCCGTCACTGTTCAAGGACCAAGGGGATTACATATGGCCTTTCGCTGGAAGAATACTTTAACCGACAATGACGTCACACCGGAATCCGTCTATCTGAACCGCCGTCAGCTTATGGGCGGCGCAGCCGGGCTTGGGCTGGCGTCGATTGCGGGTCCGGCGCTGGCAATGGGGGAAGAGCTTGAACCCAACAGCTATGAAGACATCACCAGCTATAACAATTTCTATGAATTCGGCACCGGCAAAGATGATCCGGCGCGCAATGCCCATGCGCTGACCACCACGCCCTGGACGGTCAAGATCGACGGTATGGTCGACAAGCCGGGCGACTATGCCTTTGAGGACATCATGAAGGCGATGACCGTCGAAGAGCGCCTGTATCGGTTCCGCTGTGTCGAGGCCTGGTCGATGGTGGTGCCGTGGAACGGATTTGAGCTCGCCGACCTGCTGAATATGGCCGGTGTGCAATCGAGCGCGAAATATGTCGCCTTTGAAACCCTGTTTCGCCCGGACGAGATGTTCGGCCAGAGTTCCCGCGTGCTTGAATGGCCCTATGTCGAGGGTTTGCGCCTGGACGAGGCCATGCACCCGCTGACGATCATGGCGACCGGTATCTATGGCAAGGACATTCCAAACCAGAACGGCGCGCCGCTGCGTTTGGTGGTGCCGTGGAAATACGGCTTCAAATCCATCAAATCCGTGGTGCGCATCACACTGACCGACGAAGAGCCGCCCACCAGCTGGAACAAGGCCAATGCGCGTGAATACGGATTCTACTCCAATGTGAACCCAGAGGTCGATCACCCCCGTTGGTCGCAGGCCAGTGAGCGGCGTATTGGTGGCGGTCTGTTTGCCAAGCGTGAGCCGACGCCGATGTTCAATGGCTATCAGGAAGAGGTGGCGAGCCTCTATGATGGTATGGATCTGCGGAAACTGTTCTGATGATCGATCAATTGAATGCTGGTCTGCGCCGGGTTCCGGCGTGGCTGCTCTATATTGTGCTGCCGCTTCCGGCGCTCTGGTTCCTGTATCTTGGGGCAACCGGGGGGCTGGGCGCAGAACCGATCAAGGCCCTGGAACATGAGTTGGGCGAATTTGCCCTGCAATTGCTGATTGTCGGTTTGGCGGTGACGCCGTTGCGGCGGTTCGTCGGGGTGAACCTGATCAAATTTCGTCGGGCGATCGGGATTATGGCGTTCTTTTATGTCTTCCTGCATTTGCTGACCTGGTTGGTGCTGGATGTGCAGATCCTGTCCCAGATCTGGGCTGACATCGTGAAGCGCCCCTATATCACCGTGGGGATGGCCGGCTTTGTTGTGCTCTTGCCGCTGGCACTCTCGTCCAACAATTATTCGGTCCGCAAATTGGGGCCGCGATGGCGCAAGCTGCATAAGCTGACATATCTCGCCGTGCTGTTGGGGGGGCTGCACTATGTGATGCTGGTCAAGGGATTTCAGTTGGAGCCGCTGCTCTACATGGCGGTCATACTTGGGCTGCTTGTTCTCAGAACCAACGTCAAAAAACTGCGCCGCCAGTTCACACCCCAAAGCGCGGCCTGATCCAACACAGGGAAAGACAACGATGCGTACCGTGATATTTGCTCTTCCGCTTTTGCTGGCGACCGGCGGTGCTGCGGAAACCGTAAAAGTGGCGACCGATAAAACCGTCGTCGAAGCCGCCGACGCTTTGGTGGCTGCGATCGAAGGCGCGGGTGCCACTGTGTTTGCCCGGGTCGATCATGGGGCCGGGGCCAAGAGTGTGGGCGAGGATATTGGCGCCTCCCAGCTTGTGATCTTTGGCAACCCAAAGGTCGGCACCCCGGCAATGATCGAGTCGCGTGAGACGGGGTTGGCCCTGCCGCTCAAGGTTCTGGTCTATGAAGACACACAGGGTGGGGTCTGGTTTGCCTATGAAGATCCGGCAGAGCGGCTGGCCGATCTGGCGGATGGTGCACTTCCACCAGAGGTCACCGCGCCCATGGCCGGAGCTTTGGGCAATTTGACGGCCAAAGCGGCTCAGTCGGACTGATTCACGCATCCGACTCGTTTTTCTGGCGTATTTTTGTTGTTGGATTTTGCTTTGAGTCGGGTTTGTGAGGTTGTTCTTGTGGGTAAGTCTGTGGGCGACTCTAGATGTGGGGTTTTGGGGGTGTGATGTATATACTGGGTTGTTGTGTTGGATGAGGGTGGATGTGGGTTTGGTCAAAAAATGATCTGTCTAACCTTTTGATTTCGTTTATTTTTCGCAAAAACTTTGCAAAACTTTGGAATTTTGTGATTTTGTGCTTGCGGGTTTTGCTGGGTAACACTAGAACCCCCTTCACCGGCGGCGCTGAGGCGCACAACGGGACGCCAGACGGGGCGGCGGCGACGAGGAAACGAGACGCTGACGCAGACGAGACGGAGAAATTTTTGAGGTATTGACGGGCGGGCGCGCCAATAAGTTAGGGCGCATCCGGTT
>NZ_JAUOSD010000024.1:0-53463 GCF_030548265.1 Marinovum sp. 2_MG-2023 | reverse complement strand
ATGATCCACAGCCGCGCAAACACCATCATCCCCCGCGCAGAACGCGTCGGATGGCACTAACCAGTGAAAATCGCGACAAATAAGATCGCGGTGCGCATCGACCCAGAGTTCGGGGCGCGGATTACTGAGCTGACCGATCTGAGAAGCGGGCGCAATTGGATTGTGCCCGCCGAAGACCCCAGACCGATCGCCACCGAGAGTTATATCGACGGGCGGCCCAGCGGCTGGGATGAATGTTTCCCCACCGTGGCAAGCGCAGAGCACCCTGCCTGGGGCGGGGCCATCCGGGATCACGGTTTCCTGTGGGGTCGACCGTGGCGGTGCCAATATGCCCCTTGCGGGATTGTCGCCACATATGATGATCCGCGCTTTCAATTCCGACGGGCCATTCGACTGGCCGGTGATCGGGTTTTTGTCCGCTATACGCTTTTGTCCCGTCATCACGCCCCGCTGCCCTGGCTTTGGAGCCAGCATTGCCTGCTGGACTGTCAGCCGGGCGAGCGGATCGAGGCGCGGGGCATTGGGCCCTGGAAAGATGGCGATGGCCAGACCGCCGAACTCGGTCCGGTGCAGGATCCTTCGGCGGGCGTGGCGGGCAAGTATTTCGCCGCAGTTACCGGGCGGGCGGATGTGGCGTTGACCGGAACGGGCGGGACCATTCAGTTTTCATGGCAGAGCCGCTCTGCGTCTCATGTGGGTTTCTGGTTCAGCTATGGCGGTTGGCCGAAGAATCGACCGTTGTATCAACTGGGAATCGAGCCGACAAATGCGCCACGCAATCAGGTCCCAAATGGCACCGATATCGGTGATCCGATGGTGTTGCAGCCTGGTCAGGCGAAACATTGGCAGATCCAGATCAGGTTAACCGGCAGATAAATAACGTCTTTTCAATAATCGTACATTATTTCGAAAAAATGTGTACGAACAGGAAAAGAATTGATATTATGTTTGCAGGAGGACGTATCTCATGAAGCAACTCAATATCTCACACATTGGTTTGGCGCTGGCCGCCGCCGTATTGCCCGCGATGGGGTCTGCGGAAACCACGCTGGAAGTTATTTCCTGGAAGGGAAGCGAGGCCCAGCCGGCCGGCTTGCCGCAGCTGATCGAAAAATTTGAATCCGAAAACCCCGACATCAAGATCGACCTGACCTTTGTCTCCCGCAAAGACATCGACAAGGTGATGCCGCCCCGTCTTCAGGGGGGGAACCCGCCCGATGTCTCCATGGTCGACAGCTCTCTGGTCCAGCTTTGGGGCGACGTCGGATTCCTGGCCGATCTGGGCACCGACAGTGAATGGTATTCGAAGCTGAACCCCGGCTTGCGCGACATCATGACCAGCGGCGACGAAATGTATGTTCTGCCGCTTGAAGTGATTGGGATGGGCAATTTCGTCAACCTCGACCTGCTGGCGCAGGTAGGGATCGAGAGCGTGCCGCTGACAGTCGAAGACACCAAGGCCGCCTGCACCGCGCTGGCCGCCGCCGACATCAGCCCGATGATCTTTTCCGGCACCTTCCCGGCCATGCTTTGGGTTGGGGCCAACGGGATTGATCCCAATGGAACCGCGCCCGGCGAATACGGGTCCGGCGCTGTGACATTCGAAGGCGACCCGGCGTTCGAAGGCTCGCTGGATTCGGTGCGTGATCTGGTGGATTCGGATTGTTTCGACCCCAAACTTCAGGCCGGGCTTGATCCCTGGTCAACCGCGCTTGAGGAATTCAAGGCCGGTCGTGTCGCCATGTTGCCGCAAGGCGCCTGGAACATCGGCAGCTTTTCCAAGATCGAGGGGCTGAATTTTGCGTTTGCACCGATGCCGTCGCGGTTCGCCGAAGTGGGATTGGCGCTTGATCTGGTTGGTCCCGGCTGGTCGATCCCGCGCGATGCCAAGAACAAGGAAGCTGCGCGCAAATGGGTTGATTTCTTTGCCCGTGACGATGTGATTTCCGTCTTTCTGGCCGAAGAGGGCGCATACAACCCCTTCACCGGTGGCACCGACGGATTGCCCGAACTTGCCGCGTTGTATGGCGCTGCGCGGGACGCCGACAGCATGATCCTCTGGCCGTTCTCGACGCTGGAATTTCCCAAGCAGTTGCAATTCACTTGGGAAGAAAGCCTGACCGGGTTCCTTTTGAACCTTGATGCACCCAACTCCAAGACGTTGGAACGTTGGGACGAGGCTGTCGAAGACTCTCTCTGACAGCTCTCACGAGTGGCCCACCTGGCGTATCCTCCCGCGCTTGGGTGGGCCATTGACCCCCTCATATCTATCGGAGAACGCCATGCGATCTCGTAAGTCCCTCTATCTGTTCACGATCCCGGCGCTGCTGGTGATTGCTGTCTTCTTTGTCTATCCCATTGGGCTGACCTTGCAGATGAGCTTTACCAATTATTCCGGGATTGGCGTGGCCGAGACGGTTGGCTGGAAGAATTACGACCGGATTTTCAGCCGCAGTCGCTATCTGGATGAAATCAAGATCACGCTTTGGTTTACGGTGATCGTGGTCACGGCGCTGACTGTGACGGGCCTGTTCTTTGCGGCCATGCTGCACCGGTTGCCGTTGATCCGCAACTTCGCCCGGGCCGCGCTTTATACCCCGGCGATGATGTCCTTTGTTGTGGTCGGCTATATCTGGCAATTCATCTATTCGCCGCTCAATGGCGGCTTGAATGTGGCTTTGCGCCAAATCGGGTTGGGGGCATTGGAACAGAACTGGCTGGGTGATCCGGCCATCGCGCTTTATGCTGTGGCCGCGACCCAGATCTGGATGTTCAGCGGGTTCACCTGTGCGATCTTTCTGGCCGGGTTCGCCGGCATTCCCGAAGAAATCAACGAGGCCGGCCGCCTTGAGGGCGCGTCATCCTGGCAGCGTTTTCGTTATCTCGAACTGCCGCTATTGGGGCCAAGCTTTACCGTCAGCATCATCCTGACGACGATCGGCACGCTCAAGACGTTTGAGCTGCCTTATATCCTGACCAAGGGCGGGCCGGACGGCGCGACCCGCACCCTGAGTATCGAGATCATCGACAACCTGTTTGGCCAATACAAATTCGGCTTCGCCAGCGCGCTTTCGATCATCATGTTGATTGTCGTTCTGGCCGTGGCCTTTGTTCAGAATAAGGTCCTGCGCGACCGGGAGAATGTGACATGAGCCTGAGCGACACAGCCACCCCGTTGCCGCGCGACCGCAAGGCCGCCAGGGATCTTTTGCAAAAGCAGGTGAAATCCGTGCTGGTGCATGGTGTGATCCTCTTCCTTGTGGCGCTGATGCTGCTGCCGCTGTTTTACATGCTGATGATGTCGTTCAAGACCGGCACCGAGATTGCCCAGGATCCTCTGGGGCTGCCCAACAGCCTGTATTTGGGCAATTACATGAATGCGCTGGCGTCCATGGGCTATGTCCGGTCGGTGGCGAATTCGCTGGGGATCACGATTTCGGTGATCATTGTCGTGGTGTTGGTGGGGGCCATGGCCGCCTATCCGTTGGCGCGCATTCCCAACCGGGCCAGCCGGGTGATTGTGATGATCATGGCGCTGGGTCTGGCGACACCGAATTTCGTCACCATTACCCCGATCTATGTGATCTTCCGCGATCTTGGTCTGCTGGACAGCTATCTTGGCATTGTGCTGGCCTTTGCTGCGCTGAAACTGCCGTTGGCGGTGTTCTTCTACACCGGGTTCATTGCCGCCATCCCGATGGAGCTGGAAGAAGCCGCGCGGCTGGACAATTGCACCAACTGGCAGGTGTTCTGGCATGTGATCCGGCCGATGCTTGCGCCGGTGACCGCCACATTGTCGCTGTTTGTGATGCTGATGGTGTGGAACGATTTCACCTATCCCCTGCTGCTTTTGACCGACAAGGACAAGTTTACCGTGATGATCGCCGTTTACCGTTTCGTGGGGGCCACGGGCATTGATCCGACAATGCTGTTCCCGGCCGCTGTTCTGGGGTCGCTTCCCTTGCTGATCCTGTTTGCTGTCTTCCAGCGTCAGATCGTGTCGGGTGCAACCGCGGGGGCCGTGAAATGAGCACGTTGCAAGGCAAGACCATCATTGTCACCGGGGCCGGCGCCGGTATCGGGCTTGGCATTCTGCGCCAGGCCGTCGCGGCGGGGGCGGATGTCACCGGGTTCGACATCACGCCGGATGCAAAGGCGCGGGTCGAGGCCGAGGGCGGAACATATATTCAGGCCGATGTCACCGATCTTGATGCGTTCGAGGCCGCAATCCAGAATGTGCGCGACCGGGCCGGGCGGCTGGACGGTCTGGTCAATAACGCCGGGTTGACGATCCGGGTGCCGTTTCTGGAAATGACCCGCGACCAGATGGAGGCGATGTGGACGATCAACCACCGCTCTGTCCTTGCGGGTTGTCAGACCGCCGGGCGGATCATGGCGGCGGATGGCAATGGCGGGACGCTGGTCAATATCGGCTCGAACCATGCCCGTTGTACCAATCCCGGCCACGAAGCCTATGCCGGATCAAAGGGCGCGATCAGCGCCATGACCCGCGCAATGGCCTGGAGCCTGGGCAGCCACGGCATCCGCGTCAATGCGCTCTGCCCTGGTTTGACCCGGACCGAAATTGTGCTGGGCGCCGAAGAAGATCCCGAAATATCAGCCAAGTTCAAAAGCTGGCATGCCACGGGGGATGTGAACACAGTCGAGGATATCGGCAATCTGGCGGTGTTCCTGTTGTCCGATCTGTCGCGGTCCATGACCGGGGCCGAGGTGATTGCGGATCAAGGAATGTCGGCCCTTCTGGGCGTGCTGGATCTCTGAAAGGGAGAATGAATATGTCTCAGGTACTGCTTCGGGATGTGGTGAAACGCTATGGCGCGACGCAGGTCGTCCATAATGTCGATCTGGAAATTGAACCGGGTGAATTCTGTGTCTTTGTTGGCCCGTCGGGCTGTGGGAAATCGACGCTTCTGCGGATGATTGCCGGGCTGGAGGAAACCACCGAAGGCCGCATGTTGATTGGGGACAATGACGTGACCCATGCCGACCCTGCGGCGCGGGGCGTGGCGATGGTGTTCCAGACCTATGCGCTTTATCCGCATATGACGGTGCGCGAAAACATGGGGTTCGGGTTGAAAATCGCCAAGACCCCCAAGGCCGAAATCGACGATCGGGTGAGCAAGGCCAGCGAAATCCTGAAACTTCAGGATTACATGGACCGCAAGCCCAAGGCCCTGTCGGGGGGGCAGCGTCAGCGGGTTGCCATCGGCCGCGCGATTGTGCGCGAACCCGAGGTGTTCCTGTTCGATGAACCGCTGTCCAATCTGGACGCCGAATTGCGGGTGCAAATGCGGTTGGAGATTGCCAATCTGCACAAGGCGCTGGGGGCGACGATGATCTATGTCACCCATGACCAGGTCGAAGCGATGACCATGGCCGACAAGATCGTTGTGCTGCGCGATGGCCGGATTGAACAGCATGGCCGTCCGATGGATCTTTATGGCGATCCGGATAATATGTTTGTCGCGGGTTTCATCGGCTCGCCGCGGATGAATTTCCTGCCCGGCAAGGTTCAGTCGGTCGATGCGGGGGTCGCCAATGTGGTGATCCCGGCGTTTGAAAACGTGACCCTGCCCATCCAGTTCGATGTGCCGCCCTTGTCCGGCAGCGATGTGGTTGTGGGTTTGCGCCCGGAACATTTCGCGGATGACGCGCCGGTGCGGATTCAGTTGGAACCAGAGGTCGTCGAAAATCTTGGCGGCGTGTCTTATGCCTATACCAAAGTGGCGGGCGTGGATTTGCCGATTGTGGTGGAAATGCGCGGCCAACAGGGCGTTGGCACGGTGACCACCGGCATTGATCCAAAGGCCGCCTTGGTTTTTGACCCGAAAAACGGCCAGCGGTTGCGCTGATCAAACGGCGGGCCACCGGGCCCGCATCCTGACAATTGCTGCGGCGAAAACAATTTCACGTTTTCGCCGCAGCTTTCTATTTCAATGACGCCAAGTGTGGGTGCCTTAGCGGGTTCTGCCTTTGCCCCACATGTCGATATTGCCGCCCAGATCGGTTTTGAGCCGGTCTGACGCCTCGGTCAGAGCGTTCAGAACATCGGCGCTGAGATCGACATCCAGCAGTTTTTTCAAACCCTGGCTTTGGGCGCCATTGCGTGTGCCGACAATGACACCGCCAACAGCCGCGCGGGATTTCAGCCAGCCAATGGCCAGTTCTTCCATCGACAGACCGGTTTCGCCAACAAGGCGCCACAAGGCATCCAGCAGCTCCTGACCGGCTTCTTCTGCACCGTCTTCCTTGTGCGTCACCTCGGCCCATTTGCGATGATTGAACATGCGGGTGCGGGCGCGGTCGACCGGGAAATCCTGAAGCGATTTGTATTTGCCCGCCAGAAGCCCCTGCATCAGCGACGAATAGCACATGATTGGCACGCCGGCGGCCTCGCATTTGGGCTGCACGTCAAATTCGATAGAGCGATAAAACAGGTGATAGGGCAGCTGGTTGACCGACACTTCGCCCAGCGAAAGCGCCTCGTCGATATCCTTGTCACCAAAGTTCGACACGCCGTACCAACGGATTTTGCCGTCTTCTTTCAACTTCTTCAGCGCGCCAATGCTGTCGGCCAGTGGCACATCGCGATTGGGCCAATGCAGCATGTAAAGATCAATGTAATCCGTGCCGAGGTTTTTCAAACTGCGGTCACAGGCGGTGATAATGTCATCGGGGGCCAGATTTTCCTTGGCAACCTTCGACGAAATCACCAGCTCTGCGCGTTTGTCGCCCAAAGCCTTGTGCAAAAGCTGTTCGGAATAGCCGGCGCCATAGGCTTCGGCGGTGTCGAAAAAGTTGATGCCCACATTATGCGCCTCTTGCAGCGCCTCGATGGAATCTTTTTCCTCTTGTGCGCCAAACGCCCCGGCGCCGCCCATGCAGCCATAGACGACCTTGCTTGTCACCAGATCGGTTTTGCCAAAAGTTGTGTTCATTCTCAGTTACCTTATAGTTTGATTTCAGTGGCTTGGCGCGGCTGGGCTACCAGCTCCACAGGGTGCCATCCTCAAGCCGGCTGACCGGCAGATAGGAACGTTTGTAGGGATATTTCGCGGCGGCGTCTTCGTCGAAGTCAACGCCAAGTCCGGGGCTGTCGCCCACATGTATCATGCCGTTTTCCAATGTGAGATCATACGAGAATACCTCGTCCGAGGCATCGGTGCCAAAACCCACGAATTCCTGAATACCAAAGTTGGGCGCCCAGAGGTCAAGGTGCGATTGCGCCGCGAAACAGATCGGCGACAGATCCGGCGCGCCATGCGGCGCAATGCGGACATGAAACAGCGCCGCGAAATCCGCGATCCGCCGCAGCCCGGTGATGCCCCCGGCATGGGTGGTTGCGGTGCGGATGTAATCAATCCATTGGTTCTGGATCATATCCTTGCAATCCCAGATCGTATTATAGATCTCGCCGATGGCCAGCGGGGTTGTGGTGTGATCGCGCAGCACCCGATAGCTGTCCTGATTTTCGGCGGGCACCGCATCTTCGAGGAACAGCAGATCATAGGGTTCCAGCATCTTGCCCAGCCGGGCCGCTTCGATTGGGGTCAGGCGGCTGTGCACATCATGCAGCAGCGCGACCTCGTCCCCGAAACGCGCCCGCGCATCGCGAAACAGCGCCTCGATCGAATTCATGTATTTGCGGGTCGACCAGGGTTGTTCCGGCGGCAGCGGGCGGCTGCTTTGCTGTTCGAAATAATCTTTCTTGTCGCCCAATACACCATAGGTGCCTTCCAGCCCCGGCACGGCGGTTTGCAGACGCACGGCGGTAAAGCCCTGTTCAATCAGCGCCGCCGCCCGGTCGAGCGTGCCGTCGATGGTTTCGCCGGTCGCATGGGCATAGGTGGTCACGGCCTTGCGGCTTTTGCCTCCCAAAAGTTGATAGACCGGCAGGCCGGCAGCCTTGCCCTTGATATCCCAAAGCGCGACATCAACGGCGGCAACACAGGCCATGTTGATCGGGCCCTTGCGCCAGTAGACACCTTTATAGAGATATTGCCAGATATCCTCGATATCATGGGCGTTACGGCCAATCAGACAGGGCGCCACATGTTCCTGAAGATAGGTCGCCACCGCCATTTCGCGGCCATTCACAGTGGCATCGCCAAGCCCGTAGAGGCCACATTCGGTGACGATTTTCAGGGTCACGAAATTTCGGCCCGGGCAGCTGACGATGACCCGGACGTCCGTGATTGTAAGATCTTTTGCCGTGCTCATCGGTCTTCCTTTGTTTGGGGGGCGGGGGGCAATCTGTCAGGCATAGATCTCTGCGATCAATGCTTTCAGATGCGCGATATCCTTTTTCACGAAAGGAATGACATCATCCCCCATCCTTTGGCCGTGAACCCCGGCCTGTTTGCTGTATTCGGCGGGCATGCAGAATGTGCCCTCGACCCCGGTGCGATGCAATTCACTGACCAGTTCGCGCCAGTTGTACCCGCCGTGGTCATGGGTGGTCCAATGGACCTCGTATCTGGCTTCAAGTTCGGGCCCATTGGCGCGCAGGTGGCAGGCGCTTTTGAAATTCACCAGCCCATTCATATGCGGGCGGGCGATGTCGACAGCCATTTTCACCGGTTCACCGTCGACCGCGCAATGGCCCATGTCAAGCACACCGCAGACCTGCTTGGGATCGTATTCCGCCAGCAGATGCGCCAGCCCCAGCGCGCTGCCGATGTTGGTGCCATAGTGGTTTTGCACGCCGATGGCGACATTGTTGCGTTCCAGCGCGGGCAGCACCGCATCAAAGCTGCGGCGATAGGCGTCGACCGACGCGCGATACCCCAGGGCCAGATCAATCGGCGCACATATGCGGATGATGCCCACCCCGGCGGCGCCACAGGCCTCGATCATGGTGTCATTGAAATCGCCGGCGATGCTGGGGGTTTTCAGCCCATGATCGGCCAGCAGCGCAACCGCCCTTGGCAGATCGGCCACGACATTGTCCGGCGTGACCTGATAGCCGGGGCGCACCGCCAGTTCGACGCCGTCAAAGCCCAGCCCGGCAAGTTTCGCGGCCATCTCTGGCAGCGGGTCGGTCCAGGGTTTGGTGAATATGGTAATCAACGGTTGTCCCATCGGGTCACACGTCCTTTTGTTGATCTGTAGAAAAGGGGAAGGGCCCTAGCCCTTCAACCCGGTGGTTGCGATCCCGTCGATCAGCTTGCGCTGAAAGATGAAGAAGACGATGAACATCGGCACCAGCGACAAGAGGGACATCGCCAGCATCGCGCCCCAGGTGCTTGCCCCGCGCGACGCTTGCAGTAGACGCAGGCCCTGCGGCACGGTGTAATTCTCGATCGAGGTCAGATAGATCAGCGGCGTCAGAAAATCCTCATACGTCCACAGGAAGGTGAACACCGCCGTTGTGACCAAGGCCGGGGTCAGAAGCGGCAGGATGATCGCGAAATAGATGCGGATCGGCCCCGCGCCGTCAATCGCCGCTGCCTCGTCCAATTCACGCGGAATGCCGCGAATGAACTGGATCATCAGAAAGACAAAGAAGGCCTCAACCGCGAGGAATTTCGGCGTCACGATCGGTAGGATCGTGTTCACCCAACCCAGATAGTTGAACAGGATGTATTGCGGGATCAGCGTCGCATGCACCGGCAACATGATGGTCATCATCATCAGCGCAAACAGCGGTGCCTTGAAACGGAAATCAAGCCGGGCAAAGGCATAGGCGACGAAAGAACAGGACAACACATTGCCGATCACCGCGATGGTGGCGATGACAAAACTGTTGGTGAAAAACACCTTGAACGGTGCGGCCACCCCGGCCCAGCCGTTGGCATAGTTCTGCCAGACGAAATGCCGGGGGATGATGCTGGTGTCGGAAAAGATGATGTTTGACGGTTTCAGCGAACTGACCGCAAGCCAGACCAGCGGATAGAGCATGATCAGCGCAAAGAAGATCAGGAAACCATGCATCATCAGCTTGGACCGCGCCTTGGATCGGGCGGTGGTCTGGTTCACGTCGGCGGTGGCGGGTTGGGTGTCTGTCAAAGTCATATGTCTTACCCCTCGTCCCCGTAGTGCACCCAGTATTTGGCGCTGAGGAAGGAAAACGTTGTTGCCAGGCCGATGATGGCGACCAGAACCCAGGCAATGGCCGAGGCATAGCCCATCTCAAAGTTCGTGAACGCCTGTTCATAGAGATAAAGCGTGTAAAACAGCGTCGAATCTGCCGGGCCGCCGGTGCCATCCGAAATGATGTAAGACGGCGTAAAGGCCTGAAACGCGCCGATGGTCTGCATCACGAAGTTGAAGAATATGATCGGCGTCAACAGCGGCACAGTGACATAGAAAAACTGTTGTACCGGGCGGGCGCCATCAATGGCGGCGGCGTCATACATGTCCTGAGGGATCTGTTTCAGACCGGCGAGAAAGATCACCATCGGCGCCCCGAATTGCCATGCCGCCAGCAGCACCAGCGTGCCAAGCGCATAGTCGGGGTTGGTGATCCAGCTGGGAGCGTCATAGCCGAAATAGGTCCAGAGGAATTGATTGATGATCCCGTCATAGGAAAAGATCTGACGCCACATCAGCGCGACCGCCACGCTGCCGCCCAGAAGCGACGGAAGGTAGAAAACAGAGCGATAAATCCCCAACCCCCGCAAACCGCGATTGAGGATCAGCGCGATGAACAAGGCAAATCCCAGCTTCAGCGGCACCGAGAACACCACATAGGACAACGTCACCTTCAGCGACGCGACATATCGCGGATCATCGTTCAACAGCTTGGCGTAATTGTCCAATCCCGCCCAATTCGGCGCACTGAACAGATCGTAATCGGTGAAGGACAGATACAGGGAGCCCAGCATCGGTCCCATCGTCAGAACAACAAAGCCAAGCAACCACGGCGACAGGAACAGAAACGCGATGCCGTTTTGCTTTTTCGAAAGGTTTTTGGTCTTGCTCATGGGGCCTTACCTTTATTGAAGCCAACAAATGCCAACCGCACATGCGGGACAGGACACGCAGGACGGGACATGCGGGACGGGGCAAACCCTGTCCCGCGCCATTCCGCAGCCGCCGTTACTTGAGCGCCTTGAGCTTGCCGTCGATTTCCGCAGTCAGCGAATTGCCAGCCTCAAGCGCGGTCATGTCACCAAAGGCCACGGCCTCGTTATGGCGACGGAAGATCCCGCCAAGCCCGCCCACACCCGGACGTCGTGACGGCGCCGGATCTTCGCGCAGCATCTTGAGGTAGGCGACCAGCTTCTTTTCTTCCGGCGTGCCGGAAGAGCCGAATTTCTCAAGCCCTGCGGTCGAGGCCGGGATCATGCCACTGCCGGTATAATACAGTTCGACACCTTCGGGATCGAAATGCATGAAGCGGATGATGTCGACGCACAGCTCTTTGTTGACTGCGTTTTTCCAAATCCCGGTGGAATTGCCAGCATAATCGTAAAGATGCTGCTTCATCTCGCCGCCCTCATACCCGTTGGGCAGCATCATCAGATCAAGCGGTCCATCCATCAACGCGCCGATGCCGATAAAGCTGTCGGTGGTTTGCACCAGCATCGCCGAACGGCCCCGAACAATCCCGAGCGATGCGGAATTGTCGCCGGCCTGGGCCTGAACGTCTGCGGGCGGTGCGCCGCCTGCTTGGCGCATGTCTTCCCAATATTGGAACCATTTCGCCATGTCTTCGCCGGTGAAGCCGATGGTATGTTCTGGGGTAAACAGCGCGGCACCGGCCGCCCGCAAGAAGATGTCGCAAGCAAGGTTGTTGCCGCCGCCGTCTTCGATGCCCCAAAAGCCGCGTCCATGCTCTTTGCCAAGCGCCACAGCCGTTTCATGCAGCTTTTCCCAAGTATAGAATTTATCGGGAACGGCCACGCCAACCTCTTCGAATTTGGCCGGGTTAAAGAAGATCGCAGTGGCGATCGCATCGTTGGGCATGGCGTACATTTCGCCCGCATAGGTGCAGGAAAATACGCTACCGGCCTGATACTCAGACACGTCAAGCGGATCGGGAATCCAGTCTGTCAACGGGGTCAGAACGCCGCGGGCCGCGTATTCGGCCAAAAGATCGACGTTGACGCTGAACATATCTGGGGCGTTGCCGCCCGCGGCCTCGGTTGCAAGCTTGTCGGTAAAGGCACGGTAGCTGGAAAATTCCGGTACAATTTCGACATCCGGGTTCTTCGCCATATAGGCCTTAAGAACTTTGAGTGTTGTGGCAAGTTGCTCCTCCGATTCAACGAAGCCACTGAAACGAACGGTGGTTTTCCCCTGCGCCAAAGCCCCCCCCGCGACAACCGTCAATGCAAATCCGCCAAATGCGGCGGAGCCCTGTTTTAGAAATGCTCTGCGTGAATGCGTCATGGTTTTTCCTCCCTGAAGTGCGCGACCTGACTGCGGATCGCCGATGCAACGGATCGCGATTCGTGACCCTTTGCACCGTGACGATAGTAAAACGATACACTAATGTCGACACAAAATTCCGAGCCGCGCTTTTTGCGAGCAAGGGCGGCGCGAATTTTGGGTCACCCTGGGTGGGGGTATGATTGTAATGCGTTGTAATTGTTCAATATTGGTGGGGTCCGTCAAGAAATATGGCCGGTGGTGTCGGGAGGATTCGCGGCGAATCTTCGGGAGGTCGGCCCAAAAAATTCGCAGAAATGAAAAATTTCTCTGGAATACTTCGCTGGGAAGTGGGTAGTGTGTGTAACGTATTACTAACCAGACCCCAATGCGATTCCAGCCGTCCGTTCTGTGGCTGGCGCACCTGTGGGCCATGTAGGGTAGAGACGATGGCAGGTATCAAGGATGTGGCGAAAAAGGCGGGGGTGTCCGTCAGTACCGTGTCGAACGTCATCAATGGCCGACATGCCAAAATGGGGGCCCGTACCCTGCGCCGGGTGCAGGAGGCGATTGCCGAACTCAATTACACCCCCAGCGTCGTCGCCCGTCAGCTGAAATCGGGGCACATCAAGACGCTTGGTCTTGTGGTGCCCTCGGTGGCCAATCCGTTTTGGGGCAACGTGTCCCAGCTGATCGAAAAAGCCGCCCTGAAACGGGGGTATCAGGTTCTGATCTGTAACGCGGAACGCGATCCGGAGCTGGAGGCGAATTACATGACCTCGCTTCAGGGGTCTTTGATCCGTGGAACGATTTTGGGATCTTCGCCGGTTTCCTTTGACCATCTGCGCGAGCATTCCGAAAAAGGCATGCATATCGGCGCATTTGATCGCGCATCACGCGGGGCAGAGGGGATTGTGTCCTGCTCTGTCAGTGTGGATCAGGATCTTGGCGCGCGACTGGCCACCCGGCATCTGATTGGTCTGGGGCACAAGAAGATTGCCTTTATCTCGGGGCCGATCGGCACGTCGAGCAGGATCGCGCGACTTGAGGGTGTGCAGCGCGAGCTGTCCAAGGTTGGGCTTTCTATTGATGAGGATCTGATCTGGCTTGGTCCGCAGGCGGCGGGGTTTGGTGACAGTCAGGCGGCCGAACTTGGCCGGACTGCGGCACGTGAATTGCTGACACGGGACGATCCGCCAACCGCCATTTTCGCCGTGAACGACATGTATGCCATCGGCGCATGTTCCGGCGCCCGGGAGCTGGGCTATCGTGTGCCCGATGACCTGTCGGTGGTCGGTTTCGACGACATCATCATGGCAAAGGTGATGGAGCCACCGCTGACGACAGTGCGCCAACCGGTTGAACAGATGGCGGAATTGATGGTCGCGCGGCTTATCGAAACGCTGGAAGACGAAGACGGCCCAGAGGAACCACATGTCATTCTGCGGCCGGAATTGATCGTCCGCAGCTCCACCGCTGCGCGAAAGAATTCTGACAGCATCAATTCAGGGACAGAAAAATGACCACAGAAAAGAGCCTGTCAGGCCGCAAGATCCTTATCGCCGGCGCAACAAGCGGCATGGGGCGGGCCACGGCCCGGTCCGCCGCTGCCGCCGGGGCAGAGGTGCTGCTGTTGGGCCGGGACAAGACCCGGCTGGAGGCCGTCGTCGCCGAAGCCACGGATCTGGGGGCGCCGCGGGCGATTGGCCTTTTGGCCGATGCCGCGGACCCGGACGATCTTGCCCGTGCGCTGGCCACAGTCGAGGCGGACCTTGCCCGCGTGGATACATTGGTCAATTCGATTGGCGTCAACATCGTCAACCGGGCGTTTTTTGACCTTTCGGCCGAGAGTTGGGCGTCGATGATCGACATCAACCTCAATGCCGCCTTCAACCTGGCCAAGGTGATTGTCCCGCTGTTTCGCCAACGGGGGGGCGGGCTGTTGATCAATGTGTCCTCGACAGCGGCGCGCAAGCCCGATCCATCGGGTGCGGCCTATCAGGCGACCAAGGCCGGTGTGATGGCGATGACCCATGCGATCATGGAGGAAGAATGGCACAACGGCCTGCGCGCCACCGTGATCCTGCCGGGCATGACCGAAACGCCGCTGCTTGAAAAGCGGCCCACACCGCCGACCGACGAAATGCGCGCCAAGGCGCTGCAACCCGAAGATATCGCCGAGGCCTGCATGTTCGTGATGACATTGCCGAAGCGGGCGCATGTTTCGGAATTGATGATTCAACCGGCGATCCGCTGATCGCGATGCAGAAAACAGGCCAAAGCAAGATGGAACATATGTCCAACAGTCCCAAAAGCCCGGCGTCGGACGAAGGTGCAACCGGCAATCCAGGCCCGAAGGTTGGCGTTCTTATCCCCGCGCATATGCGCGCCAAGATCTTTCCTGAAATTGTCGAAAAGGCGCTTTTGGATTTTGCCCGGCCGGTGATCATCAGCGATGACGTTTTGGCGTCGGGCGATGTGGGCGGCAAGCTGGCCGATGCGCTGACCGGTGTGACGGCGGTGATCACCGGCTGGAGAAGCCCGGAAATCCCGCAAGCGGCATTGGCCCCGCAGGGCAGCGTTGCTTTTGTGTCCCATGCGGCGGGGTCGGTCAAACGGCTGGGCGTGCAAAGCGCGCTGGAGGCCGGCGATATTCGCGTCAGTCACGCCGCCCCGGTGATTGCCCAGGCGGTGGCCGAATTCACCGTGACACAAATTCTGGCCCATTTGCGGCGACACCGAGAGTTTGATGCCGGGCTGCGCACCGGAATGGAATGGCAGGCGATGCGCGACGCTTATCTGGGTCAGCTGCTGGCGGCGCAGGATGTCGGGATTGTCGGGCTTGGCTATGTCGGGCGGCTGGTGCTGAACCTCTTGCGGCCCTTTGGATGTACCATCTGTGTTTACGATCCCTTTATCAGCGCGGAAGAGGCCGACAAGCTTGGGGTTGTGCTGGTCAGCCTTGAAGAGATGTTCGAACGCTGCTCCGTGGTCAGCTTGCATGCCGCCAATCTTCCGGCGACCGAGGGCATGATCACACGCGCGCATCTGGATGCGTTCCGCCCCGGCGGGTTGTTGGTCAATTCCGCGCGGGCCGGGCTGATCGCGCCGGGGGCCTTGGTCGGGGCGCTGGATCAGGGCCGGATCTTTGCGGCGGTGGATACGTTTGACACCGAACCGCTGCCCGAGGGGGACGCATTGCGCGGGCGGGCCAATGTCTATCTGTCGCCCCATTGCGCCGGTCACACCCACGACAGCTATATCATGCAGGGGCTTGCGGCGGTGGAGGATGTCCGCCGGTTCTTTGCTGGTGCGCCACTTAAACAAGAAATTCTTCGCGAAAAGGCGGCCGTCCTCGCGTGAGGTGGGCAATGACCTGACAGTTGCGAAATCAGACATAGGGAATAGGGGAATGTCATGGCTTCAGTAGAAATCTCCGGGCTTAAAAAGAGCTTTGGTGCGGTGGATGTGATCCACAGCATTGATCTAGAGATCGAAGATGGTGAATTCGTCGCGCTTGTCGGCCCGTCCGGCTGTGGCAAGTCCACGCTTCTGCGGATCATTTCCGGGCTTGAGCCTGCTTCTGGCGGTGAAATTCGGATTGACGGCAATGTGGTCAATCACCTCAACCCGCGCGAACGCAACATCGCGATGGTGTTCCAGAACTATGCGCTTTACCCGCATATGACCGTGGCGAAAAACATGGGGTTCAACCTGAAACTGTCGGGGATGAGCCGTAGCGAAATCGACGAAAAGGTCGAGGGCGTCGCCAAACTGCTGGAGCTTGATAAGTTGCTGGACCGCAAACCCGGGCAGCTTTCGGGGGGGCAGCGCCAGCGGGTTGCCATGGGGCGCGCCATTGTGCGCGATCCGGCGGCGTTCCTGTTTGATGAGCCGCTGTCGAACCTTGATGCCAAATTACGCGTCCAGATGCGGTCTGAAATCAAGACCCTGCACCAGCGGGTCAAGACCACCTCGATCTATGTGACCCACGATCAAATCGAGGCCATGACACTGGCGGATCGGGTGGTCATCCTGAATGGCGGCAATATTGAACAGGCCGGGCGGCCCATCGACCTTTATAACAAGCCCGACAATCTCTTTGTGGCGGCGTTCATCGGCACGCCGTCGATGAACCTGATCGAGGCCACGATTGTCAAAACAGACACCGGTCCGGCGGCGATGTTTGCCTGCGGTCAATCCATCCCGGTGCAAAGCGATCATCCGAAGATGGCCGAGCATGAAAAGGTGATCGTTGGCATGCGACCAGAGCATTTCACGACCGATGCCACCGGCGTGCAACTGACCGGCGCGACCTCGCTGGTCGAACCGACGGGGGCACAGACCCATATCACCTTTGATCTGGCCGGGGCTTCGGCCACTGCGGTGCTGGATGGTGGGGTCGATCTGGCGGTTGGCCAGCCTTTGACGGTGTCCATTGACCCGGCCAAGGTGCATTTCTTTGACAAGGAAACCGGTCATCGCGTCTGACGCTGCCCCTTTTCGCCCCCCCTTTTTACCTGTCCATAGCGGAGGGGCGGCCCCCAACATCGCGGCGCGACAGCGCGCCCACGGCGTCCCGTGCGCCAAACACATAGGAGAGTGAGCCATGCTCAAAGTTCTGATTTCAGGAACCGGATTTGCCGGTCAGGGCCATGCTGACGCCTTTCGCGGGGCCGGGGCCGAGGTTGTCGGCATCGTTGGCCGGACACCCCATGTTGTCACTGAAGTGGCGGAAAAGATGGGCATTCCCTATGCCGGGGTTGATTGGCAAGAGGCGCTTGCGACCTGTAAACCCGACATTGTGTCCATCGCCACGCCGGGCGGCGCCCATTATGAACCGATCAAACAGGCCATTGCCGCAGGCTGTCATGTGTTTTGCGACAAACCGATGACCGATAGCGCGGACACGGCAATCGAGCTGAACGCATTGGCACAGGCAAAAGGCGTGAAAACCGCCTATGCCGCCAGCTTTCGCTATGCGCCCAGCGTGTTGCATGCCAAGCAATTGGTGGCCGAAGGCGCGATTGGCGAACCCACAGAGATCGAGTGCATGTCGCATTTCAATCTGGAACGGAACATTCCCTTTGGCTGGTCGCATCGCAAAAAGGATGGCGGCGGGCGGCTGAACAACAATTTCACCCATACGCTGTCGATTGCCTGTTCTGTTGTTGGCGAAAAGATCCTGTCGATCATCGGCGAAGTGCGCGACGACCTTGGCCGCGCGCCGATTGTCGAAGGTGTGCACAACTTTGCCACCCGGCGCGATTTCATCCCCAAGGATTTGAACGATCCCGACCTGAAATGGGGCGAAAGCGATGTGGAATGGTCCTATACCGTGCTGGCCCAGCTAGAGAGCCCGTTTGCCGAAAAGCCGGTGTCGGTTCTGTTCAAACACGGCGGGCTGGTGCCACGGTTCCACGAAGATCACATCGTGATTTATGGCACAAAAGGCGCGATCTATATCAAGGGCCACTACGGCAGCGGCCAGCTGTCGCATTATGGCGCGGACAAAAGCTGGCAGGAATTGCCCCTGCCAAAGCCGATTGCCGACGCCGTGCCGGATGTGGCGGGCGAGACCGAGCAATGCTGGCATTATCTGGCGCGGGAATTCGTGCGCGATATTTCCGGCGAAACGGTGGAACCCTATCCCACCTTTCAGGAGGGCAGCCAATATCAGCAGATCATCGAATTGATCCGCAGAAATGACAATTGGACGCCTGTCACCGATTTGCGCTGATCCCTGTTGCGGCGCCATCTGGCGGCCAGACCAATTGGCGATCAGCTGTCTGCAAGCGCATCGCCATGGGCCGCCTGCCATTGCTGCAACGCCCCGGCCATCGCGTGGCGACGGTCCTGCTGGGCTGGTGCAAAGGCCAGGTTGACCTGTTCAAACGGGTCCGTATTCAGGTCGAAAAGCTGCTCGGTGGCGGATCCCGGCGTGCATTCGATAGGATCAGGTGCCGGGTTGGCGGATGCGGGATAGTAGCGCACATATTTGTACCGGGCGTCGCGGATCATACGCTGGGACATCCTGTAGATCGCGCCAAATGTGTCGCGCTGGGGCGTGGGGGCATGCGCCGCCAGCGACAGGTTGCCATGATCCTGCGGCGGGGTGATACCCGCAAGATCCAGCACCGTTGCCCGCGTGTCGCCGTGCCAGACCAATGCGTCTGACTGCTGTCCGGCCTCTATGCCCGGACCGGCCAGGATCAGGGGGATGCCAAGGCTGTGTTCGTAGAGGTTCTGCTTGCCCATCAACCCGTGACTGCCAATCCCCAACCCATGGTCCGAGGTGTAGACAACCACCGTGTTTTCCAGCAATCCCTGTGCCTCGGCGGTGGCCAGGATGTCACCAATGGCAGCATCAAGATGGGCAATCATGCCATAATATTCCGCCAGATGGCGGCGCACCGCTTCCGGGCTGCGGGGGTAATCCTCAAGCAATTCGTCGCGCAGCGCGGCTTCGCCATTGTCGAAAGGGTGCAGCGGCAGATAATCGGCGGGCAGGGCGATATCATCCGGGTTTGGCATAAAGGCGGGCGGCGGCGTGCGCGGATCATGCGGCGCGGTAAAGGCCGTATAGAGCAGAAACGGCTCCTCTCCGTCCTGTGTGCGCAGGAAATCCTTGGCAGCTTCGCTGAACAGATCGGTCGAGAATCCGGGCATGTCGGACGTGGTGTCCGACGGAAAGATGCCCTGGGGATCAAATGGCGTTACCGGCACTTTGTCGTGGTCGCACATGCCGCCAAAGAAGATCGCCGACCCCGAACTGAACGACCGCCCGAAAGAATCGCGGTCGTTGTGCCATTTGCCAACGCCATGGGTGCGATATCCTTCGGCGCGCAGCAATTCGGGGAAGGTCGGCATGTCGGACGGAATTTCCAGAAACTGTGGCGGTGTCTCTGATGAGGATGCTTTGCGCGCCTCTTGCGCCCGTCGCAGGGCAAAGACATCCCGGCCCGTCATCAAGGTGGCGCGGGATGGCATACAGACCGCACGATCGAACCCGCCCTGACAATGGGCATTTCGATAAAAAGTCCCGCGTGCCGCAAGCGCATCAAGGTTTGGCGTCGTGACCGCATCACAACCACTCGCCCCAAGCGAGCGGGCGCGATGGTCGTCAGCGATCAGGAAAATGAAATTCGGCCGACGTGTCATTTCGGGAAAGCTCCTGTTTGAATGCCGCGGACATGTGGCAATTACGATGCCGGGCGCGGGCCCGGCGATCTTTATTCGACATCCGTCATGCGGTCAGTTCATTGATCTTCTAGCTGCTCTGCATGGTGGCACAACACCATATGATCACCCTTCAGATTGCGCCATTCCGGAATTTCGCTGCGGCAGCGGTCGGTGGCCAGCGCACAGCGCGGGTGAAAATGACACCCCGTCGGCGGGTTCAGCGGGCTTGGGATTTCGGCCTGCTCGGCGTCGCTGGTGTCTGGTGTGATCCCGCCCTCATGCCGCAAGCGCGGCGCAGACGACAACAAGGTGCGGGTATAGGGATGGCGCGAGTGATCAAAGATCGTGTCGCTATCGGCCAGTTCCACCATGCGCCCAAGATACATCACCCCAACCCGGTCAGAGATATGGCGAACAACCTGAAGGTCATGGGCCACGAACAGCACAGTCAGCCCAAGATCCCGTTGAATGTCTTTCAGAAGATTCACGATCTGAGCCTGAATCGACAGATCCAGCGCCGAAACCGGCTCGTCACAAACCAGGAATTTCGGGTTGAGCGCTAGGGCACGGGCGATGCCGATCCGCTGTCGTTGGCCGCCCGAAAACTGATGCGGATAGCGGCTTGCATGTTCGGGCGCCAACCCGACAAGATCAAGCAGCTCTGCCACCCGCGCCCGCCGCTCTGTTGCGGTCATCTCGGTTGACGTGATCAAAGGTTCCGCAATCACCTGCTCGGCTGTCATGCGTGGGTTAAGCGACCCAAATGGATCCTGAAACACAATCTGCACCTGACGGCGAAACGCCCGCAGCTCCTGGCCTTTGAGTTCCAGCAGCGGTTTGCCGTCGAATGTCACATCGCCCGAGGTCGCATCCAGCAGACGGATAAGCAGGCGGCTGGTCGTGGTCTTGCCACAGCCGCTTTCGCCCACCAGACCAAGGGTTTCGCCCCGGTGGATGTCAAACGCCAGTTTGTCGACCGCCCGGACCACACGGGTTGGCGGGGTGAAAGGCAGCAAAGGTTTGTTTGCAAAATGCTTCGAAAGACTGCGAATGCGAAACATCGGCTCTGCGGTGATGGGGGTCTGATCTGTCATTTGCGTCATTCCGTCTTGAAATCGATATGGCGGTAGCAGGCAGATTCGTGCCCCGCCGCCAGCGCATAGCGCGGCGGCGGCACATGCCGGCACACCTCTTGCACATGGGCGCAGCGGGTTGAAAAACGACAGCCTTTTGGAAAGCGGTTCGGTGTCGGCACCTGGCCTTCGATCGTGGGCAGTCGTTCCATTCGATCTTCGAGCCCATAGGCGCAGCGCATCAAGCCCTCGGTATAGGGATGGGCCGGGGTCGAAAACACGGCCTCGGCTGTGCCGCATTCCGCCAGCCGCCCGGCATACATCACCTGAACCCGGCGCACGAAATTCGACACCAGCGCAAGATCGTGGCTGATGAACATCACCGCGACGCCGGTTTCCTTTTGCAGGCGGGCCAAAAGCCGCATGATCTGCAACTGGATTGTCGCATCCAATGCCGTTGTCGGCTCGTCCGCGATGATAAGGCGCGGATTACAGCACAGCGCCATGGCAATCATCACCCGTTGGCGCATCCCGCCCGACATCTGATGGGGATAATCATCAAACCGGTCCGCAGGCGAGGGGATGCCAACCTGGCCGAACAATTCGATCACCCGTGCGCGGGCGGCCTTTGGCGACAGGCCCTCGTGACGGCGCAGCACCTCGACCAATTGGGCGCCGGTGGTGAAAACAGGGTTCAACGCGGTTGAAGGTTCCTGAAACACCATCGCCAGCTCTTTGCCGCGCAGGCGTTGCATGTCGCGCTGTGACAGCGATTGGATCTCTTTGCCGTCAAACAGGATCGTGCCGCTTGTGATTTTCAACGCCTTGGGCAGCAGGCCCATGATCGCAAGGGCGATCATGCTTTTGCCGCTGCCGGATTCACCCACGATCCCAAAGGGTTCGTTTGGTTGGACGGAAAAGCTGACCCCATCCACGATATCAATTTTTGCGGCCGTTGATCCGATCGAGATCGTCAGGTCACGGACTTCCAGAAGTGGTTTCGACATCAGCTCAGGCCCTTCAATCGCGGATCAAGTTGGTCACGCAACCCATCACCGACCAGGTTCAATGACATGACAGTCAGGAAGATGGCGATGCCGGGAAACAGGGTGATCCAGGGTGCGGAATACAGATAGGTGCGCCCATCCGCGATGATGTTGCCCCAGGTTGGCGAGGGCGGCGGCGGCCCGACCCCGATAAAGCTGAGAGCAGCTTCGGCCAGAACGGCATCGGCAAAGACAAATGTCATCTGCACAATCACCGGCGCGAGCGCATTGGGGATCAGGTGGTACAGAATGATCCTGAGATTGCTGGCCCCACTGGCGCGGGCCGCTTCGACAAATTGCTGCTGCGCCAATGTCAGAACAGAGGCCCGCACGATCCGTGCCGTCCGGGGGGCATATGCGATCCCCAGCGCCAACACCACGTTCACAACCCCCGGTCCCAGGACCGCGGCCAGCGCAATGGCCAGCAACAGGGTCGGAAAGGCCTCTCCGGCATCCATCACCCGCATGAAGATATTGTCCAGTTTCGGAAAGAAGCCCGCGATCGCGCCGATGATGATGCCCAGGACCATTGTGATGATGACCACGAACAAACCGATCAACAGCGACACATGCGCCCCTTCAAGCACCCGCGTCATGACGTCCCGGCCGAAACTGTCCGTGCCCGCCAAATGGGTCAGGCTGGGCGCCTTGAACCGGTCCATAAGGGACGTATCCTCGGCGCCATATGGCATGATGAACGGGCCGATCAGTGCCGCCAGCACAATGAAGGTCAGAACTGAGCCGCCAATGATCAGGATTTTGTTGGCCGAGGCCAGTTTGCGAAGCCACGAGGTCCGTGCAGCCGTGATTGCGGGGCGGGATGTGGTCAGATCAGTCATAGCGCACCCTTGGGTCCAGCCAGGAATACAGAATATCCACCAGCAAATTGATAAAAACGAACGAGAATGCGATGACGACAAGCCCGCCCTGAAGCACGGGGTAATCACGCCGCGTGATCGCGTGCAGCATCAGCCGCCCCAACCCGTTCAGCGAAAAGATTGCCTCGATCACGATGGCGCCCGCCATGGTTAGCGAAAACGTGATGCCAATCACCGTAAGGATCGGAATCATCGCGTTTTTCAGCGCGTGCTTGCCGATCACTTCGCTGCGATACATGCCTTTGGCGTGGGCGGTGCGGACATAATCCTGGCCCAGCTGTTCCAGCATCACCGACCGCGTAAACCGCGAGATCAGGCCCATCGTGGCGGTGCCAAGCGTGATGGCGGGCAGGGTCATGGCGTGCAGCCATCCGAAAAAGGAGTCTGACAGCGGGACATAGCCACCGGGCGGGAACCAGCCCAGACCGACCGAGAACACCAGAATGGCGATCAGCCCGAACCAGAAATTCGGGACCGACACCCCAATCAGAGAAATGGACATCACCAGCCCATCCACCCAGGTCCGGTGAAAAACTGCGGCCAGCGTGCCGATCAGGATGCCAAAGAAAGAGGCAAAAACGATCGACAGAAACGCCAGCGACAGCGTGACGGGAAGCCGTTCGATGATCGCCTCGGACACTGGGCGTTTGAGGATATAGGAATAGCCCAGATCCCCATGCGCAAGCCCGGTGACCCATTCGCCCAGCCGGATCGGCCAGGGCGCGTTCAGCCCCAGTTGTTCGCGGACAAATTCCACCTCTTCAACAGAGGCGTCCTGTCCGGCGATAACCGAAGCGCCATCGCCGGGCACCAGCATGATGATCAGGAATGCGATCACGCTGACAACAAGCAGCACCGGTATGGCACTTAATATTCGTTTGATGATGTATCTTATCATTGGCTTTCCTCGGCCCTGGCAGCCTGTGATGCGGACTGCGGGCCCATTGGATTGTTCTCGGATGCAATTGTGCGGACGGTGTCCATCAGGAATTGCAACCCGGGTGCGATTGCCCGTTCCTTGCGCCAGATCATGCCGGTTCCGCGCGGCTTCCCAAGAGTTTGCTCAGACAGAACGACGATTTCCCCGTTGCGCACGGCGGGCGAATCCCCTGGCTCGAAGGCCAGCAGATTTGAATTTTTGACCATTTCGACCATCAGATATTTCTGATGTGTTTCCAATGCGATGTTGGGTCTTGGCAGGCCCAGTTGCGCGGCGGTCTTGATCAGCCAGGCATAGGGCAGGTCGGTGTTGATCGCCTCGCCGATGATCCAGCTGTATTCAAGCATCTGTTCGATGGTGGGGCGGCTGTCCTGCATCGACAGCGGGTGATCCCGGCGCGCCACGATGCGCAAACGGTCGCGGATCAATTCTTCTGCGACCAGATCCTCGCTCAGCGGGATGGTCATCGACACAAAGGCCAGATCGACCTGTCCGGCGACAAGCTGATCGACAAGCTCCGGCACGCTGCCGGTGACGACACTGAATGACAGGTTGGGGCGCGCCGCGTGAACGGTGTGCAGAATCCGTGGCATCAGATCGTGAATCCAGGTCTGGCCGGCGCCGATACGGAAATGGCCGCTTTCGCCTTTGCGCATCGACAGCGCGGTGGCCAGTAGATCATTGGTTTCGCGTTCGATGACCTGGGCGAATTCCAGGAAAAGCCGCCCAAAAGGCGTCAGCGACGTGCCTTGCGGACCGCGATCAAACAGGGCGACGCCAAATTCGTCTTCGATCCGTTGCACAATCTTGCTGAGGGCCGGCTGGCCGATTCCGATCCGTTCGGAGGCCAGCGAAATACGGCCGGTTTCGGCAATTTCGCGCACCATCCTGGCGTGTCGCGTTTCCATGAACAAAGGCCCTCCCTGCCTGATCTGCACACCAATCCTAGGCAGGCGCTACATTCCGATCAATGGCTATTTCGCAAACTCATCATTCCAATATGGAATGTCATGGTCTCGACCTTGTCGTTGCGCGATGGGCAAACAAAGTGTTGGTTTGAGGTAGAAAAACCGCAGGACCTTGGGAGGAAACCATGCATTACCATCAACGATTCGGACTTGCTTTGGCGATTGGCGCGGGGCTGTCGATGACAGCGCCCTTGTCGGCCTCAGCGCAGACACCGGTGGACGGCGGCGAATTGATTATCGCCAGCGCCGGCAGCCTCGGCGAGCTTGACCCGCACGCGTCGACCAGCGGCGAAACCCGCGATATTGCGTCTCATATCTTTGAAAGTGTCATCACGATTGACGAGACCGGCAATATCATCCCGCAGCTGGCCGAAAGCTTTGAAGCGGCGCCGGATGCCATGAGCTATACCTTCCATATCCGCGATGGGGTGCCGTTCCATTCGGGTGATATTCTGGACGTCGATGATGTGATCGCATCCTGGCAGCGCATGAAGGATTACGGCATCGACCGTGGCATCATGGGGCTGGTCGAGTCGTTCGAACGGGTTGATGACGACACCGTCACGGTTCACATGGAACGCGCCTATCCGACCTTTCTTGAAAACCTCAGCTCGCCTCGGGTGATCGTTGGCATCATGCCGCAAGAGATCGCCGCATTGCCAAAGGACGCGTTCGAACCCATTGGCACCGGCCCGTTCAAATTCGTCGAATGGGTGCCCGACAGCCATATTACGCTGGATAAATTTGCCGATTACGTGCCCAGCCCCGACTTTGACGGGCCGTCAGGTTTTGGTGGGCATCGCACCGCCTATGTCGACCGCGTGACCTTTCGCAATGTCCCCGAACAGGGATCGCGTCTGGCGGGGATTTTGACCGGCGACTATCACATTGCCAACCAGATCGCGCAAACCGATGTGCCCCGGATTGACGCCAGCGGCGAAGCCAAGGCCATGGCGATGTTGCCCTGGATGATGCTGCATCAGACGTTCAATGTGTCCAGCGCACCGGGCGAAGACATCAATTTCCGTCGTGCGGTCCAGATCGGGCTCGACCTTGAAACGCTGCTCGATTTTGCCACTGGCGGCAATTATCAGCTTGGCCATGGCTGGCAATACGAAGGGTTTCCCTATTATTCCGAGGTCGGCAAAGACACGTATAATGTCGGCGACAAAGAGCGCGCCGCAGAGCTTCTGGCCGCGAGCAGCTATGACGGCGAAACGGTTCGTATCCTTGTCACCAGCGACCAGCAGGTCACCCGTGACTATGCAATCGCGCTGGCCGATCAGCTTGGTAAAATGGGGATCAAATCCCAGATCATGGGCGTCGATACCGCGACCTGGACGGCCTTGCTTGGTCAAAAGGACAAATGGGAAATCGTGGTTGGCGGATTTGGACTTGCCCCCTCGATCGGCCCCTTCGGGATGCTGCGCCACTTCTCCGGGGAAAACAACCTGCAGGGCTATATGGACCCCGCGCTGGAAGATGCCGCAGACCGCACCCGCACCGGGCTGAGCTTTGAAGACCGCAAACAGGGGTTCGAAGACTATCAGGCAGGTGTGTTGAACAACGCCTATGCGATCCGGGTTGGTGCAACCGGCGTCTATAACGCCGTCCGCAACGAGGCCCATGGCTATCGGCCCTACCGCGTGCTGCGGGCCTGGGACGTCTGGATCGATCCCAAAGGCTGATCCCCCCACACAATCAACGCTAAGTGCCGACACAAGGTCGGCACTTAGGACATCTTACCGAGAGCGGAGCTATGCCTGTGACATCCACGACCCAAACTCAAGACATGGTGCTGATCGTCGGAGATCATCATCGCGCCGATTTTCTGGGCAGCGCCGGGAACGTGCTGGTCCACACACCCAATCTTGATGCGCTGGCGGCGTCTGGGGCCTCTTTTGAGCGGGCGGTGACCGTTTATCCGGCGGCGGCACCGGCGATGACGGCGCTGTTGTCGGGCGCTTACCCGGATGCGTCTGCTTCTGCATCTGACACAGCCACGCTGGCCAACAGCCCGCTTGGCATATCGCTGAAGGCGGCGGGATACTCACTCTGCCAGATCGACCCGACCGACAGCCTTGCGGCGACCACATCCGCGGCGGCCGATCTTTTGGCGCAACCCGGAACCGGCCCGCGGGCGGTCCTGATCCAGCTGCCGCCGATCTGGTCGTTTGAGGACATTGAACAGACCTGTTTCACCCCGTACCGTGGGAACGGCGTGCCCATGGCCAGCTATTTTGCCGCCGTGACGGCCTATGACGATGCCATCGGCAAGATGCTGACTGCGCTTGATAGAAGCGGCCGGCGCGACAGCACGGTTGTGGTCTATACATCGCTGAGCGGCGAACAGTACAAATACCGCGACTTCGTGAACCACGCGAATACCTGCCACGACGATTCAATTCGCGTGCCACTTCTGATTTCTGCCCCCGGAATGATTGCTGCGGGCAAAACAAGTGACGCGCTTGTCGGATCGCATGACATTTCGCCCACGCTGGCCGCCCTGGCGGGCACCACGATTTCCGGCGCGCAGGGGCGTGATCTCTTGCCGCTGTTGATGGACGACACCGCCGCATCCGATTGGCGCAAGCTTATCTATCTGCACAACACGTTTCTGCGCCATATCGACGTCATGTTCGAAGACGGAATGGCCGATTTTGCAATTTTCCCTGATTGGGAACAGCGCGCAATCTGGGATGGGCGGCACAAGCTGATCCTGAGCGCCGATGGCGGCGAATGCCGGTTGTACGACCTGCTGATCGACCCCGAAGAAGAGTTCAATCTCTTTGGTCTGCCCAACCCATCCCCGCAGGGTCTGACGGACCAATTCGCCAGCCGCCGTGACCAGATCGAAGTCATGGCCGCAACATTGCGTGACACCGCCACTGAATTGGGTGATGCGCTTGGGGTCAGGCTTGCGGATTTGGTCATCGCGCAACCGGCCTACGGAACCCGACCGCAGGGCGACCGCATTTAGGCCCACGCGCCGACCAACACACCAAAAATTTGAATTGGAGACTGACATGGGCAAGCGACCTAACATTATCCTTTTGTTCAGCGATCAGCAACGCGCAGACACTCTGCCCTGCTACGGAAATACCTTCGTCGAAGCCCCCTATCTGGATACCATGGCCAAATCCGGCACGGTGTTCAGCGATTGCCGCACCGTTTTCCCGGTTTGCACACCTGCGCGGACGTCGATGTGGACAGGGCTCTATCCCCATGCCCATACCGTGATCCGCAATGCCTATGGCATCGACGATCTGTTGTCGGACCGTGGCCTGCTGGATCAAAGCGTGTTCACCCTGCTGCAAAACGGCGGCTATGAATGTGCCTATTACGGCAAATGGCATCTTGGGGTGCGCAACCCCGGCCCGTTTGACGTGTTCGAGGCCTTTAACTCCTGGGGTGGTCACTGGGTCGACAGCAAACAGAACGTACAAGGCGGGACATGGGTGCCGGATCGCGACACCGATGCGATGATTGACTGGTTCCGCACCCGTGATCGCAGCAAGCCCTTTGCCAGTGTCATTTCCTGGTATCCGCCGCATGATCCGTTTTCCTCGCCGCTTGATACGATGGACAAATACCGCCGGATGAAGGTGCCGTTCCCGGGCTATTATGGTTCTGTCACGGCGTTGGATCGCTGCGTTGGCCGGATCTTTGCTGCCTTGGAAGAAAGCGGTGAAGCGGACAACACCATTGTCATCTATTATTCCGACCATGGAGAGCATTTCCACCTGCGTGATGGCACCACCAGCAAATTCATGTGTACCGAGGAAAGCGTGCATGTGCCGTTCCTGATTTCGGGGCCGGGCGTGCCCGAGGGCCAGGTCTGTGATGCCTTTATCGGCATGCAGGATCTTATGCCGACAATGCTCGACTATGCCGAAATAGAGGCCCCGGCGCATCTGCATGGGCGCAGCATCCGGGGATTGCTGGAGGGCACCGCAACGGATTGGCGCGACAGCTATTATATCGAGAATGAGACATTCGATATTCTGTCTTCCAGCAAAGGCGGGTTGAAACCCCGGTTGGAGGAACGCGGATTGTGCAGCCGCACGCACAAGCTGATCCTGAGTGAGAGGGCAGAAAACCCGCGTCTGTTCGATCTGCGCAGCGATCCCGAGGAAAGGGTCAATCTGTTGGTGCCGGGTGCCCGCCCGCCCCAGGAATTCGACGGTTTGCTGGACCAGATCCAGGCCCAGGCCGAAGAATTGGATGACGCCAAGGGGATCGAGATCATCGCCGCGAACAAGGCCGTGCTGGTGCCGGAATTCGCCTGATCCCCCACTGACCTGGAGAGACGCCAATGCAGCCTGCAAATACCATCGTCATCATGGCGGATGAATTCCGGCGCGATGCCATGGGGTGTGCCGGACATCCGATTGTTCAAACGCCCCATCTTGATGCATTGGCGGCGCGGGGCACGCGGTTTACCGCCGCCTATACGCCCAGCCCGATCTGTGTGCCCGCCCGCGCGGCTTTTGCCACCGGGCGGCAGGTGCATGAGATCGGCACATGGTGCAACGCGCATCCCTATTCCGGCAATATCGAAAGCTGGCACCACAGAGTGCGCGCCGCAGGCCACCACGTGCGATCCATCGGCAAACTGCATTTTCGCGGCGGGCCGGAGGATGACACCGGCTTTTCCGCGTCCGATATTCCGATGAATGTGGTGGGCGGCGTTGGCGATGCGCTTGGGCTTGTAAGGGATGAGATCATTCCGCGCGGCGCAACGGACAAGCTGGCCGCGATGGCGGGCCCGGGCGAGTCCGATTATACCGCCTATGATCGCGATATCCTGACACATTGTCGGCAATGGCTGGACGAAGAGGCCCAGAAACAGGACCGCCCCTGGGTGCTGTTCGTGTCGTTTGTCTGTCCGCATTATCCGCTGACGGCGCCACAGGAGTTCTATGATCTTTATGATCGGCCGGACCTTCCGATGCCCAAACTCTATGCCGAACAGGACCGGCCACACCATCCGTTCCTGTCCGATTTTGCGGGTTGCGTCGATTATGATGCCCATTTCAAATCCGAGGCCGACGTCCGGCGTGCCATTGCCGGATACTATGGGCTGTGCAGCTTTATCGATTCACAGGTCGGCGCGATTGTCGAGGCGGTCGAAAACGCCGGTCTGACCGAGACCACCCGCGTCGCATTCACCAGCGACCACGGAGAGAGCCTTGGCGCGCGCGGGATGTGGGGCAAGAGCAATATGTACGAAGAAAGCGCCGGTATCCCGTTGATCGTTGCCGGCCCTTCGGTGCCCGAAGCCACGGTCGAGCACGCGCCAAGATCCCTGATTGATCTTTCCCGCTTTGTGCTGACCTCTGCCGGGTTGCCCGGTGACGGGTTCGGCACGATGGATCTGTTCTCGGATGAACAGGAACCTGTGATCTCTGAATATCACGCAACCGGGTCGTTAAGCGGGGCCTGGATGGTGCGGCACAAGAACTGGAAATATGTCCATTACGCACTTTATGCGCCGCAGCTGTTCGACCTTGGGGCTGATCCAGAAGAATTGACAGACCTTGCGTCTGACCCCGCCTATGCCGAGGTTTTGAATATCTGTCGCGGGCTTCTGGAGGCGCGGCTTGACCCGCAGGCCGTGCATGATCGGGCGCTTGCAGATCAGGGTAAGCGGCTGGCAGAGCTTGGCGGGCGGGATGCCGTCGTCAAACGCGGTGATTTCGGCTTTTCGCCGCCGCCGGGGGTCGATCCGGCCTTTAGCTAGGGCGATGGGCCGGGGGTTTGGCCCGTCCATTGCTTTGGCATTTGGACCGCTCGGCCGTCACGTCGCACCCGCATCATGGCGGTGCCCTTGCAGCAGTTTCCGGGTGTAATCGGTTGTTGGCGCGTTGAGCAAAGCATCGCGCTGGCCAATTTCCTGAAGGCGCCCCATCTGCAACACCGCCACCCGATGCGAGACTTTGCCGATCACCGCCAAATCATGGGAAATGAACAGGCAGGTCAGGCCGCGTTCCTTTTGAATGCGCAACAACAGATCAAGCACCCGCGCCTGAATGGTGACATCCAGCGCCGAGGTCACCTCGTCACAGATCAACAGCTCGGGTTCCGCCGCCAAGGCCCGGCACATGGCAATGCGTTGTTGCTGGCCACCCGAAAGCTGCCGGGCGCTCCGGTTCAAAATGTCCGACTCAAGCTCGACTTCCTTCAGCAATGCAATTGAATCTGCTCGCGCCTCTGCCGCGCTGCGCCCAAAGTAAAGCTGCCGGGGGCGGGCCAGGATTTCATTGACCTTTTGCGCAGGATTGAGCGAGGACAGCGGATCCTGAAACACCATCTGCACACGTCGGCGCATATCCTTGGACCGGTTGGCCGCCTTGCCTGCCAGCGGCTGTCCGTCAAATGTAATTCGACCGGAATGCCCGGAAACGATCCCCGCGACCAACCCGGCAAGGGTGGATTTCCCCGACCCGCTTTCGCCGACAATGCCCAGGGTTTCACCGGCGTTGATGTCCAGGGTGATGTCCTGCAATGCGGGGGGGCCGTTCGGGCCGCGCCGGAACAGACCGCCGGGGCGATGATAGGAAAAACTGACCGAGGTCGTCGCAAATCCGGCAGAGGCTGGCGCGGTGTGGGCCGGCCTTGACCCCGGCTTTGGCCCCTGTGGTTCGATACGTGGAATTGCGCGGATCAATTCCTGTGTATAGGCGGTGGCAGGGCGGGAATACACGCGGCTCAGCAGGCCTTGTTCCAAAATCTTGCCGTCTTTCATCACCGCAATCTTGCGGCACATCGCCCTGATCACGTTCAGATCGTGGCTGACATAGACCAGCGTCGCATTCAGTTCTTTCTGAAGCTCGGCAACAAGTTGCAGCACCTCCGCCTCGACCGTTTTGTCCAGCGCGGTTGTCGGTTCGTCCAGAACAATCAATTCGGGGCGGCCAATCAGGGCGGCGGCAATGACGACGCGCTGGCGCTGGCCGCCGGAAATCTCATGCGGATACCGCGCCAGCAATTTGTCCGGCTCTGGCAGGCCGGTGCGATCCATCAGCCATAGAATGCGTTTCCTGGCGGCGCTGTCGCGCAGGTCCGTGTGCAGGCGCACCAGCTCTGCCAGCTGGCGACCAATCGGCATATGTGGGGTCAAAGAGGACAGTGGATTTTGCGGCACCATCGCGGCCCGCCCGCCGCGAAACGCCCGCAACCCCGCAGGGTCAAGCCGCAGCACATCCGTATCACCCAGCCGCACCGTTCCCTTTGCAAACCGCGCGCCGGGGCGGGCATAGCCCAACAGCGACCGCGCCAGGGTGGATTTCCCCGACCCGCTTTCGCCAACAATGCCAAGCGTTTCACCGCGCAAGACCTGCAAACCGGCATCGCGGACCGCGTGAACCTCGGTCCCGAGATCCGTGCTATAGGTCACGTCGAGGCCGGAAATGTGGATATGGGGCGTCATCATGGGTTTGTGTCCGTTTCGCTGACACCGTATGCGCGGGCAAGCCCGTCCACGGCGAAGTTGATACCGATCACCAGCGACGACAGCCCGATGGCCGGCGCGATGAGGAACCAGGGATCGGTAAAGATCACGGTCATCGCCTCTTGCACCATCAGGCCCCAATCGGGTGTGGGTTGGCTGATCCCGAGGCCAAGAAAGGACAGCGCCGAAATCTTCAGCACCGCGGAGGAACATCGGATCGCCAGTTCGACCGCCAGCAATCCGGTCAGATTGGGGGCCAATTCCCGGAACAGAATGCGCGCCAGGCTTTCGCCGCGCAATTCGGCGGCCCGTATGAAATCCTGCGCCGCCAGACCAACGGTGCGGGCGCGGATCACGCGCACGACGCCGGGCGTATAGACAATGGCCACAACAATCGAAAGCGACCAGATTTCCTTGCCAAAGGTCAGGACCAGCACCGCGATCAGCAACAGTTCCGGCACCGCCATGACCGCATCGGTCAGACGCATGACCAGATCATCCAGCCACCCGCCGCGATACCCGGCAAAAAGCCCCAGCACCGCGCCGGTGACGACGGCGGCGAACACGCCCAGCAAGGACACCAAAAGCGCGATCCGCCCGCCCGACATCAGCCGCGAAAGATAATCACGCCCGATCTGATCCGTGCCCAGCCAATGGGCACCCGATGGCGGCGTCAACCCGGTCGTCAGAATGGCGGAGACGGAATAGGGCGCGATCACCGGCGCAAAAAGCGCAAGAAGCAGGTGAAACGACACCAGCACCAGACCGATCACCGTCATCGGCGATCGCAGCGCCCGGCGCAACGGCAGCGGCAGGCGGCGCGCCTTGGCCGGCGGTGCGGCGGGGGGGCGAAATTGGGCGAAAGTGTCACTTGTCATGTGTCATTCTCCGGGCGCGAGGGTCAAGCGCAAGCACCGCAATATCGGCCAGCAGGTTGCCGGCAATGACCGCAAAGGCCGCCAGAAAGGTGATGGCCTGAACGGTCGGGACTTCGCGTTGGGAAATGGCGCGGATCAGCTCAAGCCCGATGCCGGGAAATTTGAAAACCGCTTCGATCACGACCACGCCCGACACGATCCCGGCCACGAATTGTGCGGTGCCGTTCAGCATGGGAACCAGCGCCACCGGCAGCGCATGGACCAGAACCAAGCGCCATTCCGGCACGCCGGACAGGCGGGCACGCTCGATAAATTCGCTTCGCAGGGTTTCCTGCATCCCGGCGCGCAGCAACCGGAACTGATATGCAACGCCGGATACGATCAGCGCCATCACCGGCAAGACCGAGACCGACAGGATTTGCCAGGCCGGGGCGGTTTCCGGGATCAACAAGATTGCAGGCGCCAGGCCAAGCTGAAGCGCAAATACGATGATGAATATATTGGCGACAACGAAATCGGGCATCGAGTAGGAAAACAATGTGACGCCGGAAATGATGCCGTCGCGCCGTCCTCCGGGTTTCAACGCCGCCACGGCCCCCAATGCGATGGCAACCAGCGGGGTGACAATCACCGCAATCGACGCCATGAGCAGCGAATTGATGATCGGATGCCAGATATAGCCGATCACGGGTTCGCGGGTCAGGATCGTCGTGCCGAAATCAAAGGTCACCAAATTGACAAACATTTCCCCGAACCGGACCAGCGCCGGGCGATCCAGCCCAAGCTCTGCGCGCATTCGGTCGAAATCTTCGTCGGTATAATAGATGCGTTCATCCTGGGGGATTGTGGCCTCCAGCGCATCACCGGGCAGGACTTCGGTTCCAATGAACACGATGCCCGCAACCAAAAGCAAAATGACGCCGGACAGTGCCAAACGGCGCAAGACCATCGAAAAAATCGGGTTCATCAGCCAAACTCACCTTTTGGTGCCCCCGCCACGGATCAGACTGCGGCGGGGGCAATGTCGTTAAGAAGATTTGCTGTCGATCCAGATGTATTCAAAGCGGCTGGACCAGTTCTGGCTGTGGCTGCGCGCGTTCATCACATTGGGGGCATGGGCCACCATGTTGCGGCGACCACCCAGCATGATGCCCGGCACTTCTTCCTGCAGGATCCGCTGGGCGTCCTGGTACATTTTCAACCGTTCCTGTTCATCCTGAACACCAACCGCTGTATTGACCAGACGGGAATATTCGTCGGCCCCCGGTCCGGTCCAATCGGTGTTTTCCTCGCGGGTGTAATCCGCGCGGCTGAGGTTGATGAACGGGTTGCGCGGGCCGACGAGATTGCGGTGCGGACGGCCATAAGGCGCGTTCACGGCGTCGACATAGGGGCTGAAACCGTCACAGGGGCGTTCTTCGAAAACGATCTCGATGCCGACTTCGGCCAGGCTTTCCGCCACGATGGGATAGATCCGCGGCTCTTCCGGGAAGTTCGGGCAAAAGGCGATGGCAGGCAATTTCACGCCGTCGCTGTAACCGGCCTCTGCCAGCAGCGCGCGGGCCTGTGCCACATCGCGTTCGACCGGGCGGGCCACAAATTCGGCGTTGACCCCGGACATGTGAGAGTCATTGCCGGTCCAGCCGCTGGCATCGCCATAGACGATTTCGTTGATCTTGGTGCGGTCAATCGCCAGCGACATCGCTTTGCGGACGTTTTGATCGTTCCATGGGAAATCAAGGTTTTTCGGCAGGTTGAGATAGAACTGGTCACCGGCTGCGGAGCGGTGGATTTGCGCGCCGGCATCTTCGAACTGTTCGATCTGGCCGGGGTCGATGTTCCAGACTGCATTCAACTGGCCCGCACGAAAGCCATTGATTGCCGCATTGGCATGGGTGATCACGCCCTGCAATTCGTCCAGAAACGGACCTTGCTCGCCCCAGTAGTTTTCGTTGCGCACAGCGCGGAACTGGCGGGCATTGTCGATTTCAACCAGTTTGAACGGCCCGGTGCCGATCCCGTCATACCCAATTTGATCGACGTCGGCATTGGCCTTCATGATGACGGCGCGATATTCGGCCAGCGCATAAGGGAATTCGGCGTTGGGTTGCACAAGATGGAACCGTAGGGCGTATTTGCCCAGCTTTTCGGTCTTGGCCACATTGGCGCGCAGCAATCCAACACCACCGCCCATATGCAGGTTCATCGAGGCGACAACGTCATCTGCGGTCATCTCGGTGCCATCATGAAACATGACACCTTCGCGCAGGGTGGCGTCCCAGGTATCCATCTTGTCATTGGCCACCAGCGACGCGGCAAGTTCCAGCTGGACGTTGAAATCTTCGTCGACCCAGGTCAGCGCGTTCCAGACCGAACGGGTCAGCAGATCAAGCCAGTAATAGGGATGCGTGCCGCGGTTGGACTGGCCAAGCGCCCAGTTGGGATAAGTCTGGCCATAGACAAGCTTGCCACCGGTTTGCGGCGTTTGATTTGCCAGAATTTTGCTGATGGCGTCAGGCGTGTCAGCAAAAGCCTTGGATGGATCGAGCAAGTGCGACAGGCCAATGACCGTGGCCCCGGCAGAAACCTGGGCAAGAAAGCGGCGGCGGGATACCGAATGCATTTTGAAACTCCATGTTCGAATGCGGGAATACTGCAGCCTGAGTGCAGCCCGCTTATGAAGCTTCGGTAACAACGAAACTGATGCGCCGCCGCTTTCACAAAAGCTTCGCGCACAGTCCGCTACTGTGTGGCGAAGTGATTTCAGGCGCGCAAATCAACCGGACAGAGGCACCAAATGCAGGCCGATGTAGACTGGAAAGAGCTGGCCGCAACATTACGCGACGCCATTACATCCGGCGATCTGGCGCCGGGGGCGGCCCTGCCGTCGCTTTCTGATCTGGCGGTGAAACACGGTGTCACCCGCCATACGGCGCGCAAGGCGATCAGCCATCTTCGCGACACGGGCCATGTTCTCAGCTGGCAGGGCCGTGGCAGTTTCGTGGCCGAGACATCTGTGTCTTATTACATCGGCTCTCGTACCCGGTTCAGAATCAACCTGAACCGTGCGGGCCGCGACAGCGGGACACAATTGCTGGATACTGGCCGCGTGCGTGCGCCCGACTTTGTCGTCAAAGGATTGCGGCTGCGCAGCGGGGCGACGGCCCTGCGGGCGACGCTGCTCAGGGAAATCGAAGACCGGCCTGCGATGTTTGCCCGCCATTATTACGACCCGGCGCGGTTCGAGGGCATTCTGGATCTGCTGTTGGCGGGCCATGGCGTGACCGAGGCGCTGGCGGCCTATGGGATCAAGGATTTCACCCGCAGCGAAACAATCATTTCGACCCGGTTGCCCCGCCCCACCGAGGCGATCGAACTGGACATCGCAGCGACCCAGCCGGTTTTGGTCACGCGCGGCATCAATGTCGACAGGCAAGGCCATGAAATAGAAGTGTCCGAGGCCGTCAGCCGCGGCGACAAGGTATTGTTGGTGGTGTGACGCTGTGCGGTTCCCCCAATCGCGCCTAGCCCACACAATCGCGCCCAGCTCACACAATCGAGCACTGTGCGGGAAGTTTTTTTGACAATCCCGCTTTTGCGCACGGCTGTCATATCCCTGCCATTGCTCATGACCTAAGCGAAATCCGTCACAGAGCAGGAGCAGGTTTATGCTGGACAGTTTTCAGGCCGCCGGTCGATTTTTCAAAGGCAACATTCACGGGCATTCCAATCGGTCCGACGGTGCGTTGGACCCAGAGGAAGTCTGCCGCAGATACCGCGCTGCGGGGTATGATTTCATCGCGTTGACCGATCACTTCCTGCCTGCCTTTGATTTTCCGATCACCGAAACAGAGGCCTTTCGCACGGCTGATTTCACCACGATTCTGGGGGCTGAAATTCATGCCCCTGTCACCCGGGCAGGCGAAATCTGGCATATTCTGGCGGTTGGCCTGCCTGCGGATTTTGAACAAACCGCGCCCGACGAAACCGGGCCAGAGCTTGCCCGCCGTGCGGCCAGGGCCGGGGCCTTTGTCGCCATCGCCCATCCGCAATGGTATCAACTGACGGTGCAGGACGGGCTTGATCTTGATGTGGCGCACGCAATCGAGATGTATAACCATACAAGCCTTGTGAATGCGGACCGGGGCGACGGAACAGAGCTGTGTGATGCATTGCTGTCCGCCGGAAAACGTCTGGGCTGCATTGCGGTCGACGACAGCCATTGGAAGGTCGACGATGCCTTTGGCGGTTGGGTGATGGTGAAATCCGAAGAAAACACACCAGATGCGTTGCTGGCCGCTTTGAAGGCCGGGCATTACTATGCCAGCCAAGGGCCAGAGATCCTGGATGTCACCCGCGAAGATGATGAAATCATTGTGCAATGTTCGGGTGCCAAATCGGTCATGCTGTTGGGGCAGGCATCGCGCGGCGCCGCCGTACATGGCACGGATTTGACCCAGACGCGGCTGCCATTGGAAAGGTTCAAAGACAGCTGGTGCCGGCTTGTCGTGGTCGATCATGCCGGGCGACGCGCCTGGTCCAACCCTCTTTGGCTCTAAGCTGAGAGGGGGCCGTCCACCGACGGCGTGCGGCCCTGCCTTTGCCTGATGAGGGCCCGCCATCGGCCCGCGATCTGCATCGCAATCCATGCCTGTTTGGAATTCTTTCGGACAACAGGGTGCCTCGTCATGGGGCACCCGGTTGTCAAAACGCCCAATCTGGATTCTCTGGCGGCGCGGGGCACGGTGTTTTCCAACGCCTATTGCACCAGCCCGATCTGCATGCCGTCGCGCGGCTTTTGCCACCGGGCAATATCCGCATCAGACCGGCTGTTATTGCAATGCGCCGCCCCGGAAATATTGCCCGCGTCATAGACCGCCAGAAAGAGTTTCAGCGCCTTTATGTCCATGTATTCCGCCCCGAAATGTTTTTTGCCATCATCCGCCTGAATTGGAATGCCAGTGGCGTCCAGAAACAGGGAGCGGGGGCCAAGGCGCTAGGTCGTGCCGCGCTGCAGGATTTCAAATGACACCTGGCGCGACTGTCCGCCGCCTTCGGTTTGCAGGCGTTGAACAATTTCTTCGGCCGCGAGCTTGCCGATTTCATATCGCGGAACCCGCACGGTACTGAGCGGCGGATTGACCCGCGCTGAAATATCAGAGTCGTGCAGCCCCATAAGCGCCAGATCATCGGGATAACGCAGCCCCAGCGTCGCACCATGCAGATGCGCGCCGACCGCCAGCGTATCGCCATTGAAAAAGATTGCATCCGGGCGGCGATCCGATTGCCACAATTGAACCAGCGCCTCGGCCCCGCCCGCCAGCGTTGGCGCGACCCAAAGGGTGCGCGCGGCGGCGCCCAACCCCGCGGTCTCCATCGCGTTGACATAGCCGTTCTGACGTTCCTGCGCCCTGCCGCGCGCCTCTGGCGACACAAAGGCAATATCGCGATAGCCGCGCGAAATCAGGTATTTGGTGGCCTGAAAGCTTAGATCGCTGTTGGAAAATCCGACATAAAGATCCAGCGGCTCCTCTGGCACATCCCAGATTTCGACCACGGCAATGCCGGTATTTTTCAACAGCTTGCGCGCGGCGGGGCTGTGGGCCTTGCCGGTCAGCACCAGCGCGTCGATCTGACGGCCGACAAAGGCGCGCATCAGCTCTTCTTCGCGGTTGGTATCGTAATGCGAAATGCCCATCAGCATTTCCAATCCGCTTTGCGACAACCTGTCTGACAGACCCTGCACCGTGGCGGAAAAGATCGAATCTTCCAGCGTCGGCACGATCAAACCCACAACCCCCGACCGCGAAGTGACAAGACTGCGTGCAATCGCATTCACCACATAGCCGACATCGGCGGCGGCGGTCAGAACCTTTTCGCGGGTCTTGTCGCGTACACGGTGCGGTTCGTTCAGGGCACGCCAGGCGGTAATGAACGAAACCCCGGCGGCATCAGCAACTTCCTGAAGGCGGCGTTTTGGGGCCATGTGCGTTCATCTTTCAAAAGACACCGGCACCATACCGGCGGGGGTGGAGGAATGCGATATCGCCAGTCAGAGCACAGTATATGCATACCTGACCGGCCCATCAAAACCCGACACATACAGCGATGTACCTGAATTTCCGGGTCTTAGATCAGGATGCAAGTTGGTCTTCAATCCCTACTTGACGACTCGTTTGATAAACGATTATCAACGCAGCGTCAACGTTTTGCCAAACGATTATCATTTGCCAAACGATCACCAAAAGAGGCCGGCAAATCGGCACGCGAAAGGGAATGCATTTTGGAAATCCACCAGATAGCCAAGGCCACGGTTGAAAATATCGTGGTCAGCAACAAGACGATTTGGCGCCATGTTGTGCTGGAAACCGACAGCGGCCTGACCGGCATTGGCGAGGCCAGTCTTGATGGCGCGTCGGCGGGTTTTGATGATGCGCTGCTTGGGGCGGCGCGGGCCCTGTGCGGGCGGCGGGTGGATGACGCGATCTTGACGCCGCTGGCGGTTTTGCTGGATCACGGTCTGGAACAACGCACCATTCATTCCGCATTGGATCAGGCGGTCTGTGATCTGTCGGCGAAAATCGCCGGGGTGACGGTTGCGGCACTTCTGGGCCAGCCGGCCGGCGCGGGGGCGATCCCGCTTTATGCCAATATCAACCGCACCAGCGTCGACCGCCACCCTGACGCCATTGCAAAAAATGCCGCCCTTGCCGCTAAAGAGGGGTTTGTCGGGATCAAGCTGGCGGCCTTTGACGGGCTTTCCCCCGAACTCTGCGGCACACCCGCCGGAGAGGATCTGATTGCCGCCGGTCTGGCCCGGTTGCGCGCGATGGCGGCGGCGGCCCCGGGGGCCGAAATCATGGTGGATTGTCACTGGCGTTTTCAAACCGCGACGGCGCTGGATCTGATCCCGACATTGGCCGAAATCGGTGTGACCTGGTTTGAATGCCCGCTGCCCGAAACCGCCGACCAGATTGAAAACCTGCGCAGCCTGCGTGCGGCGGCAAATGGCCATGGAATGCGGCTGTGCGGGTTGGAAACCCATGGCGATTGGGATGATGTCGCGCCCTTTGTGACCGCCGGGGCCTATGACGTGATCATGCCCGATGTGAAACATGCCGGCGGCCTGCGCACAATTGCCGAGATCGCCCGCCGCGCAGCCGCCCATGATGTGGCCGTGTCGCTGCATAATCCGTCGGGGCCGGTGGCCCACGCCGCCAGCCTGCAAACCGCGACGGCGATCGGCGGGGCAGAGCGATTGGAACATCAATGGCACGAAAGTGACATGTTCTTTTCCATCACCAACCCCGCCCCGGTGATCCGAAACGGCCAAGCCATTGCAAATGACCTTCCCGGTCTGGGCACGGCCCTGAAAACGGCGGTGAAGAAAGAAACACTTGTCGCGGATAGCAGCCAATGACACTTGATGCGTTTTATCAGGGGCTGATGCTGGTCCTGCAATGGCCGGTTTTTGGATACCTCTTGCTGGGGGTTGGTCTGGGGATCTGGCTTGGCGCGGTGCCGGGGTTGGGCGGGCCGCTGGGCATCGTGTTGATCCTGCCGTTCACCTACAACATGGAAATGATGTCGGCCTTTGCCATTCTGCTGGGCATTTTTGCGGTCACATCGACGTCGGACACAATTGCCTCGGTCATGTTGGGCATTCCCGGCACGGCGGCGTCCCAGGCCACGGTGCTGGACGGTCATCCATTGGCAAAACAGGGCCAGGCGGCCCGTGCGCTTGGCGCGGCTTTTACCGTGTCGGCCTTTGGCGGTGTTTTTGGCGCGCTGATGCTGGCGGTATCACTGCCGATTGCCCTGCCGATCATCATGCGGTTCAACAATCCAGAACTGTTTGCGCTGGGATGTCTGGGGCTGGTCATGGTTGGCTCGCTCAGCGGCAAATCCCTGACCAAGGGGCTGGCGGCGGCGGCCTTTGGCCTGTTGTTGTCGTCCGTTGGCTATGCCGCAGATGCCGCCATTCCACGTTATTGGATGGGCGCGCCCTATTTATTGGAAAGTCTGCCGCTGATCCCGGTTGTCCTGGGCATTTTCGCCCTGCCAGAGCTGATTGATCTGGCGGTAAGGGACACGGCCATCGCCCAGACCAAGCCGGAAACCGGTGGTTGGCGGATGCTGCTGCGCGGGATCAAGGACGCGGGGCGAAACTGGTGGCTGGCGCTGCGCTGTTCGGCGATTGGTGTCTATATCGGCATGATCCCCGGCATTGGCGGCGCGGTGGTCGACTGGATCGCCTATTCCCACGCATTGCAATCGGCCAAGGACACCAGCCAATTCGGCAAGGGTGACATTCGCGGCGTCATCGCGCCCGAGGCCGCAAACAACGCGGTGCGGGGCGGATCGCTGATCCCGACTGTGGCCTTTGGTGTGCCGGGCAGTGCGATGAATGCGCTGCTGCTGAGTGCGCTGTTGATCCAGGGTTTGCAACCGGGCACCCAGATGCTGACCACGGAATTGCCGGTCACCTTTGCATTGGTCTGGGATATTGCGCTGGCCAATATTGCCGCTGCCGGGCTGTTGATGCTGTTGGCTGGCCCGATCGCGCGGCTGTCCTTTATCTCTGGCCATCTGATTGTGCCGGGTGTGCTGGTGTTTGTGTTCATGGGCGCATGGCTGACCACTGCCGATCTGGGCGATTGGGCTGTCCTGCTGGTCTTTGGCGTGCTGGGGTATCTGATGAAGCTTGGCGATTGGCCGCGCCCGCCGGTGGTGCTGGCCTTTATCCTTGGCGGGATGATGGAAAATTCCTTCCTGCTGAGCTGGAAAATTCATCAGGGGCTGGGGTGGCTTGATCGGCCGATTGTCATGGTGCTGTTTGGATTTATCGCTCTGGCGCTTCTGTTGTCGGCACGACGCGCCCGCAAACAAAAGACTGCGGCGGCGCTGGCCAATATTGCCAATGCCGACACCAACGCAGCAGAGCCCGATGCGGAGAACAACAAGCTGGTGTCGATCCTTGTCGGCGGCATTTTGGTGGCGACCTTTGTGGCCACCCTGATCCCGACGCTTGGCTGGCCGACGCTGGTGGCGGCCTTTCCGTTGATCGCCATCGTGCCCGGCGTCGGGCTAAGTCTTGCGGCGCTGGCCGGCGATCTTCGCCCGCGTCCGAATTTCGCCGCCCTGATCCATCAGACGATGGGCGCGCGGGACATACGGCGCGCATTGATCCTGTTGGGATATTGCATCGCCATGGTCTGTGTCGCTTTGGTGCTGGGCCAGAAGATCGCGATTGTCGCTTTGGTGGTGATCTATCTGCGGCGCTGGGGGGGATATGGCTGGCGGATTTCGACGGTGTATGGCTTTGCCGCCTGGGTCGTGCTGGTCGGATTTTTCGACCGGGTGGTGCATGTCTTCTGGATGCAGCCCCTGATCGCACCTGCGGCGCGGGCCATGCTGCCCGATGCCTTTCCCCTGTGGATGTTCCTTTAACGAAAACAACCGCCCGGTGATTTCGGGCGCTGTCACGACTGACCAAAAATGAGGAGGAGACTATTATGAAACGACGTACAATGATGACTGCACTGGCAGCATCGACCATCGGTCTGGCCGGATTGGCCGCACCGGCCTGGGCGGATGATTATTTCGAGGGCAAGACAATTACATTTGTGCTGTCCGTGGCCGCCGGCAGCGGCGCCGATGTACATGGCCGTTTGACCGCGCGCTATCTGGAAAAACACATTCCCGGCAATCCGACGGTGATCATCAACAACAAACCCGGTGGCAAAGGTGCGATTGCGCTGAACTTCATCTATGAAAAGGCCCCGCGTGACGGCACGGCCTATTTCTACGGTGAATGGAATCCCTCTGCGGTGATGGACGAAGCCCCGGGCATCCGCTATGTGCCTGAAAACATGGGCGTTGTCGGGTCGTCTGGCGCGGATCTGTCGCTTGTGGTGCGCAAGGATGCGGTGCCCACGACGGCGGATCTCAAGACGGCGGAAATCATTGTCGGTGGGCGTGGCGGCACCAATGCGATTGAAATCCTCGGCAATCTGGGGCTGAAAACCCTTGGGGTGAATTTCCGTTATGTCGGCGGTTTTGGTGGCTTTGGCAAAATCCAGGCCGCGATCAAACCGGGCGAGGTACAGGCCGGTCATGCCGGTCTTCCGGGGTATGCCAAATTCTTTGGGGACAAGGATTCGGTGGCTTGGCCCGCCTATTATCACCAGCAATTCGATCTGGACGGATCACCGCTGCCCAAGACCCCCGGCGCATATCCCGACGACACCAAGAGCCTTTATGAGGTGCACCAGGAGCTACATGGCACCGAACCATCGGGGAAATGGTGGGACGCTTATCAGTGGTATCAAAACAACCTGATGGCCGCGACAACCGCCGTCCTTGCGCCGCCTGAAGTGCCGGAAGAGGTGCTTGCGATCATGCAGCAGGCCTATCAGGATGTGGCAAAAGACCCGGAATTCCTGAAGGAATATGAGGCCTCGATTGGTGTGCCGCCGCCCTTCAACGCGACGGAAAAGACCAAGGCGATCTTGCAGGAGTTCCGCAATATCCCCGACGATATTGCCGCAACTGTGAGCGAGATTTCCGGGCTGTAAGCCAGGGATTTGAAACAGGTGGGGCCGATGGGTCGGCCCCGCCAATCGCGGTTTCGGGCTGAAATTCTGTCAGAAACCTGCGGCCAGTCATGGCAAGTACGGGCCTTGGATAATCTGCGGATCCATCATCCGCGGCGACCAGTCACCAGATATCGGCTGGTGCGACCTTGCGCTGGCCGATGGTCGGGCGCGGATCGGCCGGAACAATGTCCGGTGTCGCATCTTCATATGTTGCCAGCTGTGCCAACAACCGCCGCCGCATTTCGGCGGCCACATCCACATGGGATGCACAGCCAATCAGATTTTCCAGCTCATAGGGATCATGCGCGAGGTCATAAAGCTCGGTCTCGTGATAGGTCGATGCCCGCGCCTGTGGCTCTGTTCCTTCCGGGGCGGACACCGCGTATTTCCACCGCCCGGTGCGCAGGGCACGCGCGGTCTGGCTTTCGCTGATTTGGATCATCAGATCCTTGCGCCACGCGGTCTTGGGCGCGCTTAGCAGCGGCAGGATGGATCGGCCCTGCATGTCGTTCGGCACGTTCAATCCCGCGGCCTCCAACAGGGTTGGCGCGATGTCGAGGATCGACATCATGCCGCGCACCTGACCGCCGCCATCAAACCCCGCGCCGGTGGCCATCATCGGCACCCGGATGGAGGCCTCATGACAGGACCGTTTGTATTCGCCGTTGCGGGTTTTGAAATGACAGCCGTGATCGGACAGAAAGAACACGATTGTATTGTCGATCTGACCCGAACTTTTCAACGCATCCATCAACCGGCCCAGCGCATCGTCCAGCCGTTTGACCATGCCGTAATAGCCTTTGAGCTGTTGATGCGCAGTGCCGCCCAGTGATGCCAGATCCGGCGGGGTCCAGACCGGGGGACAGGCCGCATCCCAACCATCGGGCGCGGGATAGGCATCGACGCTGTTTTGGTGATGCGGCTCCAGAAACGACATGGTGAGGAAAAACGGCCTGTCACGTGGGTCAGTCACATAGCGGATTGCCTCATCCGTCATCGCATCCACGCGATAGCCGGGCAGGCGGCATTCCTGGCCGTCCTCGTCAAACAACACGGTGTCATAGGCGTCTGACACGAACTCCAGAAGGTTCGCGCCGCGCCAGAAGTCATGACCACCCCGTTGATGTGCGGGCACCGGTTCGGCCCCGGCCAGATGCCATTTACCGATATATCCGGTGTCATAGCCGCCCTGTTTGAAACATTGCGCCATGGTGACGGCATCCTCTGGCAGGGGGCGACCATTGCACCAGCATCCGGTTTCGGTTGGGTATTTCGATGTTTGCAGCGCCGACCGCGCCGGGCCGCATACCGGTTGGACGGTGAACGCATTGGCGAAATGCGTGCCCGCCCGTGCCAAGCGGTCAAAATGGGGCGTCAGCCCCATCGGGTTGCCATGCACGCCGGTGGTATCGAACCGCTGTTGGTCGGTGAAAAACAGGATCACATTGGGTTTGGTCATATTGTCCTCGTGAAATCGGCCCGGAAAAATCGGTCCAGATTAATTGGGGCGCTCAAAGCATCTGGGTCATGTCGGCCGATCAAAACGCGGCCTTGATCAATGCGCGGGTGTATTCGGTCTGCGGGCGTTCCAGCACGTCGCGACAGGGGCCCTGTTCCACCACTTTGCCGTCTTTCATGACAATCACATCATGGCAGAGCGCGCGCACGACCTTGAGGTCATGACTGATGAAAATGTAGCTCAGGCGGTATTTGTTCTGCAATTCGCGCAGAAGGTCGATGATCTGGGCCTGGACCGACAGGTCCAGCGCCGATGTCGGCTCGTCCAGCAAAATGAATTCCGGCTTCAGCACCAGCACACGCGCGATGGCAATCCGCTGGCGTTGGCCGCCGGAAAATTCATGCGGAAACCGGTTATAGCAATTGGGGTCAAGCCCGACTTCGTCCAACACATCGCGCACCATTTTCAGCCGCGTGCGGGCGTTGCCGATGCCATGTACCACCAATCCCTCTTCGACAATGCTGCGCACCGACATGCGCGGATTGAGGCTGGCAAAGGGGTCCTGGAACACCGCCTGCATCTGCGGCCGCAGGGCGCGCATGTCATTGCGGCTTAACCCGTCAATGCGCTGGCCTTTCCATTCGACCTCGCCCTTGGTTTCGGTCATCAGGCGCAACAGCGATTTGCCCAATGTCGATTTGCCCGACCCGGATTCTCCAACCACCCCAACCGTATGACCACGTTTCAGGGTCAGCGACACATCGTTCACCGCCGTCAGCGTCATCCGCTTGCGGGTAAAGGCACCGCCCCAGACAATGTTGAAATCCACTCTAAGGTCACGCCCCTCCAGCATGGTTTCGCTGTCCTCGGGCAGGGGCAGGGGGTTGCCGGCAGGTTCCGACGACAGCAGCCGCCGGGTATAGGCATGCTGCGGCGCGGTGAACACATCCTCGGTCTTGCCGGTTTCGACAATCGCGCCTTTTTCCATCACACAGACCCGGTCGCAGATATTGCGCACCACGCCCAGATCATGGGTGATGAAAATCATACCCATGCCGTGCCGGGTCTGAAGATCCTTGAGCAGGGCCAGGATCTCGGCCTGCACGGTCACATCCAGCGCGGTTGTCGGCTCATCCGCGATCAGCAATTCCGGGTTGTTGGCCAGCGCAATCGCGATCATCACCCGCTGGCGTTGCCCACCCGAGAGTTGATGCGGATATTGCCCGATACGCGCCTCGGGGTTGGGGATGCGCACCTCGGCCAGCAATTCACCGGCCCGCGCCAGCGCCGCTTTCTTTTTCATCCCCTGATGCAGCATCAGTGTTTCTGCGATCTGATTGCCGATGGTATAAAGCGGGTTGAGCGAGCTCATCGGTTCCTGAAACACCATGGAAATTCGCCCGCCCCGGATCAGGCGCATTTTCTCGGCCGGGATCTTGTCGATGCGATGGCCGAGCAGATGCACCTCGGAATGTTTGGCCAGCGTGGCGGTGGGGGCCAAAAGCCGCATGATGGCCCGTGCGGTCACCGATTTCCCGGACCCGGATTCCCCCACCAGACCAAGGGTTTCACCGGGGTCGATATGAAAGCTTGAATCGTGAACCGCGGCGAATTCACCATGGTCGAGCCGGAAATTGACGTTCAGATTGCGGACGTCTAGCAGCGGGGATGTGGTTTGATCCAACATGTCAGCCTCAATTCGAATAGGGGTCGATTGCATCGCGCAAACCGTCACCCAAAAGGTTGAACCCAAGAACCGATACAAGGATCGCCGAAACCGGCAACAGCATCCAAGGGTAAGAGCCGAGGTTCTGCAAATCCTTGGCGGCATTCAGAAGCAGGCCCCAGCTGACCAGCGGCGGTTGCACGCCAATGCCAAGGAACGACAGGAAACTTTCAACAAGGATGATCTGCGGGATCATCAGGGTGACCACAACAATCACATGGCTGAGGATATTGGGCAGCAGATGCTTGACCAGAATGCGCCGGTCCCGAGCCCCCAGCGCCACGGCGGCCATGACGTAATCCACCCGCCGCAGGGCCAATGTCTTGCCGCGCACCTCACGCGACAGGCCGGCCCATTTCAGCAAGGACAGGATCAGCGCCAGCAGGAAAAACACCGTATAAGGCCCGGCATTGCGCGGCAGGATCGCCACGAGTGCGAGGTAGAATGGCAGCTCCGGCAGGGCCAGCACGAATTCGGTGATCCGTTGCAACACATTATCGACCCAGCCGGAAAAGAACCCCGACATCAACCCGATTGCCGTGCCGATGAACACGCTGGCCGTCACCACAAGCGCCGCCATCGCCAGCGTCAACCGCGCCCCGATCAGCGTTCGGCTCAACATGTCCCGACCAAGAGAGTCGGTGCCAAGCACATGCATCGGACACGCCGGATCAGGTGCCAAAAGATGCCGGTCAAACTGCATGCCCAGCATCGAATAGTTCCAGCCTTTGCCAAGAAACCGGAACTGGCACAGCCGACTGGTGTCGGCGGCGAAGGTGGTCTCGAACGTTTCATTGTCAAAGGTTTCCACATAGGGATGCACGAATGGCACCAGATGCAGACCGTCTTCTGCGCTCAGGAAATGCGGGATCTGTGGCGGCATATAGAAATGCGCGCTGTCACGTTTGGCGGGGTCATAAGGCGCAAAGAATTCGGCAAAAATGGCAACAATTGCCAGGCCAAGGACAATCGCCGCACCAAACAACGCCGGGCGACGCCGCCGAAACCTGCGCCATATCAGCCGCATCGGGCTTTCGGGGGCGGTTGTGATGCCCGGTGCCGGGGCGGTTGCCGTGGCCTCGGCCAGGTCAGGGCCGGATGTCAGAATATTATCTTGCATGGGTCTCGGTCCTGTCAGCTATAGCGAATGCGGGGATCAAGAACGGCCAGCGCCAGATCAGCCAGAAGATTGCCGATCAACAGCACCGCCGAAAGGATCAGCAGGGTTGAGGACACGATGTTCACGTCCTGCTGGGTCAGCGCGGAATACATCAGCGGTCCCAGCGTCGGGATCGACAGGATGATGGCCACCTCCAGCTCGCCGGTCAGCATGTATGGCAGGATCACGCCCTGATGCATGATCAACGGATGCAATGCGTTTGGCACGGCATGTTTGACGATGACGGTGCGTTCTTTCAGCCCCTTGGCGCGGGCGGCCTCGATATACGGCTGGCGCAGGACATCCAGAAGATTGCCGCGCATCACCCGCGTGTTATAGGCCAGCCCGCCAACCGTGGCGATCAGGATCACCGGCCAGACATGTTTCAGAAAGTCCCAGATCTTGGCCCAGCTCATGTCGGCAAAGACATATTCCGGTGAATAAAGCGAGCCGATATAGGGCCAGCCCACCACAAAGGCGAGGTAATAGAGGATCACCAGCGCCATAAAGAACCGCGGCACGGTCATGCCGACAAAAGCAAGGGTCGAGGCGATGGTGTCGCCCAGCCGATGATGCTGTGCCGCCGCCAGAATACCCAAGGCCACCCCGATCAGCGTCGCCAGAAGATGACAGACAATCGCAATCGCCAATGTCCGTGGCAGACGTTCACCGATCAGCTCGGCCACCGGTTTGTTATAGGCAAATGACGGTCCCAGATCACCGGCAAAGACGATGTTGCCGATCCAGCGCACGTATTGCACCAGCACAGGTTGATCCAGGCCGTAACGCGCGCGCACCTGCGCGGCATAGGCTTCTGCGTCGCTTTCGTTCATGCCGCCCTGACTGATCGCCATGGCCTTGGCATAGCTGGCATAATCGCCTTCGGGCACTTGCAGGATCATGAAGCTGACGATGCTGACGGCAAACAGCAGACAGATCGCAGCAAAAATTCGTTTGATGATGTAGGTCGCCATGCGCACCTCCCCCTCTGTGGCGGGCGGCCCAAACACCGGGCCGCCGCCGTTGGATCAATCGACGCCGGGGATCACGCCGGGCTGAATCTCGGGCACGGCGCCCTGATCTTCCGGTCTGATCCAAAGCCGTTCCCGCATCGCGCCCTTTTCTGACCATTGATACATCAGCACCGGTGTGCCGGGCACAATGTTGCGGATACGCTTGTTCACGATCAGCGCAGCAGAGGCATTGATAAGACCGACGTGATAGACATTTTCGGTCATGATCCGGTTCAGATCGGAAAACAGCGCCACGCGCTTTTCGCTGTTGGTTTCAACCCGAAGCTGGTCGACCAAGGCGGCCAGATCATCCTCGAAATCGAGACGGATCTGGGGCGCATTCGGGGTGCCGCGATGCCAGGCCGGAACGTTGTGGGCAACCGGGGCAAAGTAGTCGAGATTGCCAATCGGCACCTGATAGCCGCGATCGCCACGGTCCAGCGCCATATCCCAGTCACAGCTGTCGCGCACCGGATCAAGCAGGGTTGGCACCGGACGGGGCAGGGCGCGGATACCGGCCTCGGCCAGCATGGTCATCACGCTGTCGGCCAGCGCGGCGTCGGTTGTGCGCTGTGTGCTATAGGCCAGCTCGATCTCCAGCGTGTTGCCCGCCAATGGCCCCTCGGTCCAGTCGAGCAGCCCATCGCCGTCGGTGTCCGCGAACCCCAGATCGGCCAGCAGCGCCGCGGTCGTTTCTGGCGCATAGGGGTAATAGGCAATCGCCGTCTCATTCAGCACGCCACTTTCGGTGTTGATCCCTCCGGCAAATGGCCGCGTCAGCGGACCACGCACCAAAGATTGGCCAAGCGCATCACGGTCGATTGCCTGGCTGACCGCCCGGCGGAACCGAAGATCGCGGTTCAGATCGCGAATGGTCTGGGTGTGGCTGTCATCCGGTCCACAGGTTTTTGACAGGTTCAGGTCCAGCCGCCAATGCATCGACCGTGGTCCCCAATAGATCGCATTGGTTGCGTCATCGCCTTGGGTCTTGCGGATTCCTTCCAGATAGATCGACGGGTTTTCCATGTTGGTCCAGTCGGCATTGCCCGCGAATGTCTGGATGTCGCGGTCTTCCCAGGTGGACAATCGCCACTGCACCTCGTTCAGATAAGGCAGCTGATTGCCGTCCTGATCCACCTTCCAGTAATAGGGGTTGCGGCGCGCCACCACATATTGGTCGGGCGCGTATTGTGTCACCGCCCATGCCCCCATCGTCACCCAAGGCACATCCGACGCCGGAAGCGCCTGGCCATAGTCGGCATAAGACGCGCCATCGGCATATTTTGGGTGATGTTTCTTCAGGATATGCGACGGGCCGGGGCAGAAGTTGATATAAGCCATCTTATAGATATTCGGCACCGGAAAGGCGTCGGTGAACGTGAACCGGATGGTGTAATTGTCCAGCTTTTCCAGCTGTGTGCCTGCGCCGAATGTGTCGCCGGTCACCCGTGCCGGAACCTGCGGGTCAAGCACATTATCCTGCCAGAAAAACATCACGTCTTCGGCGTCAAACGGATCGCCGTCCGACCATTTCGCCCCTTCCAGCAGATGCATGGTCAGCTGATGACCGTCTTCGGACCATTCCCAGGACGTGGCAAGATTGGGCAGCGGCTCGATCTTGTCCTGTGACAATTGCCACATTGGCCCGGTCGAGACGAGGCATTCCTGCGTCGTCATCGTCATGCCGCCCCATCCCTGATGCAATCCAGCGTTCCAGTTCCAGCCCTCGGGCCGCCCGCCGGTCACATGGCGCAGCACACTGCCATAAACCCCGGTTCCATCCGGCGTGACCGACATGTCCAGAACCAGCGGCTTTGCAGGCAGACGATCGGCCACCGGCGGCAATTTCCCGGCCGCAACGGCGGCGGCGACAAAATCGGGTTCAGAGTAACTCTCAAGCGCCCGCACCGAGATCAGTTGATCATATGGAACGGTTTTCAGATCCCCGGTGGGCAAGGCCCGCGCTTCGGGCAATTTGGTTGGGCCGGTTTTGGTTGGGTCTGTCATGTCCTGCGCGGCCAATGGCGCCGCCAGCGACAGCAATGCCATCACACAGACGGATGTCCTTGTGTTCATTTCGATATCCTCCCTATTTGATACAGTTTTTTCGCGACGCGCGGTTTCCCCTGACGCGCATCGCGGTGCTGTTATTCCTCGGTCGTGGCGCGGACCTTTTCGGCGGTCATGACGTTTTCGCCTTTTTCAGCGCGCAGTTCAGTCACGCTGCGGGTCTGTTTGCGCGCCGCCCCGGCCCAGCTGCGGGTGGCCACGGTGGATTTGGCAAGCCGCGCCTTGGCGCCGTCGATCTCATGCGCGAACTGCGGCAGCCATTCGGCCTGGGCCACCAGCATCTCGTCGGTCATCTGCCAGATTTCTTCCGGGTTACACACCGCGCCCACCAGCGGATCGTGCAACATCGCCAGCCGCAGCAGATCCAGATCGCCGGTCACAGCCGCCTGCATCCCCATGCGCTGCACATCAACCGAGGCCTGACAGGTCGCCGCACAGCCCAGCGGCAGGGTCACGCCCTCGGCCATGTTGACGCCGAATTCATCGACGAAACCGGGGCTTTCGATGATGCAATCGTCCGGCAGATTGGTGATCACACCGCCGTTCTTGACGTTGAAATGCCCGCGATAGACCGGCCCGCCTTCCAGCGCCTCAAGGATATGACTGCAATGTTCATCAGAGCGTTTGTGATCCCCCAGCGGCTTGCCCGCCTCGGCCAGGAATTTCGGAAAATCCTCTTCGAACCAATTGCGCCGCTCAGAGCAAACCCGAAGATAGCCGCCGGTTTCGCCGTTGATCCATTCGCTGGTGTCGATCCAGCGATTGATCTCGTCCGGACGCTTGCGATACCACGGCAGATATTCCGACAGATGGCCGTTGGATTCCGTCGAATAGAACCCGAACCGTTTCAGCACATCAATGCGCACTTTTTCGGTCTGGCTGTATTCCGGGTGGGCCTCAAACGCGGCGATCAGCTCTTCCTGGCTGATTTGACGCCCTTTGAACCGAATATCGGTGTACCAGGTCTGGTGGTTGATCCCGGTGCAGAACACTTCGACATCGCTATGGTGGTCCGCCCCCAGCGCATTGGCGATCTGACGCCAGCCGTTTTGCACGCCGTGACACAGGCCAAGGGTATTTTTGACCCCACCATGATCAATCGCCGCCCAGGTGTTCATCGCCATCGGGTTGGCATAGTTCAGGAACCAGGCACCGGGTTCCGCGACATCCCTGATATCGGCACAGAAATCCAGGATCTGCGGGATGGACCGTTGGGCATACATCAACCCGCCTGCGCAAATCGTATCGCCAACACATTGGTCGATGCCGTATTTCAGCGGGATTTCAATGTCATGGCGGAATGCCTCCAACCCGCCGATGCGAACGCAATTGACGATATACCGCGCGCCTTCCAATGCCTGACGGCGATCAATCGATTGCGTCACCTTGGCCGGCAGGCCGTTTGCCTCGATATCCTTGCGCAGCAATTGGGCCACCATATCAAGGTTCTTGGCGTTGATGTCGTGCAACGCAAGTTCGACCCCCTGGAACATTTCGACCTTCAACAGGTCACGCACAAGCTTGCGGGTAAAACCGACGCTTCCGGCGCCAATGAACGCGATTTTCATCACGACTTCTCCGATCATTTTCTTGGTCTTTTTGTACTGTAAGGCTGGACAAGAGGGCGCGACGAGAGGAAATTCAAACTATGGCTGGTACTTTTGACCCATTTTCAGAGCCGCGCCGCGAACCGTTCTCACGGATGCTTCTTTTTCCGCGCGGGCCCTTGCGGCTATACGTTATGCCCACAAGCGTAGGCTATGATCGTCAACATGGCGAACCCTATGATTATCCGGGCAAGGACCGCGGCCCGGGCGAGTTCGTGCTGTTCCAATATACGTTGTCGGGGGCCGGGCGGCTTACCTTTGAAGACCGACAGATGTCGGTGCCGCCGGGCACGGCAATGGTGCTGCGGATGCCGCATGATCACCGCTATTATCTGGAACCGGGGGAGGATTGGGAATTCTTCTGGATCTGCATTTCAGGACGCGAGGCCGTGCGCATCTGGAACGCGATCATTGCGGCGCATGGGCCGTTGATTGAACCGGGGTCCGCCACCGCGCGCCGGATCGCGGCCATCGTCGGAGAGCTGTCCAATCGGGACAAGGATTCGCCCGCGCATTGTTCCGCATTGGCGTATGAGGTCTGTATGATCCTGGCCGAGGATTTTCTGGAATACGGCTCGGCCTTTCGCTCGCGGCGGCGGGTCGATGCGGTGCGCAACGTGATCGACTATGCGCGGGAAAACATCCACCGCCCGCTGTCGATTGACGAATTGGCCGAACGGGCAGGTTATTCCCGCAGCCATTTCACACGCGTGTTCGAGCAATCTGAAGGCACGTCGCCAGCCCGTTTCATGCTGGAATTGCGCCTGCGCGCGGCACAGGCGCAATTGGAAACCGGCGGCAAGACGGTCAAACAGGTGGCTTATGACTGTGGGTTTCAGGACCCCAGCTATTTCGCGAAAACCTTTCGTCGGGTTTATGGCATTGCGCCATCGGAATTGTCGGACGGCATCCTTGCCTCGTCGCTGGCGGCGCGGCTTGTTGACGAATGATCAGGTCGCATCGGGCACGCCGGGGCCGTCTTGTCAATTTTGGCAAGGTACGTGTTGCAACCAAGTTGAAATGTCACCGGGTTTGCAAAGCAGAAGTGTCACCGTGGGGCCTGGAAGCAAAGCCTGA
>NZ_JAUOSD010000023.1:0-54559 GCF_030548265.1 Marinovum sp. 2_MG-2023 | reverse complement strand
TCAGGCTTTGCTTCCAGGCCCCACGGTGACACTTCTGCTTTGCAAACCCGGTGACATTTCAACTTGGTTGCAACAGCGAATGTAGCTGGTGTGCGCTACCCTGAAGTCCGACTCCTGTTAGAAAACATGCCCAACCCCATAGCCCGCATGCGAAAAATGCCGGCTCCCCGGTAAATACCGGTCTCCTTCGCATAGTTCCCCCTCTAAAGCACAGGCCGCTGTCTCGTCCGCGCAGGACGCGGCCAACGGCGGTATAGAGATACGCCCTCAAAGAGCCGTTAACCGTACCTCTGCACAGACCCAGAACACTTTTCGGCGTGGTTTCAATGTTCCTGTGCTCAGCAAGATTTGCCCGAGCGCATGACTGAAAACGCTACTGGGAGAACGACATGCCGACGAGAACTTTCACGATTTCCGAAGGTCTAAGCCAAATTCACACCTTTGGGGATGGTCCGGAAAACACCCGTAACCATTGGGATAATCTGGATTTTGAGCCGATGTCAGTATTTTCGCATGGCCATCATGCGCGGTCCGGTGGCGGCAACGATACGTTCAATTTCACCAACATTTCGAACGTGTCCGGTGTCGTTGTCGGGCGGATCGAAGACTTTGACATGGCCCGCGATGAAATCCGGATCGAGGGTCGGTTGCTCGATCTTAACGATTTGCCAAACAACGTGCGTATCGTCGCCTTTAATGGAGGTCACAACGACGCAGGCAGCGAAGAGCAGCCCTGGTTGTTGATCGAAACGCCCACGGGTGGCCAGATCTTCTACACACTCGAAGGCGCGCGGGTCGACATGAATGACGATGGTGGCTCGAATGGACACAAACATGAGCATCACTTCATTACAGAGGCGCTGCTGCCCGACCTCGACGCCCTGCCCGACATTCGCTACGTAGATCCGCAAAACGTTGTTCCGATCGGATTTGCACCTGATGGCGGTATCGTTATTCATGACATTGATCGCGACCATATGGACCTGCATCATGCGGTTGAAGGTACCGTGGACGGCGATCTTATCGCGGCGGGTTTGAACGACGATATTGTCCGGGCGCTTGGTGGCAACGACGTGATTTGGGGCGGCAGTGGTAACGACACAGTGTCCGGCGGCATGGGCAACGACACAATTTCCGGCAACACCGGACATGACCGTATCGAAGGCGATTCAGGCAACGATCGTCTGAACGGCGGGACCGGAAACGATACGCTGAGCGGCGGCAACGATCGCGACGTTCTGCACGGTGGCGGTGGTAAGGATTTGTTGTACGGCGGCACCCAGGGTGATCGGCTCTTTGGTGGCAACGGCGATGACACGATCTATAGCGGCCATGGCCGGGATATGGTGTGTGGAGGTGCCGGAGACGATGTAATCCGGGACGTTTCTGGCGAGAACTTCAATGCTGACCGGCTCTTTGGTGGCGCGGGGAACGATGAAATTCACGCCGGCGGCGGCGACGATTCCGTGTACGGTGGTGGTGGCAGCGATCTGCTCTTTGGCGGCAGCGGCGATGATCACATGCGCGGTGGGTTCAATCATGACTCGATTGCCGGGCAGATGGGTGACGATATTCTGGACGGCGGTTCCGGCCGGGACACGTTGGACGGCGGCAGCGGCAATGATGTGCTGATCGACAACAATCAAACTGGCCGTTTTGCCGCGGATACGCTGTCGGGTGGTGGCGGTGATGATGAACTGCGGATCGGTGGCGGTGACGACATTGCAACCGGCGGTCAAGGTGCTGATACGTTTGTCTTTTTCGGCAACAGGATCGAAGATGATGTGATCACCGATTATGATGTTGGCGTCGATGAATTGCACCTTGATGATGCGCTTTGGGGTGGCGGACTTACCGAGGCGCAGGTGATCAACCGCTTTGCATCGGTGGAAAACGGCGATGTGGTGTTTGATTTCGGGGGTGGAAATTCCATCACGCTGGATGGTGTCAACAGCACCGCTGGTCTGACCTCTGACATCGAGATCTTTTGATTTGGCGCGACAAACCTGAACAGTGACATTGCCAAACGGCAAACACTGTTCAGGTTCAACTGCGAAAACGACATTTAACCTATTGAGTTAAAAGCGCCTTCAGCCTCAGCTGCCAATCACGCCCTTTTTCAAAATGATATTGCCATAGAGCCGGGTTTCGCCGGTCTGCACAACGACGAAAGACTCGCGTGCGTTGTCATAGAAATCAAATCGTTCCAGTCCCTTGATCTGTGCGGGCGCATCGGCCACGTCATTGATGATCTGTTGAAACTCTTTCACGACTTCCGGGATTGTATCAGGCGCGTCGACCACCTGCATCACATGGGCTGGCGCATCGACATAAGTGTCCAGTGGCATCACGCTCATCACCGCGCGCAAGACATCCGTTGCGCTGATCCCATCCAGACGCACCACTTCGGGTCCGCTGCTTTCAGCCGGGAAATTGGCATCCGCGATGGTAATCGTGTCGCCATGGCCCATCGCGCGCAATGCATAGATCAGATCGGGGCTCAGTATTGGATCAAGTCCGCGCAGCATAGTATTGATTCCTTTAAGTTATATACGGTTGAAGGCTGGCGATCGCCCTGCCCTAGAAAAACGCCTGTAGCCCGGTTTGCGCCCGGCCAAGGATCAACGCATGCACGTCATGTGTGCCTTCATAGGTGTTCACGGTTTCCAGATTGACCATGTGGCGGATCACCTGAAATTCACCGGAAATCCCGTTGCCGCCATGCATGTCCCGCGCCATCCGCGCCATATCCAGCGCCTTGCCACAGTTGTTGCGTTTGATCAGGCTGATCATTTCCGGCGCGGCGGCCGCATCATCCATCAACCGCCCGACCCGCAACGCGGCCTGCAGGCCCAGGGCAATCTCGGTCTGCATATCGGCCAGCTTCTTCTGGAACAGCTGTGTCCCGGCCAGCGGTTTGTTGAATTGCTTGCGATCCAGACCATATTCGCGTGCCGCATGCCAACAGAATTCTGCGGCGCCCATCACCCCCCAGGCGATGCCATAGCGCGCCCGGTTAAGACAGCCAAACGGCCCCTTAAGCCCCTGGATATTCGGCAAAAGCGCGTCTTCGCCGACCTCGACACCGTCCATCACGATCTCGCCCGTGACCGAGGTGCGCAGGGACAATTTCTTGCCGATCTTCGGCGCGCTCAGCCCCTTGCAGCCCTTGTCCAGAACAAAACCGCGGATCTTGCCGTCATGGGCGTCGGACTTGGCCCAGACCACAAACACATCCGCAATCGGCGCATTGGAAATCCACATCTTGCTGCCGGTCAGCCGATAGCCGCCGTCGATCTTTTCCGCACGGGTTTTCATACCGCCGGGATCGGACCCGGCATCCGGTTCGGTCAATCCGAAACAGCCGATCCATTCACCGGTGGCGAGTTTGGGCAGGTACTTCTGTCGCTGCGCTTCGCTGCCATAGGCATAGATCGGATACATCACCAGGCTGGATTGCACCGACATCATGCTGCGATAGCCGCTGTCGACCCGCTCGATCTCGCGGGCGACAAGGCCATAGGTCACATAGCCTGCGCCAATCCCGCCATATTCCTCTGGGATGGTGGTGCCCAACAATCCCATTTCGCCCATTTCGGCGAAGACACTTGGGTCGACGGTTTCGGCCTCAAAGGCATCAATCACCCGCGGTGCGAGCTTTTCACTGGCATAGGCGCGGGCGGCCTCAGCGACCATCCGCTCTTCTTCGGTCAATTGATCCACCAGACGCAGGGGATCGGCCCAATCCAGCCGTCCCAGATCGGGGGCATCTTTTGGTTTGAGCGGTGATGGGGCTGAAGAAGACATGAGGCGGCTCCAATATCTTTTGCGCTGGCGCCAACCTAACGCAGAGATATGGCCGAGGAAATCCGCATTTTGATCAAATTTCCAATCGAACAACCGCGATGACAGCCGCAAAGGCTGGAAGAGCGCCCTCTTCCGCCCTTGCGGGCGTCATCGGTTGTGTTCAGATCAGCCCAGGGCATATCCCGCGCCGCGCACCGTGCGCAGCGGATCATTGCCACCAAACTGGCACAGCGCCTTGCGCAGACGCCCGATATGCACGTCAACGGTGCGGGTATCGACATAGATGTCGCGCCCCCAGACCCGGTCCAGAAGCTGTTCCCGTGTCCAGACCCGACCCGGCTTTTCCATAAAGGTGGTCAACAGGCGAAACTCGGTCGGGCCAAGTTTCAACTGGTTTTCCGATCGTGTCACCCGATGGGTTTCACTGTCCAGAATGATGTCTTCGTATTCCAGACGTTCACCGACACTGGCCGGCCGGGTGCGCCGCAATTGCGCCCGCACACGGGCCATCAATTCCACCACCGAATAGGGTTTGACGACATAATCGTCCGCCCCGGTTTCAAGACCGCGAACCCGGTCCACCTCTTCCGAGCGCGCCGACAACATGATCACCGGCACGCCACGGGTTTCTGCGCGGGATTTCAATCGGCGGCAGACCTCGATGCCCGAAACATTGGGCAACATCCAATCCAGAACGATGATGTCCGGCGCATCTTCTTCGGCCAACAATAGCGCCTGTTCGCCGTCTTCGGCCTTGCTCACCCGAAAGCCTTCGGCCTCCAGGTTGTAAGACAGGACTTCGCGTTGCGCCGGTTCATCTTCGACCACAAGGACAGTAGGTTGTTCCGCCGACATTCATTATTCTCCCGGCTGTGGCGACAGCGATTTGTCAGAAGATGTGTTGTCGCCTTTGACACGTTCTTCCGGCAATTCGCCCTCGACCAGAAAGATCACTTGCTCTGCAATCGATGTCACATGATCGCCCATGCGTTCGATGTTTTTCGCAATGAAATGCAGGTGCATGCAGGATGTGATATTGCGCGGATCTTCCAGCATGAAGGTCAGGAATTCCCGGAAGGTCGCATTATACATCTGATCGACGTCACGGTCGCGCTGGATCACATCCGCGGCCAGGGCAGCGTCACGCTGAATATAGGCATCAAGCCCGTCTTTCAGCATCAACTCGACCTCGCGCGCCATACGGCGCAATGCGGCGGTGGCCCCGTCGATCTGTGTCAGCTGCATCAGAACCGAATTGCGTTTGGCCATGTTCTTGGCCAGATCGCCGATCCGCTCCAGATCCGCCGACATCTTCATCACCGACAGGACAATCCGAAGGTCCACGGCGGTCGGCGCGCGCAGCGCGATGACCTGTGCGGCATCTTCGTGAATGGCCTCGTCCAGCGCGTCGATCGCCTTGTCACCCAGACGGACCTTTTCGCCCAGCTCGTCATCACGGGTTTCCAGCGACAGCGCCGCGTTCAAAATCGCCTGTTCGACCAGACCGCCCATTTTCATGATCTGGGCCTGAATGCCTTCCAGATCCCGATCGAATGAGCTTACAATATGCTCTTGCATCGTTCTCTCCTTAGCCGATCCGGCCAGTGATATAGCTTTCGGTGCGTGGATCTTCGGGATTGGTGAAGATCTTCGGCGTGTCGTCGAATTCCACCAGATTTCCGAGGTGGAAGAACGCGGTTTTCTGGCTGACGCGTGCGGCCTGTTGCATCGAGTGGGTCACAATCACCACCGAATACTGCGACCGCAGCTCGTCGATCAATTCCTCGACCTGTGCCGTGGCAATCGGGTCCAGCGCCGAACAGGGTTCATCCATCAACAGGACTTCCGGCTCTGTTGCGACAGCGCGGGCAATGCACAGACGCTGTTGCTGACCACCGGAAAGCCCGGTGCCGGGGGCGTGCAGACGGTCCTTGACCTCGTTCCAGATCGCGCCACGACGCAGTGATTTTTCCACGATTTCATCCAGATCTGCCTTGTTCTGGGCCAGACCGTGAATGCGCGGACCATAGGCCACGTTGTCATAGATCGACTTGGGGAATGGGTTCGGCTTCTGGAACACCATGCCGACCTTGGCGCGCAACTGCACCGGGTCGACCTTTTTGTCATAGATGTCTTCGCCGTCGATCAGGATATCGCCTTCGACGCGGCAAATGTCGATGGTGTCATTCATCCGGTTCAGACAGCGCAGAAAGGTCGACTTGCCGCAACCCGATGGGCCGATAAAGGCGGTGACGGTCTTGTCTTCGATTTCGACATCCACATCCTTGATGGCATGGGTGTCGCCATAATAGACCTGAACCTTCTTTGCGGCGATTTTCGTCGTATTGGTGGCCACTTTACTCTCCGCGGTGCGAGGTGTGTCATACATGATGTTAATCCTTTCCCGGACCGGTTACCAACGACGCTCGAAGCGGCGACGCAGGATGATGGCGATGATGTTCATTGTCAAAAGGAAGACCAGAAGGACAATAATCCCGCCCCAGGCCTTTTCATAGAAGCTTACATCGGCGCGTGCCGCCCATGTATAGATCTGGGCCGGCATGGCCGAGTTCGGTTCGGTAAAGCCGGCGGCGATGCCATCGGGATAGCCGCGCGCCACAAAACCAACCATACCGATCAGCAACAGCGGCGCGGTTTCACCCAATGCCTGGGCCAGACCGATGATGGTGCCTGTCAGAATGCCCGGCATGGCCAAGGGCAGAACATGGTGGAACACCGCCTGCATCTTGGACGCGCCAACACCCAGCGCCGCATCGCGGATCGACGGCGGCACCGCATTCAGCGAGGCACGGGTCGAAATGATGATTGTCGGCAGGGTCATCAGTGTCAGCACCAGACCACCCACCAGCGGCGCCGATTGCGGCAGATGCATGAACTGGATGAACACAGCCAGACCCAGAATACCGAAAACGATCGACGGCACAGCCGCGAGGTTGGAGATATTCACCTCGATCAGATCGGTAAAACGGTTCCGCTTGGCAAATTCCTCAAGATAGATCGAGGCGGCAACGCCAATCGGCAAGGACAGGAACAAGACCACCAGCATCATGAAGAAAGAGCCGACAACCGAGGCCCCGATCCCGGCACCACCGGGGTTGTCCACACCGGAATCTGCGCCGGTGATGAAGGTCCAGTTGAACGAGCCGCGAATGATCCCGGCATCATGCAGGGCATCCACAAGGTCAAGATCGCTCAATTGCAGGAACCGGCTGTCTTGCAGGGCTTCGCGGGTCACACGGCCGTTGAAGTATCCGTCAACCCGGCTCGAGGCCGCCAGCTCAAAGCTGACAGGTTTGCCGATGTCGCCGGGATTGGCCTTGTAATGTTCGCGAATGGTGGCGCCGGTCTTGCCGACGATACGTTCAATCGCACCGGCATCAAAGGCAACCTGCATGCCGCTGGCCTGCAATTGTTCTTCCAGCTTGGCAATGAACAATTGTTCATAGGCCTTGGTCTTGAACAATTCCTTCTCGGCACCGTCGACCTGTTCCTGGCTCAGGTTGAATTCCACATCCAGCACCGTCCGGCTGAAGGCCGGTGCGCCCGAGCGGATGATGGACACAGCCAGCACCACAAGAAAGAAGATGCCAATCAGGATCGCGCCCAGCCCATAGGCCTTGAAACGGGCCTCGGATGCATTGCGGCGTTTGGTACGGTCGTCCAGAACAGCCAGCGAGGATTTCGGCTTTGCCGCTGGGCCAGCTCCGGGCGTGTTCAGGCTTGCGTCGGTCATTCGTACTGCTCCCGGTATTTGCGCACGATATAAAGCGCGAAGATATTCAGCCCCAGTGTCAGGACAAACAAGGTCATGCCCAGCGCAAAGGCGACCAGCGCCTCGGGCGAGGCAAAATCGGCATCGCCGGTCAGCTGGCTGACGATTTTTGCGGTCACGGTGGTCATCGCTTCGAAGGGGTTCATCGACAGCCGCGCCGCAGCCCCTGCCCCCAGAACAACAATCATGGTTTCGCCAATGGCGCGCGATGCGGCCAAAAGGATGGCCCCCACAATGCCCGGCAGAGCGGCCGGAATGATCACCTGTTTGATGGTTTCGGATTTGGTCGCGCCCAGACCATAAGATCCGTCGCGCATGGATTGCGGCACCGAGTTGATGATGTCATCGCTGAGCGAGCTGACAAAGGGGATCAGCATGATGCCCATGACCAGACCCGCGGTCATCACCGCAGTCCCGGCCTGCATCCAGCCCAGACCATCGTCACCAAACACACTCAGCAGCAGCGGACCCACGGTCAAAAGCGCGAAGAGACCATAAACGATGGTCGGAATACCGGCCAGAACCTCGAGCATGGGTTTGGCAATGGCCCGCACTTTTGGCGAGGCATATTCGCTGAGATAGATGGCGGCGAACAACCCGATAGGCACGGCCACGGCAAGCGCCACGATCGAAATATAGAATGTGCCCCAAAGCAGCGGCAGAACACCCAGCTCGGACGAGCCACCCCGACCAGAGAAGCTTGGCGCCCATTCCAGCACGGTGAAGAATTCCCAGGCCGGATAAAGACGGAAGAATTCGATGGTGTTGAACACCAGCGACAGAACAATTCCCAAAGTGGTCAGAACAGCGATAGAGGCCGCCGCGACCAAAAGCGCGCGAATACCGGCCTCGACCACATTGCGGGCGCGGAATGCGGCGGTTGTTTCGCGGAACCCCAGGAACATGCCAATCAATGCAATCGCCACAACCGCGATTGTCATGGCCGTTGTGCCCTGTTGCGAAAGAACACGATACCGCTGTGCGGCATGCATCACCGGTTGGGTGATCTGCGATGTCACGATCTGACCCGCATCTTTCAAACGCTGGGTGACATCGGTGATGTCAGCACGTGCGTTACGGGCAAAGTCCTCGGTCATCACGCCCTGGGCCACTGCGTTATCCAGCCCGTTGGCGGCGCGGCGCACTTCGGCCATCACCAACCCGCGAGACGAGCTTTCGGGAATGGCGCTGTCGGGCAGCATCTTTGAAACCGTGGAATTGATGTAAAAAGGTTGGGCCAGAAGCCAGACAACCAGCACCACAAAGGCCGGAACCGCCGCTTTCAGCGCCACGTTCCAACCATAGTAGGACGGCAACGAATGCAGATCGCGGCTGTCACCACCTGCGCTGGTCATGGCGCGTGCGCGGCCGATCACAAAGCCGACAGCAGCGATCGCCAGTACGATCAGGAATAGCCAGAATAAAGGCATGTGCCCCCCTTCGGTCTTGTTCGGATAAATGTCCAAAAAGGAATGGGGGCGGCAGAAACGCCGCCCCCGGCAATCAGGCCGAAGCCTTGATTACATGTTGTCGCCCATGGTGACTTCGTTGGCGATGGCGTCTTGTGTCGCTGCCAGTTCAGGGTCAGCAACCAGGCCATAGTTGGCCAGAGGGCCGGAACCGCCAGCGATTTCGTCAGCGACGAAGAACTGAGCGTATTCTTTCAGGCCGGGGATCACGCCGATGTGCGCTTTCTTCACGTAGAAGTACAGCGGACGCGACACAGGGTATTCACCGGTCGAAATGGTTTCAGTCGACGGTGCAACGCCGGCCATTGTCGCAACTTTCAGCTTGTCTGTGTTGTTCTCGTAGAACGCCAGACCAAAGATGCCAACGCCGTTCGGGTTGGAGTCGATGCGCGCCAGGGTCTCGGTGTAGTCGCCGTCGATGTCGACCGATTTGCCGTCCGAACGCACGTCAAGGCATGCATCTTCTGCATCGTCTTCCGACATGCCGCTGGCGATCATGGCTTCCATTGTGCCGGTGGCTTCGCAACCGATCAACAGAACTTTTTCTTCGAACACTTCACGTGTGCCGTGCTTGGTGCCGGGGATGAAACCCGCGATTTCAACGTCAGGCAGATCGGCGTTGAATTCGGCCCATGTGTTGTAGGGGTTTTCGACCAGCTCGCCGTCTTTCAGAACAGTGCCGCCCAGAGCGTTGAAGATGTCGGACTGGGTGAACTCGGTGAAGGAAGGGCCGGTTTGCTGCGAGGCAAACACGATGCCGTCATAGCCGATGCGCACTTCCATGATGTCGGTCACGCCAGCTTCGGCACAGGCTTTGATTTCTTTTTCACGGATTTTGCGCGATGCGTTTGCAACGTCGATGGTGTTTTCGCCAACGCCTTCGCAGAAGCGCTTGAGACCAGCGGACGATCCACCGGATTCAACAACGGGTGTCGGGAAGTCGGTGTTGTCGCCGAACAGCTCAGCCACGATCGAGGCATAAGGCAGAACTGTCGAGGAACCGGCGACTTGTACGTTGTCGCGCGCGGCTGCGGCAGTGGCGGAAACGGCAGCGATCGCCAGAGTGGAGGCGGTCAGTTTCACAAATTTCATGGAAGAGCTCCTGTTGTCGCAAAACGGGACGCCGGGGTTAACAAAGCAGTGGCGTCCGCTGAGCGCACTGCTATTGGCGTTCAGCTATGCTTTTGTGACGGTTTTGTAACGGTTTTATGACACTGGCGGGCGCAGAGAAATTATTCTCGAACAAATTCGCGTCGAATTTCAATGTCGCCGTTTAACACCCTGAAAATAATATACTTTCCATGATGCCCCGCGCGACATCTCACCGCAACAAACTGTTAAGAAAACTTCACAATCCCCATGCGCACTCCCGTCATACGGCTGTGTGGCGCGGAATTCACGCGGGTTCCGGTCAAACACGTGTCACAAACGGGAAAGCATAGCGAAATTCTTGCGAATCAAACGCTTGACTGCCCCTGGGTCAACTTCATACGGGCAACAAAACCCGAAAGGTTGATCCCTGCCCCAGAGCCGACTCAATCTGAATCCGCCCCCGGTGCCGGCCGACGATATGCTTGACGATGGCCAGCCCCAGACCGGTTCCGCCCATCTCGCGCGAGCGGTGGTTATCGACCCGGTAGAACCGTTCCGTCAGCCGCGGGATATGCACCGGGTCAAACCCCGCCCCGTGATCGCGCACCACAAGTTCGACCGTGTCGCAGCGCATGCGCGGATGAAAGGCCGGTGATGTCAGCGACACTTCGATGTGTTTGCCTTCTGCGCCGTATTTGATCGCGTTCTCAATCAGATTGTTCAGCACCTGCCGCAGCTGGTCTTCGTCTGCGGCGACAAAAACCGGGTCATCAGGCAGATCCGTCACCACCTCCAGCCCGACATCATCCGCCATGCCCGCCAATCCGCCAAGGGCCGATTGTACCAGCGCCTTGAGGTCGATGCGCGTGGTTGGACGCATGCGTTCCGTCGCTTCGACGCGGTTCAAGGACAAAAGATCACCCACCAACCGGTTCATCCGCTCGGCTTCGGATTCCATGATCGCCAGAAACCGATCCCGCGCCACCGCATCATCATGCGCCGGGCCATGCAGAATGGTTTCGATGAACCCCAAAAGCGCGGTCAGCGGGGTTTTGAGCTCATGGCTGACATTGGCGACAAAATCGCGGCGCATCTGTCCGGCCACCGCCAGATGGGTCACATCCTCAAAGGACAGAAGAACCCCGAATTCGGGGCCAATCTGGATCGAGGCGCAGCGCACGTTATAGGTCACATCCTGCCCGTCTTCGCGGGTCAGAAACGAGGTCTCGCGCGTCTTGCGATCGCCCAGTGTGGCCTCGATCGTATCCAGCAAAGCGGGCTGGCGCAGGGTGGTGATGAAATGTTTGCCCTCGGGGTTGAGCCCGACCAGTTTCAGCGCAGGTTCATTTGTATGGCGAATGCGTTCATCCGCACCAATCGCCACCAGAGCCTGGGGCAAGGCGTCGATCACCGATTGCAACATTTCCGCGCTGTATGGCATGGCTCAGACCGCCTGTGCTGCTGCGGTCGCCTGGGCGAATTCCGCGATCAGGGCCTCCGGGTCTTCCAGCCCGACCGAGACCCGAAAGAAGCCTTCGGTCATGCCCATCGCGGCGCGTGCCTCTGGCGTCAAGGCACGATGCGAGGACGAGGCCGGGTGCGACAGGGTCGTGCCGACATCGCCAAGGGTCGGGGCAAAGGCAATGCCTCGCGCCGCTTCGGTCAGCGCATTGGCCTGGGCGCGCCCGCCTGCAATCTCGAACGACACCATGTTGCAGCCGCCGCGCAGGATCAGATTGGCCCGCGCGTTTTCCGGGTGATCCGCCCGCATCGGATAGATCACCCGCCGCACCCCCGCCATATCCGCCAGCGCATCCGCCAGCGTCGCTGCGGTGCGCTGCGCACGATCAAACCGCAGGTCAAAGGTGAAAAGCCCACGTTCTGCCAGCCAGCAATCAAACGGCGATGCAGTCAGGCCGGTGGTGACGGCAAAGTCGTAGATCGCCTTTTGATGGTCCGGGTCGCGCGCCGCCGCCCAGCCCAATGTCACATCGGCATGCCCCGCCAACAGCTTGGTAACCGAATGCAACACCACATCCGCGCCGTGATCAAACGGCAGAAACCCGCTGGGCGTGGTAAAGGTATTGTCAACCACCAGGATCGCGCCAGTCTCTTTGGCCAATGCCGCGATGCCAATCATGTCGGCCACCCGCAACGTCGGGTTGGACACCACTTCGATCAGGATCATCCGGGTGTTGGGCCGCACAGCCGCGCGAAAGGCCTCGATATCCGTCGCATCCGCCAGATCGGCAGCAATGCCAAACCGCGGCAGGTCTTCGCGCATCATGCGCAGCGACCGACCGTAGAGCTGATCACTGCCCAGCACATGATCACCCGCCTTGCAAAGCCCAAGCAGCACCGCCGTAACCGCCGCCATGCCCGACCCGACCACGATCCCCTGATCGACACCCTCCATCGCTGCAATCCGGCGCGCCAGAACATCAGCATTGGGATGACCTTCGCGGGCATAGGTGAACCCCTCGGCCAGACCGGCATATTGGCTGTCCAGCATATCAGGCGTGTCAGAGGCATAAACAACCGAAGGCGAAAGCGGCGTGACCACCGGACGGCTGACACCGGTGGTGGGCAGATCGGGCCGCATCAGCGTGCCCTTGTCATTGCGCAGGCGCATATCAGGGGTCCTTCAGATCAGTGGCAAATTGGTCTCGGATGATTTCCGCAGGCGGTCAGACAGGTTTCAGACCCGCGCGAAATCGGCGCATGTTGTTTTGATAGCCGATGGCGGACTTGCGCAAACCTTCGATTGCGGCTTCGTCCAGCTGGCGCACGACTTTGCCGGGTGCCCCCATGACCAAACTGCCGTCGGGGATTTCCTTGCCTTCGGTGATCAGCGCGCCGGCGCCGATCAGGCAATTCTTGCCGATCTTTGCGCCATTCAACACAATCGCCCCCATACCGATCAGGCTGTTGTCGCCGATACTGCACCCGTGCAACATCACCTTGTGGCCAATGGTACAGCCCGCACCAATGGTCAGCGGATAACCGATATCCGTATGGCACACGGTGTTTTCCTGCACATTGCTGCCACGGCCAACGCGAATTTCCTCGTTGTCGCCGCGCAAGGTGCAGCCAAACCAGACCGATGCGCCGTCTTCAACCGCGACACGGCCAATCAAATTGGCATCCGGTGCAACCCAGCAATCCGCCGCCAATTGCGGCACCACATCATCCAACGCATACAAGGTCATGAAAGTTCTCCGAATTCTGCCTGAAGCTTGCGAACATGTTCGGTCAATTCCGGTTGCTGCGACCGGCGCAGGCGGGTGGCGTCGATGATGGTTTTCAGGTTGCGTTCCGTGGTGTCCAGATCATCGTTCACCAAAACAAAATCATAGCCGTCCCAATGGCTTATCTCGTCCCAGCTTTTCTGCATCCGCTTGGAAATCACCTCGTCACTGTCCTGGGCCCGTTGTTCCAGACGGCGGCGCAGCTCCGGGATCGACGGTGGCAGCAAAAAGATCGACAGCGTGTGCTGGCCCAAATCCGAATTGCGGATCTGCTGGGCACCCTGCCAGTCGATGTCAAACAACACATCCTTGCCGGCATTGATGGCGTCCTGGACCGCACTTTTGGGCGAGCCGTAGAAATTGCCAAAGACATGCGCATGTTCCAACATGCCGCCTTCTGCCACATCGGTGCGGAAATTCTGTTCCGTTACAAAGTGATAGTCGACGCCGTCAATCTCACCGGGGCGCGGTGTCCGGGTGGTGGCCGAGACGGAAAACACAATGCTGCTGTCCCAGGCCCGCAACCGTTTGGCCAGGGTGGATTTGCCGGCGCCAGAGGGCGACGACAGGATGACAAGCAGGCCACGACGCTGGGTGTTGGACATTATTCACTCCACGTTTTGAACTTGCTCACGCATTTGGTCTATCACGGCCTTAAGGTCCAGCCCTACCGACGTCAAATCGCTGTCGCCGGATTTCGAACACAGGGTATTTGCCTCTCGGTTGAACTCCTGCATCAGGAAATCCATCTTGCGCCCGACGCTTTCCTGTCGCGTCAGCTGCTCCCTTGCGGCATTCACATGCGCCTGTAACCGTTTGATTTCTTCGGTAATATCCGACTTGATGGCCAAAAGCGCCAATTCCTGGGTCAGGCGGGCCTCGTCGACATCGGCGGCGGCGTCCAGAACCTGTGCAAGCGCGGTTTTCAGAGTTTCGCGGGCTTTGGGCTTGCGGGCCTCGGCGGTGGTATCCGCCTGTGTCACCAAGGTTTCGATTTGATCCAGATGGCTGTTCAACACGGTGAAAAGCGCGCTGCCCTCACGTGATCTCATCTCGCAAAAGGATGCCATAACCGGTTGAAAATCTTCGATCAATATGGCCCTCAGCGCGGCGGAATCGGTTGGGGTTTCCTCTTGTTCCAGGATCCCGCGCAACGCGATGATCCCGGTCGAGGTCGACGGGCCAAGCGATACGCCGCGCGCCATTGCCTGATGTTCGATTTCCGCCAGCGCGTCGAGCACCGTATCCAGATGCGCCGCATTCAATTTCTGGCCGCTGCCGCCCTCTGCACGGGTCAGCCGAAGATTGATCGTCACATTGCCCCGCCGCAACTGGGCGGCGGCAATCTTGCGCAATTCGGCCTCCAGCCCCTCGATCCAGTCCGGCACGCGCAAGCGAAGATCCAGCCCCTTGGCATTCACGCTGCGAATCTCCCAAACCCAGGAAAATCCGTCTGCCTCGCCCTGCCCCGAGGCGAATCCGGTCATTGATTGCAACATCACGTCCCTCATTACAAAATTGCGGCAACTCTGCGCTTCGCACCGCAATATATAGCGGTCACATACCGAAGTAACACTTCATTTGCACTTCGCAAAGGGTTTCCCCGGTCCCGACACCGCGCGTCACGGCCCGGCCCAGACGCGATGCGGCAAATTTCGGTCGGGGCCTATGCCGTATCGAAGTTAACCAAACGTTCTGAAAATCCACAAAATTCGATGAAATCATGCGATGTTAGGAATTGAGTAACCATTGTAACGCCAAATTAACTCTGGCCAAAGCCCCAGAACGCACTGAAATTTCGCACAAAACAATGGGACGGGCAATTGTTGAGGATTAAATGATGTCGCCGCGTGATTATAAGGAAGAATTAAACAATGCTTTGCAACCTGCCGCCGCAACCGATGTTGTCCCACTAAGTGACAAGCTGCGGGCCAGTTGGATCCGGCCCCTCAGGACGGTCGACACCTATTGGGAGGCGATGCGCAATGGCCGCAATGTGCCGCCCCGGTCGGAAATTGATCCGCGCGGCATCGAAAACGCGCTGGAAAACGCCTTTATCGCGGAACGTATCGCGCCCACCCACGCCCGTCTGCGCATTGGTGGCAGATTGTTGTGTGATCTGATGGGGATGGAAGTGCGCGGTATGCCACTGTCGGCGATGACGGTTCCGGTGTCGCGCGAGCGGCTGTCGCATGCGGTGCAAGCGGTGTTCGACACCCCGGCGCGCGTCGAAATCACGCTTCTGGCGGAAAAACGTCTGGGCAAGCCTGCATTGAACGGGCGCATGACGCTGCTGCCTTTGGCCGATGATTTTGGCGATGTCAGCCGCATTCTGGGCTGTTTTGTGACCGACGGCCCGGTTGGTCGTGCGCCGCGCCGGTTCGAAATCGTTCAGGTCGATGTGACCCCGATGGTGACTTCCGATGCGCGCATGGCCGCCGCCCCAAAACCTGCGCCACGCAAATTGGGATTTGGTGATCCGGCGCCGGGCTTTGCCCACATCGACGGCACGCGTCGAGATCCGGCATCGCAGTCCCCCAGACAGGAACCGCAGTTCAAGGACGGACCGGTGCCCTATTTGCGGCTGGTTGCGAATAACGCAGACTGAGGTCAAACAATAGCAACGTCATCCAAGTCGCTGTCAGGTCACATAAATAAGCCCCGGCCGTTAAACCGGGGCTTTTTCTATGTCAGGCATCCGGCCAGCAAAAACCGGCCTTGCCGGGGTATTACACCGCGACGCTGGATGTGCCCGGCGCACGCCGCGCGACCAGTTCCTCTGCCACCAGGAACGCAAGTTCCAGCGACTGCGAGGCATTGAGGCGGGGATCACAGGCGGTGTGATACCGGTCGCTCAGATCTTCGTCGGTCACCGCCCGCACGCCACCGGTACATTCGGTGACATCCTGGCCGGTCATTTCGAAATGCACACCGCCGGGAATTGTGCCCTCGGCGTTGTGGATGGCAAAGAATTCGCGCACCTCACGCAGGACCGAGTCAAACGGCCGGGTTTTGTACCCGGTGGCCGATTTGATTGTGTTGCCATGCATCGGATCACAGGACCACACGACATTGGCGCCTTCTTCCTGTACGGCCTTGATCAGGCGCGGCAGGTGGTCGCCCACGCTACCGGCACCAAAACGGGCAATCAGGGTCAGACGGCCGGCTTCGTTTTCCGGGTTCAACCGTTCCATCAGCACCTTGAGGTCTTCGGCGCTGGTGGTCGGGCCGCATTTGAGCCCGATCGGGTTCATCACGCCGCGGGCGAATTCCACATGCGCGCCATCAGGCTGACGGGTGCGGTCACCGATCCAAAGCATGTGGCCAGACCCGCCCAGCCATTTGCCAGAGGTCGAATCCAGACGCGTCAGCGCCTCTTCATATTCCAGCAACAGGCTCTCGTGGCTGGTGTAGAAGCTGACGGTGTGCAGCGCATGGCTGCTTTCGCCGTTCACCCCGGCCGCGCGCATGAAATCAAGCGCATCGGTGATCCGCCCGGCCATTTCGCGGTATTTCTCGGATTCATCCCGATCGGTGAAGCCCAAAATCCACTGATGGACCTGGTTCACATCGGCATAGCCGCCGGTCGAAAACGCCCGCAACAGGTTCAGCGTCGCCGCCGATTGGGTATAGGCCTGCAACATCTTCTGCGGATCGGGAATGCGCGACCCGGGCGTGAACGCCAGATCGTTGATGATGTCACCGCGATAGCTTGGCAGCTCCTGGCCATCCTTGACCTCGGTCGGGGCGCTGCGTGGTTTGGCGAATTGGCCGGCCATGCGGCCCACCTTGACCACGGGCACCTTGGCACCAAAGGTCAACACCATCGCCATCTGCAACATCACCTTGAACGTGTCACGGATGCCATCGGCGCTGAACTGGTCAAAGCTTTCGGCGCAATCGCCACCTTGCAGCAAGAACGCCTCGCCGCGTGATGCCGCGCCCAGTTTGGCCTTCAATGTCCGGGCCTCACCAGCAAAGACAAGCGGCGGATACTTGGCCAGCTGTGCCTCGGCAGCATTCAGCGCGGCTGTATCGGTATATTCGGGCATCTGGACCCGGGGCTTGTTGCGCCAGTCAGATTTTTGCCACTCGCTCATCTCTTTATCTCCGGTGGTTAGCGGTATCAGTCAAAGACTATGATCGGGGGCTTATACAAAGACCCGCCCTCAGTGGCCATACGCGATTTTGCTCTTGTCCGACCTTGTGCTTGACGCGGGCAATCAGCTGGGGCCAATTGGTGCGACGCGATTGATTTGCGACATGCCGGTCGAAAAGCGACATCCAGCCAAAGGGTCCGCGCCAATGATTCCAGACACCACAGACAGTCAACCGGCCACTTCGGTCAAACCAAGGCGGTTTGTGTTTGTGTTGCTGGAAAATTTCTCGCTTCTGCCGTTTGCGGCAGCTCTGGAATGTCTGCGGATTGCCAACCGGATGTCGGGGATGCAGCTCTATGATTGGTTCATCATTGGCGAAGGCGGCGGCATCCGCACCTGTTCGGCGGGAACGGATTTCCGCCTGCAGGGCGACCTCGAAGAATTGAAGCGTGACGATGTCATCATGATCTGTGGCGGCATGGAAATCCAGCACGCCACCACCAAACGGCTGTTGAACTGGTTGCGGCGCGAATCCCGCAAGGGGCTGAAGACCGGCGGGCTCTGCACCGGCAGTTACACTTTGGCGCGGGCGGGTCTTCTGGACGGGCGGCGCGCCACCATTCATTGGGAAAACCACGACAGTTTCACCGAGGAATTTGAAAACATCTCTCTGACCAAGGCCGTGTTCGCCATTGATGGCAATCGGATCACCACCGCCGGCGGCACCAGTTCGATTGACATGATGCTCAAGGTCCTGGCCGATGACCACGGTTCGGAACTGGCCAATGCGGTAGCGGATCAGATGATCTATTCCGCGATCCGCACCGATCAGGACACCCAGCGGTTGTCGGTTCCGACCCGGATCGGGGTGCGCCATCCCAAGCTGAGCCAGGTGATCCAGAAGATGGAAGCCAATATCGAAGAGCCGATAAGCCCGTCGCTTCTGGCGCAAGAAGTGGCCATGTCGACCCGCCAATTGGAACGGCTGTTTCGCCGCTATCTTAACCGCTCGCCAAAACGGTATTATATGGAGCTGCGATTGGAAAAGGCCCGCAATCTGTTGATGCAGACCGATATGAGCGTGATCAATGTCGCCTTGGCCTGTGGGTTTGCCAGCCCGTCGCATTTTTCCAAATGTTACCGCGCACATTATGACACAACCCCCTACCGCGAACGCGGCAGCCATGGCATGCCGGGGGCCTAAGGAGCGCGAGGCCGGGAAACCCCGGCCTTTGCTTTAGAACTTGCTGTTCAGATCGTCGAATTCCGTGTTGAAATTCATCACAACGGTCACAAGACCATCATCACGCTGGTGTATCACCAGATAGACATAAATATAGCTGACGCCGTCCCAATAGGCGATCAATTCCTGGCGAAACCCGTGATCCATGTCTTGCCGCCGAATCAGGGCAACCTCTTGAAAATCGCGCGGAAAAATATTACGGACCCGGCGTTCCAGGTCTTCTAGCGCGCTATCCTCCGAAGCATCTCCAAACGCGCGCATCACCTCTGCGATGTCGCGGTTTTTCATGAGGGGATCCAGCCGCGCCCGCAGTGCCAGATAGCTGTCAAAAAACGCGGTGCTTGATTCCGCCAGAACCGGAATCGGTGTCATTGCCAATAGAATGCACACCAGAAATCGCCGCAAAAGACCCATGATTGAAACTCCTTTTCTATGGAGTTTGGCCTTAACAGTTCTTTAAATCCAGTGGCTTCCTTGCGCACGACGCCATACACATCACTGCGCGGGCGCCATACGCATCACCGCACCCCGTCCAACGCTGAGAAACCAAATCGCGCCGTCGGGGCCTTCGCGGATGTCGCGCACCCGTTGGGTGGCGTCGGATTGAATCTGTTCACGTTCGGCCAGTGGCGCACCATCAAGCCGGGAAATATAGTCGAATTTCAAAGACCCGACAAAGATGTCGCCCCGCCATTCCGGCCAGAGCGCGCCGGAATAAAACACCATACCTGACGGCGCAATTGAGGGATCCCAATAATGCTCTGGCTGGGCCATGCCGGATTTTTCCGTGCCTTCCCCGATCTTTGCACCGGAATAATGCCGCCCATAGGCGATCACCGGCCAGCCGTAATTCACGCCTGGTCGGATTCGATTGACCTCATCCCCGCCGCGCGCGCCATGTTCGTTGACCCAAAGATTGCCCGCCAGATCCAATGCCGCCCCTTGCGGGTTGCGATGACCATAGGACCAGATTTCCGGCAAGGCCCCGTCGCCCAGATCCGGGTTTCCCGCCGCCGGCGCGCCGTCACGGGACAGGCGCAGCACCTTGCCGTTGTGCCGCGTCAGATCCTGCGCAAGTGGGCGTTCGCCCCGGTCGCCAATGGTCAGAAACAGCGTGCCATCCTTGGCCTCAACCAGACGCGAGCCGAAGTGCTGCCCAGCTTCGGACGGCGCAGTCATGGTGAAAATCCTGCGCACATCTGTCAGCTTTGCACGGTCCGGCGACAGGGTGGCGCGCATGATGGCGGTGCCTGCACCGTCGCCGTCAGGCTGGGCATAAGACAGAAAAACCTCGCCCTTGCTGGCGAAATCACGTGGCACCAACAGGTCCAGCAATCCGCCCTGCCCCACGGCCGCCACCTCGGGCAAACCGGCCACATCCGTCACCGCGCCGCTTTGCGACACATGCAAGAGCCGCCCGGCGCGTTCGGTGATCAGCAAACCACCGCCGGGCAAGAACCCAAGCGACCAAGGCGCGTCCAGCCCTTGCACAACCGGGGTGATGACAACATCCCCAGCCGAGGTTTCCAACGCCATCGCCCGCATGGGCAACAGCGCACAGATCACACTAAACACCAGACGCAACATTCCAAATCTCCTATCCCCGCAGGTGAGGACGATAGTGCGCAAAACCGCCAGGTCCAGCCCGACATGACGCATCCCCCCAGCTTCGCAACACGCAACCGCAATCGGGCTTTTCTTTCCTTGAAACCGGGCATAGGCTTTGGTCAGGACAGAGGTCCAATCAGGGAGAGACGGAATGAAAAAGTTTTTGATGGCAACGGCTTTGACAAGCCTCGCGGCGGTTTCAGCCCAAGCAGCAAGCCATGCCGAGACATTGAAAATCGGCGTGATTCTGGGCTTTACCGGCCCGCTGGAATCGCTGGCACCGCCAATGGCAGGCGGCGCGGAACTGGCGCTGAACGAGATCAACGCAGCCGGCGGCATTCTGGACGGCAAAATGCTTGAGGCGGTGCGCGGCGACGGCACCTGTGCCGATTCTGCGGCGGCCACGGCGGCGGCAGAACGGCTTGTCACCTCGGATGGTGTGGTTGCGATCATGGGGGCCATGTGTTCCGGCGCGACCGGCGCGGTGCTGACCAATGTCGCGCTGCCCAATGGCGTGTTGCAAATCTCGCCTTCGGCGACCTCGCCCGGCCTGTCGAGCATCGAAGACAATGGCTTGTTCTTCCGTATGGCACCGTCCGACGCCCGTCAGGGTCAGGTTATGGCCGAAATCCTGGGCGATCGCGGCATTTCCTCGGTCGCACTGACCTATACCAACAACGACTATGGCTCGGGTCTTGCGTCGTCGTTCCAGGAAGCATTTGAAGCGGCCGGCGGGTCGGTGACCCTGTCGGCGGCCCATGAAGACGGCAAGGCGGATTATTCGGCTGAGGTCGGCTCGCTTGCCTCTGCGGGCGGCGATGCCCTGGTGGTGATCGGCTATGTGGATGAAGGGGGCTCCGGGGTGATCCAAGCCGCGCTTGATACCGGCGCATTTGACACCTTTGTCCTGCCTGACGGCATGATCGGCGCTGCGCTGGAAGAAAAATTCGGCAGCGACATCGACGGCTCGTTCGGACAGAACCCCAGCGTTCAGAACGAACGTGGTGATGAATATATCGCCATGGCCGAAGCAGCCGGGTTCGACGGCACATCGGCCTATGCCAAGGAAGGATATGATTCCATGGCGCTGATCCTTCTGTCGATGGCAGCGGCGGGATCGACCACGGGCGCGGATGCGGCGGCCAAGGTGATGGAACTGGCCAATGCGCCGGGCGAAAAGATCTATGCCGGCGAGCTGGCCAAGGCGCTGGAAATCATCGCCGGTGGCGGTGACATCGACTATGTCGGTGCGTCTTCGGTCGAATTGATCGCGCCCGGTGAAGCATCCGGCGGCTACGTCGAGGTCGAAATGAAAGATGGCAAACTGGAAGAAATCGGCTATCGCTGATTTTTCCGACATCTTGTAACATCAACAGCCCGGCACAGCGCCGGGCTGTTTTTACAAAAGACGAGCGCCGCCAAGGGGCCGCCACAGGGACCGAGTCATGATCCGAGTTGAAAATCTACACAAACATTTCGGCGGTTTTCACGCGGTGGACGGCGCGACATTAAGTATTGAAAAAGGCTCGATCACCGGGCTTGTCGGGCCGAATGGTGCCGGAAAAACCACGCTTTTCAATGTGATCGCCGGGGTTCTTCAACCGACGTCGGGCCGTGTCTTCATGGAAGACCGCGACATCACCGGATTGCCGCCCCATAAATTGTTTGCCCAAGGTTTGTTGCGAACGTTTCAGATCGCACATGAATTTTCCACAATGACCTGCCGCGAGAATTTGATGATGGTGCCGGGCGGACAATCGGGCGAGGTTCTATGGAACACCTGGTTTGGCCGCAAACGCATTGCCGAAGAGGAACGCGCATTACGTGCGCAGGCCGATGAGGTTCTGGATTTTCTGACCATTGGCCATCTGGCCGATCATCCGGCCGGTGCGATTTCCGGCGGGCAGAAGAAACTGTTGGAACTGGGCCGCACGATGATGGTCGATGCGCGCATCGTGTTTCTGGATGAGGTCGGCGCCGGGGTGAACCGCACGTTGTTGAACACCATCGGCGACGCGATCCTGCGCCTGAACAAGGAACGCGGCTATACCTTTTGTGTGATCGAGCATGATATGGATTTCATTGCCCGTCTGTGTGATCCGGTGATTGTCATGGCCGAGGGGCGCAAATTGGCCCAGGGCACAATAGAAGACATCAAAGCCGATGAACATGTGATTGAAGCCTATCTTGGCACCGGTTTGAAGAACAAGGAGCCAGCATGATGGGTGATCTGTCGCGCAATGGGGGGCCAGCCCCCCAGACCCCCCGGGATATTTTTGGTCAGATGAAGGGGCGAGCGATTGTCTGAACCGTTTTTGATTGGCGACACAATGACCGGTGGCTATGGCAAGGGGCCGGACATTCTTCATGATTGTACCATTGCGGTGGACAAGGGTGAGATTGCGGTAATTGTCGGGCCGAATGGCGCGGGCAAATCCACCGCGATGAAGGCGGTATTCGGCATGCTCGATGTCCGCTCTGGCGCGGTGCGGCTGGATGGTCAGGACATCACGGCCCTGTCGCCCCAGGACCGGGTCGCGCGTGGCATGGGGTTTGTGCCGCAGACCAATAATATCTTCACCTCGATGAGCGTCGAAGAGAACCTTGAAATGGGGGCTTTCATCCGGCGCGATGATTTTGGCGACGCCATCGAACAGGTCTATGAGTTGTTTCCGATATTGAAGGACAAGCGGCGGCAGGCCGCAGGCGAATTGTCGGGCGGACAGCGCCAGCAAGTCGCTGTTGGCCGTGCCTTGATGACCCAGCCCCAGGTTCTGATGCTGGATGAGCCGACAGCGGGTGTCTCGCCGATTGTGATGGATGAATTGTTTGACCGTATCATCGAAGTGGCCCGCACCGGGATTTCCATCCTGATGGTGGAGCAGAACGCGCGTCAGGCATTGGCGATTGCCGACAAAGGATATGTTCTGGTACAGGGCGCCAATGCCCATACCGGAACCGGCACGGACCTTTTGGGTGATCCTGAGGTTCGGCAAAGTTTTCTGGGGGGCTGAGGTATGGATCTGCTCAACGCATTTGTCGCGCTTGCGAATTTCGTTCTTATTCCTGCGATAGCCTATGGCGCGCAACTGGCGTTGGGCGCGCTGGGGGTGACGTTGATTTATGGCATTCTGCGGTTTTCGAACTTTGCCCATGGCGACACCATGGCCTTTGGCGCAATGGTCACCATCCTTGTGACCTGGCTTTTGCAGGGCTGGGGTGTCAGCTTGGGGCCGCTGCCCACCGCCCTGCTTGCGCTGCCCTTTGGTATTCTTGGTGCGATGGCGCTGGTCCTGATCACCGACCGCACGGTGTACCGATTCTATCGCAAGCAGAGGGTCAAGCCGGTGATCCTGGTGATTGTGTCGATGGGGGTGATGTTCATCTATAACGGATTGGTGCGCTTCATCATCGGCCCGGACGATCAGCGGTTTGCGGATGGCGAAAGATTCATTATTTCCGTGCGTGATTTCAAGGCTTTGACCGGCCTTGACGAAGGCTTGGCGATCCGCACTACCCAAGGGTTGACGCTGGTGACGGCGGTGATCACCGTTGCGGTGCTGTTCTGGTTCCTGAACCGGACACGCACCGGCAAATCCATGCGCGCCTATTCCGACAACGAGGATCTGGCGCTGCTTTCCGGCATCAACCCCGAGCGGGTGGTGATGATCACCTGGCTGATTGTGGCGGCCTTGGCGACAATTGCCGGAACGCTTTACGGTCTCGACAAGACGTTCAAGCCCTTCACCTATTTCCAGCTGCTCTTGCCGGTTTTTGCCAGTGCGATTGTCGGCGGTTTGGGCAGCCCAATCGGCGCCATTGCCGGTGGTTTCCTGATTGCATTTTCCGAGGTCGGGATCACCTATGCTTGGAAGAAGGTTGCGACCTATGCCCTGCCCGATGCGCTGGCGCCGGACAGTTTGTTGCAGCTTCTGGGGACCGATTACAAATTCGCCGTCAGTTTCGTGATCCTGGTGATTGTCCTGCTGGTCAGGCCGACGGGGTTGTTCAAGGGGAAATCAGTATGAGCCAGTCACTTCGAAGCACGGCGCTGTTTGTCTTTGTTGTCGCGCTGATCCTTGGCACGGGGTTTGTGCAAAGCTGGAACTCGGCGCTGTTGATCCTCAACATGGGGTTGGTGTCGGCGTTGATGGCGTTGGGGGTCAACCTGCAATGGGGATTTGCCGGATTGTTCAATGTGGGGGTCATGGGGTTTGTGGCGCTTGGCGGGTTGGCGACGGTGATCATTTCCATGCCGCCAGTGCGGGCGGCATGGGCCGTGGGCGGCACCGGCGTTCTGGCGGCGCTGGCGGTGGGTGCGGCGACCATTGCGCTGGCCATATGGCTGACACGCTCTATCCCCCGCGGCAAGCTGCGCGCGGTGGCCATGCTGGCGGTCTTGATCGCCGGTTTCGTCCTGTATCGTCTGTTGTTTGATCCGGCGACAACCGCAATTGAAAAGATCGACCCGGCCGTGACCGGATACCTTGGCGGTCTGGGCCTGCCGATTGTGCTGGCCTGGCCGGTGGGCGGTCTGCTGGCCGCTGGTGCGGCCTGGGTCATTGGCAAAATTGCCCTGGGCCTGCGTTCGGATTATCTGGCGATTGCGACATTGGGCATTGCCGAGATCATCATTGCGGTCCTGAAGAACGAGGATTGGTTGGCGCGGGGCGTCAAGAATGTGATCGGCCTGCCCCGGCCGGTGCCCTATGAGATCGATTTGCAGAATGATCCGGCCTTTGTCGCGCGCGCCACCGATCTTGGTCTGGATGTGACGACGGCCTCGACCCTTTATGTCAAGGTCGGCTATGGGCTGATGTTTGCTGTTGTCTTGGTGGTGGTGCTGGTCCTGGCGCAATTGGCGCTGAAATCACCCTGGGGCCGCATGATGCGCGCCATTCGCGACAATGAGGTTGCAGCGCGCGCCATGGGCAAGGATGTGACCCGGCGGCATTTGCAGATCTTTGTTCTCGGGTCGGCAATTTGCGGCATGGCGGGGGCGATGATGACCACGCTGGACGGCCAGTTGACCCCGGCGAGCTATCAGCCGTTGCGCTACACGTTCCTGATCTGGGTGATGGTGATTGTCGGCGGATCGGGCAATAATTTTGGCGCGGTGCTGGGGGGAATGTTGATCTGGTTCCTTTGGGTTCAGGTCGAACCGATTGGCGCTGCCGTCATGGATCTGGTGACGTCCGGCATGGCAGATGGATCAGATCTGAAAATCCATCTGTTGAATTCGGTGGCGCATATGCGGTTGTTGACCATGGGGGTGATCCTGTTGGTAGTGCTGCGCTTTGCACCACGCGGCTTGCTGCCTGAGCGCTAGAAGCAAGTAAGAAGGATCAGCGCGCTCCCGGACATGATCCGGGAGCTCCGCAATGTGCACCTCAGCGGCGATTTGACCGGGAGGTCCCGGAGCGAGGTCCGGGACCGGAATGCGCAAGGTTTGCGCCGCGTGCCGTCACCGCCCCTTGAACAATCCCCCCAGGATGCCGCGCACGATGCGCCGTCCTGTGGTGCCCTTCAGCTCCTTGATCACCACTTTGGTCATCGCCTCGCCAAAGCTTTCTTCCCGGCGCGACCGGGTTCTGGGGCGGGATGTGGAACGGGACACGCGTTTGCCAGAATATCGCCGGGCGGATCGGTACTCCCGTTCTGCCACTTCCTCGGCCTCGTCCTCGGCACGCTCTGCCGCTTCTGCGGCCTGTGCGGCATCCTTGGCCCGTTGCGTCAGGATTTCATAGGCTGACACCCGGTCCTGTGGCTGGTCATATTTCCCGGACACAGGTGATTGCGCCATCACCGCGCGCCGCGCCTCGGCGCTCAATGGTCCCAGCTGGGACGACGGTGGACGGATCAGAGTGCGTTCCGCCATCCCCGGCACGCCCTTTTTCTGCAACATCGAGGTCACAGCCTCGCCGACACCAACCTCGCGGATTGCCTGTTCAATATCGAACCTGGGATTGTCACGATAGGTTTCCGCCGCCAGGCGCAGCGCCTTGCGATCGCGGGCGGTAAAGGCACGCAGCGCATGTTGCACCCGGTTGCCCAGCTGCCCCAGAATATCCTCTGGCACGTCATCGGGGTTCTGGGTGATGAAATACACCCCGACCCCCTTGGACCGGATCAGGCGTGCTACCTGTTCCACCTTGTCGACCAGCGCATCCGGCGCGCCATCAAACAGCAAATGCGCCTCGTCAAAGAAAAAGACCAGCTTTGGTTTGTCGGGGTCACCGACCTCTGGCAGGGTTTCGAACAATTCTGACAACAGCCACAAAAGAAACGTCGCATAGAGCCGTGGCGACGCCATCAACGTATCCGCAGCCAGAATATTGATCCGCCCGCGCCCATCGGCGTCGACCTGCATCAGATCATCCAGCTCCAGCGCCGGCTCGCCGAACAGGCCAGCGCCGCCCTGATTTTCCAGCACCAACAACCGCCGTTGAATTGCCCCGATCGAGGCGGTGGAAATATTGCCATAGCGCAGCGACAGCGCCTTGCGGCTCTCTCCGACCCAGACCAGCAGGGATTGCAGATCTTTCAGATCCAGCAGCGGCAGACCCTGTTCATCCGCCAGCCGAAAAGCGATGTTCAACACGCCTTCCTGGGCTTCGCTCAGCTCCAGCAGACGGGCGATCAGCAAGGGCCCCATGTCAGACACCGTCGTGCGCACCGGGTGCCCCTGTTTGCCAAACAGATCCCAGAACGTGACCGGAAAAGCCGCATAGGCGTAATCGTGAAAACCGATCTTGGCCGCGCGCTGGGCAAAGGCATCGTGCAATTTGAAATCCGCTCGTCCCGCCGCCGCAAGCCCCGACAGGTCGCCTTTGACATCAGACAGAAACACCGGCACGCCGGCCTTGGAAAACCCCTCGGCGAGGATTTGCAGCGTCACGGTTTTCCCGGTGCCGGTGGCCCCGGCAATCAGCCCATGTCGATTGGCATATTTCAGCGACAGCTCCTGTGCCTCGCCATACTCTGGCCCGCCGCCACCAATGAATATCCCCGCCATGGGCCCCTCCGACTCTCTCATCATAGGCGATCGGGATACGTCCCGCGTCGCAATCTCGGCTTAACCTTTGTCTGTCATACCATGTAATGTCCAGCGTTCGGGCCTTGTCCGGGGCTGGATTGACTTCCTCCCTGTCAGACTGGCCGCGCCCCTCCCGGTGCGGCCTTTTTTCAAATGATGGTTCCGGAGCCATGGAAACCAAAGCGCTTTCATCATTCCGGGTGAAAAATTATAACTTGGCTGTTGACCGGCGGCAAAAATGTTCGTAGCGTCCCGTCAATGACTAAGTCGGCCAGTCCGACGGGGAGCAAAAAAATAGGAAAAGGGGTCGATTACTCGGCCCCTTTTTCCAATTGTGGCAAGGGTTTGCCGGTCAGCTTTGCCATGTCGTTGACAGTCCTTCACGGAAAAATGCACCATGGGAACGGCCCGCAATTGGACAATCCGCCTGACAGCGGCAATCAACCATGTTAAGCGCAGCGGGCGAATGCGGCGCATGCATTCAGACAAGTGTTAACAAAGGGGGGTGTGATGCCCAAATTTCTTTCTTTACTGCCTTTTATTGCCCTGATGGCCCTGACCGCGCCGGCAGCCGCCCAGGACGCAGCTGCTGAAGAAACGCCCGCCGAAGGCGCTGCTGGCAGCTCGGTCGAGGATCAGTTGGCCGTGGGCCAAGAGGCAACCGAACTTGGCAGCACCTATGTCAAACAGGAAAGCGGCGACTGGGAATTGCGCTGCATCCGGACCGAGACCCCGGAAAATGACCCCTGCCAGCTGTATCAATTGCTGAAAGAAGAAAACGGCAATGCGCTGGCCGAAATTTCTATGTTCCGCCTGCCAGCCGAGAGCAAGCTGCCCGCCGGTGCGACCGTGATCGTGCCGCTGGAAACGCTGCTGACGGGTCAGCTGGGGATTTCTGTGGATGGGTCCAAGCCCAAAAGCTATCCGTTTTCCTTCTGCAACCGCCAGGGGTGTTACGCCCGCATCGGTTTGACCGCAGAAGACATTGCCGCCTTCAAACGTGGCGCCGAAGCCAAGGTGATGATCCGCCCCTTCGCGGCACCGGATCAGATCGTGGCCTCGACCATGTCGCTGTCTGGCTTCACAGCCGGTTTCGAATTGGCCAGCGTGCTTCAGCAATAAGCTCTCGCCGCCATGATGTATTGGAACGCCGCCCACTGGGCGGCGTTTTCATGTCAGGATGTTGAATGTTAAGGCCGGGCTATGTCCGGGTTTGATCCGGCTCAGCCAAGTCCCTCAAGCACGGCACGCGCCGCGCGCCGCCCCGGGGGTTCCTGTCCGCGTCCCAACCGATCCATGGTCAGCGCCATCGCCGCCTTTTGCCCATCCGGGGCTTTGGCCAATTCCAGAACCGCACTGGAAATTGCATCCGGCTGACAGGCTTTGCCGATGAACTCTGGCACGACCCGCGTCTCGGACACCAGATTGACCAATGTGACCGTATCCACCCGCAACATGCGCCCGATGATCTGGCGCGACAGCCAATTCATGTCATAGGCGATCACCATCGGTGTGGCTGCAGCCGCGAGCTCCAGTGACACGGTGCCCGACGCAGCCAGCGCCAGATCAGCGGCACGAAAGGCCCGGCGTTTTTCGTCCTGCGCCCCGGCGGCTGTGCCATCCAGCACCACCGGCGCGCCCGGCCAATGCGAGGTCACCTCTTGCACCAGCGCGGCCACCGGCGCAGCGGCGGGCACAACAAATCGCATGTCGGGCCGTTGGGCATGAATGCGCGCCAGGGTGTCGCCAAAGATCCCGCCCAGCCGTCCAACTTCGCTGCGCCGCGATCCCGGCAGAACCAGCAAGGTCGGTGCCGCGCCCAGCCCATGGCGCGCGCGAAACTCTGCCACTTCGGCATCGGTTGGCACCGGCTCTGTCACCACCGGATGGCCGACAAAGTCACAGCGCATGCCCGCCGCCGTCATGTAAGGCGGTTCAAACGGCAACAACGCCAGCACCTGATCAATATGGCGCGCCATACGTTTGGCCCGCCCCGGACGCCAGGCCCAAACGGTGGGCGCAACATAATGCACGGTGCGGATGTTGCTGCGGGATTTAACGATTTTCGCCACCCGCAGACAGAATTCCGGCAGGTCAATGGTGATCAGCACATCCGGCTTCTGTGCGATGACCGCCTCGGCAGCCTCGTTCACACGCGCTTTCAACGCGCCATATTGCGACAGGATTTCACTGACGCCCATGACGCTGATGTCATCCATGGGAAAGAGGCTGGCAAGCCCGGCCTCTTCCATGCGGGGCCCACCGACACCATGAAAGGAAATCTCGGCATCGGGTAACAAATCGCGCAGCCCGGCCATCAATGCAGCGCCCAGCTTGTCGCCCGAAGGCTCACCCGCGATCAGAAAGACGCGCATTCTATCCTTCGTCGGCAAAGACAAAAATCCCCGCCTCCTGCGCCGCGGCAATCAGACCCGTTCGGTCGATCAACACCACCTGACGCGCGGCGATGACAATCCCGTCCAGACCGGCGGCGGCCGCAGCACGGACCGTGTCCGGGCCGATGGCCGGCATGTCCACGCGCAGATCCTGTCCGGCCTTGGGACGTTTGACCAGAACGCCGCCCTTGCCCCGCAAGCTGGCGTCGGTTGCCGCGACAAAGTGCAACATCGCATCGGTGCCTTGCTGGGTTTCGATCCCCAGCGCCAGACCATTGGCCACCACCGCGCCCTGCCCGACGTCAAGCGGCGACAAGGCGCGCAGGATGTCATTGGCCCGGTCGCAATCGGCCCGGTTCTGCGGGCTCAGCTCCGCACCCACCAGCGCCCCCGGCGCGGCGGTCAACTCTGGCAGAAGATCATGCGCACCGACCACGGCGATCCCGGCCCCCTCGAACACGTCGATCACCAATCGTGCGAGGGCATCATCGCCGCCCTGCAATGCCGCCAGCAGACGCGGGGCAAGTTTCTGCATGAAGGGATCAAAGGTGGCTGGGTTCAGCGGCGGTCGGCCAATGCCCCCCGCCAGCACAACCCGGTCGACGCCACGCGCCGTCAGATCGTCCAGAAAGCCGCCAAAGGCCTCGAACCGATGGCGGGCATCCACCCGTGGCATCGGGGCGTCAACGCCGTCAAACACCACACAGACCGCATCTTCGTAAGCCATGGCAAGGGCCGCAGGCAGATCGCCGCTGCCAGCCAGAATCGCCAGTTTGCCGGTCATTTGGATCAGCTCCCGGGGGTCAGGTAATTGCGGTCGGTCTCGCCCGCGACGAAATCGACAATCTGGCGGACATATTCATTATCGCTGTCATTGCCGAGCCGTTTTGCACGTTCAACAAAGGCGCCCTCGCCCTGTGCCAGCATCTGAAATGCAGCCCGCAATGCGGTAATATCCGCCCGCGCCACGCCGCGCCGCTTCAACCCGACGAGGTTCAGCCCGTCCAGCTTGCCACGGGGGGCCTGTACCAGCCCATGCGGGATCACATCATTGGTCACCATGGTGACCGCGCCGATGATGGCACCGCGCCCGATGCGCACCCATTGATGCACGCCGGACAGCCCGCCGATGATCACCTCGTCTTCAATGACGCAATGACCGGCCAAAGCGGCGTTGTTGACCACGATCACCTTGTTGCCGACCTGGACGTCATGCGCCACATGGCACCCCGCCATGAACAGGCCGTCATCGCCCACACGGGTAATGCCGCCGCCACCCTCGGTGCCGGTATTCATCGTCACATGTTCGCGGATCCGGTTGCGTTTGCCGACAATCAGCTGCGTCTCTTCGCCCGAGAATTTCAAATCCTGCGGAATCGCACCGATCACCGCAAAGGGAAAAACCACGGTGTCTTCGCCGATTTCGGTCCGACCGGTCACCACCACATGGCTCATCAGCTCGACACGGGGGCCCAGAACAACCTTGGGGCCGATATGGCAAAACGGCCCGATACGCACGCCTTCGCCGATCTGCGCGCCGTCTTCGATCACCGCGCTGGGGTGGATAAGACCATCAGTCATCACAGATCCATCATTGCAGTGAATTCGCATTCCGCGGCCATTTCACCGTCTACGGTGGCAACACCCGCGAATTTCCACACCCTGCCACCGGGTTTGCCGCGCACGGTTTTCACATTCATCTCCAGCACGTCCCCCGGAACCACCTTGCGGCGGAATTTGCATTTGTCGATCGCCATGAAATAGATCAACAGATCCTTGTCTGCCAGATCCATCGCAACACCGATCATCACACCAGAGGTCTGGGCCATCGCCTCGACGATCGTGACGCCGGGCATGATCGGGGTGTTGGGAAAATGCCCCTGAAAATGCGGTTCGTTCATGGTCACATTCTTGATCCCCTTGGCCGAGGCATAGCCGTCGATATCGACGACCTTGTCCACCAAAAGAAACGGATAACGGTGCGGCAGGATCTGCTGGATCAACTGAATATCCGCGCTTTTCAATGTGTCGCTCATCTGTGGTCTTCCTTTATCCGTCTTGTGCGGACCTGTCCCTAGCAACCCTGTGGGCATCGGGCAAGTATTTGCCGGATCCTGTCAGTCCTGGTCGGCGGGCTCTGCGGTTATGCCATCGGGGGCATCTGATCCGCTTTCAATGCCGGTTTCCGGGGTGGATTCTGGCGTGGGTTCCGGGGTGGGCTCCGGCTGGGGGGGTGGCGTCGCTTCTGTGCCAGTATCCTGGGGCACGTCTGGGATGGTGCCCTCGACCGTGCCCGGTGTGGGACTGTCCAGCGCGTTTGCCTGCACGGCATCCAGCCGTTCAGCGGTGATTTCGGTTACGTCGATCCCGTCATTGAACACCAATACGCTGCGCTTTTCCATCACGATCAACGCCCCGGTTTCCAACATCAGCTGGCCCAGGATCGGCACGGCGGCCTGACGGAACTGCAATTGTTCCTCTGCCTGTAACCGATTGATCGCCTGTGCTTTTTCATCCTGTTCCGCGCGAAGCTGTTGCACGCGGGCGTCAAAGTCATCCGCCAGGTTGCGAAAATCTTCGGCGGCCAGGGTGCCGCGTTGCGCGGTCAGCGCCTTTTCCTCGGCCGCCAATTCCCTGTCTATCCGGGCATTTTCCGCCGCCAAGGCGCGGCTTTTCTCATCCAGATCGGATTGAATGGCTCGGCCAAATTCCGAGTTGCGGAACAAAGTCTCAAAATCAATCACCAATATCGGACTGCGCAGGGCCGAGGACGGCTCTTGTGCATGTGCCATACCGAACAGGCCCGTCATCCCGGACCAAAAGACGGCAAAGGCGACGACCCACGCCGCCGCCTTCTTCGTTGATCTGGCATCACTGGTGCGCAAACGTGCCCCCGCGATCAGAATTGCGTCGCAATGGTGAATTCAAAGAGCCGATCTTTGTCGTGCTCTTCTTTTTGCAGCGCCTTGGTAAAGTTGAACCGCAGCGGGCCAATGGCCGTTGTCCAGAAAATCGACGCACCGATCACATGACGCGCCGAGGCCTCGTCATAGAAAACGCTGTTTGACGTCGATGTGTTGTCCAACCCCCAGAGCGAGCCGACATCATAGAACACCCCACCCGACAGCCCGTATTCCTCAGGCAATCCCAGCGGAAATTCCGCTTCAAAACGGGCGACCGCGAAATAATTGCCACCGAGCGAGTCATTGACCCCACCCGCGCCGCGTTCACGTGGGCCGATCCCGCCGGGTTCGAAACCGCGCATCCGGCTGGAGCCGAGGCGGAACCGGTCGATAACACGGCTGCCATCTCCGCCGGTCCACAGCGCCCCACCTTCGAACACCGCCCGCAGGGTGATTTCCTCGTTGCGGATCTTCTTTTCCGCCGTGGCCTTGGCCGTGGTGCGAACTGAATTCACATTGCCGCCCAAGCCGTTGAAATCCTGACCGAATTCCAAACGGACACCGGAATTCGGGTCCAGCCCGCGGTTGATGGTGTCATAGACATAGGTATAGCCGATGCCGCTGGTATATTTGCCAGCCTCGGCAACCTCAGCCGACAGAATTTCACCCAGCTCGTCGCCGGGATTGCGCATTTCATTGTAACGCGCGGTATAGCGGGTCTGAAGCGTGCTGTATTCCGCCACCGGGAAGGCCAGGCTTGTGCTGAAATAGCCCAGCACAGTATCATAGCTGTCGGTATATTGGTTGTCTGTCTCGGTGTAGCTGATCGAAAATCCGAACCGCAGATCACGGTTCAAAAAGGCCGGCTCAGCAAAGCTGAAGGCATAGTTGGATGCCCCCGACGCGGTGGTGAATTCCAGCGACAATTGCTGACCACGGCCCAAGAAGTTCTTTTCCGAGAAGGAAATATTCGCGCCAACACCGCCATCGGTGGAATAGGAGCCACCAAAACCGATCGACCCGGTGGGTTGTTCGGCCACATCGACGTCGATCACCACCTGTTCGGCGCTTGATCCTTCGCGTGCATTGACGTCAGCAGAGCTGAAAAAGCCAAGGGCGCGAATGCGTTCTGCGGATTGCCGGATTTCACGCGGATTAAACGGATCACCCTCGACCACATCAAACTGACGGCGCACAACACGGTCCAGCGTGGTGGTATTGCCTTCGATGTCGATACGTTCGATGAAAACACGCGGTCCCCGGGTCAGGATGAATTCCACATCCAGTTCCAGCGTGCGGTCGTTGCGTGTGACGCGCGGTTCCACCCGGATGAAATTCAGGCCCTTCTTGTTGGCCAGCCGCTCCAGTCGCGCGATTTCATTTTCGACCAACGACGGCGAATAAACCACGCCCTGACGAATTTTCAGCACATCCTGAAAATCATCTGCATCGACTTCGGCCACATCGGATACGGTGCTGATCGCGCCAAAGGTGAACTGCTGGCCTTCTTGCACATTCAAGGTCATGAAATAGCCGTCGCGTTCCTCGGCGACCTCGGCATTGACCGAATTGATGCGGAAATCGACATAGCCGCGCGAGAAATAGAAATCGGTCAGGACCTGTTTGTCAAAGGCAACACGGTCTTCGATAAAGCTGTCGCGACGAATGATCGACCGGAACAGACCCGCCTGTTTGGTTTCCAGAACCCGGCGCAGACGCCGATCCGAAAACTTCTGGTTGCCGACCACGGAAATCCGCTCGACCTCGATCACCCCGCCTTCGAGAATTTCAAAGGCAAGATCGACGCGGTTGTCAGAGCGGCGGATCAAACGCGGGGTCACACGGGCGCTGGCGCGGCCCTGTTCGGCATAGGCCTGTACAATCGTTTGGGCGTCGCGTTCGGCGGTCGATGCATTGAACACCCGGCGCGAGGCCGAGGTGACCAAACCGCTCAGGTCCTCATCCTTGATCCGGCGGTTGCCTTCAAACACAACGCGGTTGATCGTGGGGAATTCCACCACCCGGATCACCAGCTTGTTGCCGACCGGTATGATTTCGACCTCTTCGAACAGGCCAGAGGCCAAAATCCGTTGATAGGCATCATTCAACTCGGCGGCGGACACGCTCTGGCCACGGGCGATGCCGGCATAGCTCAGAATGGTGGCTGGTTCGATCCGCTGCGCACCTTCGATTGCAACCTGATTGAAGCTATAGCTCTGTGCCACGGCGGTTGTCGGCACCATCGCCGCCTGAACCGCGATAGCGGCTGCACCCGCGAAGAGAACAGACTTTACTGATTGAAGACCGGTCTCAATTGCTGTGCGTTTGGTCGCACGCGCGCCTTGTCGAATATGCATGTGCCAATCCGTTTAACATCCCACATTGGCTGAGTATCGGTATCGGCGGGTGTTGTCAAAACCAAGCGGCGGGGCGCAGACAGGAATCTTTGCGCCAAATACACAAAATATGGATGTTTTCAGACGACAGAGGCCAAATGGCCGGCCAACATCAAGGCAAAGCCCAATGTGGCGATGAAAAGAATCCGGTCAGCATTGATATGCGCAATAAGGCGCAATCCGCGATATCCATGGGTCAAAGTCTGCATTTTTCTCGCTCTTTCTCGGGCGTTGCAGGCCAGAGGTTAGGCGACAAATCGGGCAGCAATGGGGCAAACAGCAAATTCTGCCCCTTTGCAACGTTGATGATTTCACTTTTGCAACCAAGGATCGGCAAACCCCCGCCCATCCGGGCATTGCCAAGGATGCGGTCAAGGGGATCGCCGGTGATCACAAGGGATCAATCAGGGGCAGAGGATCAAATCATTGCTGAGCGAGAAGACCATGACCGACAGCACCACCGCCAACCCCACCGCCATCAGAACGCTTAGCACGCGGTCATGTGGCGGGCGGCCAACCACGGCCTCATAGGCGTAAAACACCAGATGCCCGCCGTCGAGAACCGGGATGGGGAACAGGTTCAAAAGCCCGACAGCCGCGGACAAGACCGCCACAAACCAGATGAAACTGGAAGTGCCCTGCGCCGCCATTTGGCCAGAGGTTTCGGCAATGCCGACCGGGCCCGACAGGTTACAGGTGGAAATCTGACCGGTGATGATATGCCACATGCCGGAAAGCGAGCTTTGGATGATCGCCCCGGTCTGCATCACGCCGCCGGAAATCGCCTCGCCGACGCTGGGGGCGGTTTTGGCCGGATCAAAGAACAAGCCGCCGACAATGCCAACGCGCCAATGGGTGACGAATCCACCGTCCGGGCCCGGTTCATCCACCCGGCGCGGGGCCAGGGCAAATTCCAGAACCTCGCCATCGCGCCAGACATCCAGCAAAAGCGCCCTGCCCTCGGATGCCTCGACCTCGGTTTTGATCTGATCAAAGGTTGCGACGTCTTTGCCATCAACCCCGACAATCACATCCCCCTGTTGCAGCCCGATGTCATAAGCCGCCGAGCGCGGCACCAGACGGGTGACATTCGGCGGATAGGGATAAGGGCCGCTCACGATGATTTCATCGCCATTGCGAAGAATACGATAATCGAGATCATTCTGCGGCGGCAGCGCAGCCACAAATGCGGCAAAGCCGGCAGAATCATCAAAATTCGGCACGTCCTGACCGGCAATCGACAACAGGACATCGCCTTGCTGCAATTCCTGCACGCTGGGCGACGGGCGCAGCTCGCCAACGGTCAGCGGTTCCGACGTCACCCCACGCGTCAGGAACAACGCCGTGAAAATCACCATGGCCAGCACGAAATTGAATGCCGGGCCTGCGGCAACCGTCAATGTCCGCGCCCAAAGCGGCGCGCCCGCCATGGTCGACCGGCGTTCTGCGGCGCTCATCGCGTTCAGGCTGTCCTGATCGGATTGGGCGCTTGCGGCATCGGCATCGCCGCGAAATTTCACATATCCGCCCAAGGGCAGCGCCGCGACCTGCCATTTTGTGCCGTGGCGATCCACCCGGGAAAACAAAACCGGCCCAAACCCAAGCGAGAAGACATCCGCCTTGATCCCGCTCCAGCGGCCAACGATGTAATGGCCATATTCATGGATCGCGACGATGATCGACAGGGCCACGACAAAAGCCAGTAATGTGAACAATGTGTTGCCAAACTGCGGAATCAGGGTTGCGATATCCAAACTGCCCTACCTTTTATGTCTTTATTTTGCGGTCACGGATGACCTTATCGGCCTCTTGCCGTGCCAAATGGTCCACTTGGCGCACGTTATCAAGGGTCATTGCGGCGTCAATGAGACCGGATTGGCCTGACATTTCGGTGAGAACGGCCTCGACGACCTCGGCCATTTCACAAAACCCGATGTCGCCAGCGATGAAGCGATCGAGACTGCGTTCCTTGGCTGCGTTGAACACCGCGCCGCTCAATCCGCCCTGCTGCATCACCTCACGCGCCAGCCGCAGCGCAGGCCAGCGGACCTCGTCCGGCGGGCGGAAGGTCAGGGTGGCAATCTGGGCCAGATCCAGCCGCGCCACCGGCAATTCTCGGCGTTCCGGATGATGCAGCGCAAAGCCGATGGCATGGCGCATATCCGGCGGGCCGACATGCGCCATCAAGGCCCCGTCGCGAAATCCAACCAGCGCATGCATCATGCTTTCAGGATGCACCAGCACCTCTATCTGGCTGGGATCAAGATCAAAAAATTCATGTGTTTCAATGACCTCCAGCGCCTTGTTAAACATTGACGCGCTGTCGATGGTGATGCGCTGGCCCATGTCCCAATTGGGATGGGTCGCGGCCTGGGCGGGCGTGGCATGGGCCAGCGCCTCGATCGGCCAATCGCGGAACGCGCCGCCGGATGCGGTGATGATCACCCGTTCGACCGCCGCCATATCTTCGCCGATCAGGGCCTGGAACACCGCCGAATGTTCGCTGTCGACCGGAAGGATTCGCGCGCCATGGGTCGCGGCGGTTTCGGTCATCAACCGCCCGGCGCAGACCATGCTTTCCTTGTTGGCCAGCGCCAATGTCGCGCCCTGTTCCAGCGCCGCCAACCCCGGTGCAAGGCCAGCCGCGCCAACAATCGCCGACATCACCCAATCGGCGGGACGGGCTGCGGCCTCGGTCAATGCGGTTGCGCCCGCGGTGGCCACGACATCCGATCCGACCAATGCGGCGCGCAGATCCTCCAACAGGTCGTCATGCGCGGTCACGGCGACCTTGGCGTTCAGCTTTCGGGCATCCGCCGCCAATTGCGCAATATTGCGCCCACCGGTCAGGGCCACGACCTCATATCCGGCGCGGTCACGGGAAATCAGATCAATGGTGTTCTGGCCGATAGAGCCGGTTGCGCCGAAAATCGAAACCCGTTTCATGGCATGCCAACAGGCGGAAAATCTGCGATCTGGACGATCAGACAGACAAACAATGCCGCGCCCAACATGCCGTCAAACCGATCCAGCACACCGCCATGTCCGGGGATCAATCCAGAGGAATCCTTGACGCCGACCCGGCGTTTGACCGCGCTTTCGGCGATGTCCCCCAATTGCGAAGCCAATGACACGGCCATCGAAATCGCGATCACACTTGGCCCCGACGCCCCCGAAAGCCAGTAAATCATACCAACCGCCCCTGCCCCGATCCAACCCGCCGCCGTACCGGACCAGGTCTTTTTCGGGCTGACCTTGGGCCAGAACTTTGGTCCGCCCAACAGGCGGCCGGCAAAATACCCGGCCACATCGGTCACCACCACCACCAGAACCAGCCACAAAAGCCAGGACAGGCCAAAATCGCCGCGCAAGGCGAGCATGGCATATGCGGCCAATGGAATGGCCAGGCTGAACAGCAGGAAAATGCCGCGATGCGCCGCAATCAGGAACAGGCCGATCAGGCTGGGCAGGATCATAAGGCCAAAGCTGGCCGCCGTCTGGGTTATATCCGCCAAGAGCAGACACGCCCCCGACAGCCCCCCCACCGCCAGCGCAACCCGCTGTGCGCCGCCAATCATTCGGATCAATTCCCAAACCATCGCGCCGCAGACCACAATCATCAGACCGCGAAACCACCAACCGCCCAGCACAATTGCCAGAACACCGACAAGCACCATGACAATGGCTGATCCGATACGGACGATCAGATCATCCCAATTCCCGCCTTTTCGCGCCATATCTCAGACCTTGACCGCGCCAAAACGGCGGTCGCGTTTACCATAAGCGCCCACCAGCCGGCCAAATTCCTCGGCGGAAAAATCCGGCCAAAGCGTGTCGATGAATTCATATTCGGCATAGGCCGATTGCCACAGCAGAAAATTCGACACTCGCGCCTCGCCGCTGGTGCGGATCACCAGATCGGGATCGGGCAAAACATAGGTATCCAAATACTTTGGCAGGGTTTCTTCGTCTATTTTATCCGGGTCGAGACGGCCGGCCTTTACGTCCTGGGCCAGACGTTTGGTGGCGCGGGCCACCTCGTCGCGACCACCATAATTCAATGCAATGGTCAGATTGGTGCCGGTGCAATCGCCGGTCATTTCCTCGGCCTCATCCATCAAGGCACGCAGCTTGGCATCCAGCCGCACCCGATCGCCGATAAACCGGACCTGCACGTTTTCGCGCCGAAACGCCTGCATTTCCTTGTGGATATAGCGGCGAAACAGGCTCATCAGGCCGGCAACTTCGGATTGCGTGCGTTTCCAGTTTTCGGTGGAGAAGGCAAAGATCGTGACGTATTTCACGCCGAATTCGGGACAGGCTTCGACAATCTCGCGCACGCGGCGGGCGCCGGCCTGATGGCCGAACAGTCGCGGGCGGTGGCGCATCTGCGCCCATCGGCCATTGCCATCCATGATGATCGCCACGTGGCGCGGACCTTTGTGTTCGTCCGTGTCGTCTGCGTCGCGCGCCATGGGCTGGCTCCTGATTGGCGAAAAGGAAGTCTACTGAAACTGAAACTGGGTGTGATTTTGGGCACCGCCGAAACTGGTCGGTGCCCAATCTTCACCTTAGACCTGCATGATTTCGGCTTGCTTGGTTTCCAGCGCCTCATCCACCTTTTTGACGAAAGCATCTGTCAGATCCTGCACAGAGGCTTCCCAGAACTTTTGGTCATCTTCCGACATGCCGTCGGCCTTGGCCTTCTTGATCTGATCCATGCCGTCGCGGCGAATGTTGCGCACCGACACCCGTGCGCTTTCGGCGTATTGCGCGGCAACCTTGGTTAGTTCGCGGCGGCGTTCCTCGTTCAGTTCGGGGATCGGCAGCATGATGATCGTGCCATTCAGCTGCGGGTTGATGCCCAGACCGCTTTCGCGGATCGCCTTTTCAACCTTGCCGACCAGGCCCTTGTCCCAGACGTTGATTGTGACCATGCGCGGCTCTGGCACGTTGACGGTGCCGACCTGGTTGATCGGGGTCGCGCTGCCATAGGCATCGACCATCACCGGTTCCAGCATCGAGGCCGAGGCCCGGCCGGTACGAAGGCTTGCGAATTCCGTCCGCAGGCTGGCCATTGCGCCATCCATGCGGCGTTCTAGATCGTCGGTATCAAGAATGAAATCGTCGGACATGTCTTGTTCTCTTTCCTGTCTGGCGGCCCCGTCGGGCGGCCCCGTGTCAGTGCCCAGTCTCACTGTCCCGTGGCGCGTTTACCCGGGATATACACCGGCTTATCCGTTTTGCACAGATTGTTACGGCTTTCAAACGTGCATTGGTATGGCACAACGCGGCCCCAGCCGCCTTTTGACGGGTCCCGGGCCGCTTGATGGGCGGTGTTAATCGCCAACCTTGGTATAGGTGCCGCGGCCCGCCAAAATCCCGCGGAACCCGCCCGGTTCATCCAGCGAAAACACGATGATCGGCAGGGAATTGTCCCGCGCCAGCGCAATCGCCGAGGCATCCATCACCCCAAGGTGTTTTTGCAGCACCTCGTCATAGCTGACGGTGTCATAGCGTTTGGCATCCGCATGTTTGACCGGATCCTTGTCATAGACCCCATCGACCTTGGTGCCTTTGAAAATGGCCTCGCAGGACATTTCATTGGCGCGCAACGTGGCCGCGGTGTCGGTGGTGAAATAGGGGTTGCCGGTGCCGGCGGCAAAGATGCAAACCCGCTTCTTCTCCAAATGGCGCACCGCGCGACGGCGGATATAGGGTTCACAGACCTGATCCATCGGAATGGCGGAAATCACCCGCGTGAACACGCCCAGCTCCTCTAGTGCCGCCTGCATCCCCAGGGCGTTCATCACCGTCGCCAACATCCCCATATAATCGGCCGTTGTCCGTTCCATCCCCTGCGCCGACCCTTGCAAGCCGCGAAAGATATTGCCGCCACCGATGACCATGCAAATCTCGACCCCGAGATCATGCACCGATTTCACTTCTTCGGCGATCCGCTGTACCGTGGGCGGATGCAGGCCATAGCCCTGATCGCCCATCAGCGCCTCGCCGGAAATTTTCAGAAGCACGCGTTTATACGTGGTTTCATTGTCGGCCGTGGCGGCGGTCGCATCAGGGGGGCTGACGGTCATGGTGTACTCCGGTCTGGGGGAAAGCTAGATTGCGCGCAAAATGTCGCAAAACAGCGGGCAATTCAATGCAGCAATCGACGGAAACCAGGTGATCGTGGCACAGAAATCAAAAACATTGCCCGGCGTGCTGTCCGGTCTGGCGCCGATGCGGCCTGTCCTGATCGTCGGGCCAACCGCCAGCGGCAAATCGGCGCTTGCGCTGGCCATCGCCGAAACGCTGGGCGGTGTGATCATTAATGCCGATGCGATTCAGGTGTTTGAAAATTGGCGTGTGCTGACCGCAAGACCGGATGACAACGATCTGGCACGGGCACGACATGCGCTTTATGGCCATGTGGCGGCGGATGCGCCCTATTCCGTGGGGCATTGGCTGCGCGATGTGGCCCCATTGCTGCACGGCGCGGACAGGCCGATTATCATCGGCGGCACTGGGCTCTATTTTTCATCCCTGACCAAAGGTTTAGCCGACATTCCGCTCACCCCGCCCGAGGTGCGCCGCGACGCCGATCATATTCGTATTGCCCAAGGCCACGGCGCGTTGTTGGCGGATCTTGACCCGGAAACCGCCGCGCGCATCGACCAACGCAATCCCATGCGGGTACAGCGCGCCTGGGAGGTGCAAAAAACCACCGGGCGCGGGCTTGCCCATTGGCAGGACAACACGCCGCCGCCGCTTTTGCCGCTGGCCGATACGCTGGCGCTGCGTGTGGATGTCGAGCGCGACTGGCTGAATGCGCGGATCGCACGGCGGTTTGATTTGATGTTGGAACAAGGCGCCCTGGACGAAGCGCAGGCCAATCTGGCGCATTGGGACCCGACCCAGCTAAGCGCCAAGGCCATCGGCGCGCCGGAACTTATTGCGCATTTGAACGGCGAAATGTCGCTGGCGGATGCGCGGGAAAAAGCCACCATTGCCACCTGTCAATTTGCCAAACGCCAACGCACCTGGTTACGGTCGCGCATGGCGGATTGGCATGGGGTTGATGCGGCGACATTGGGCTAGGCCATCCGGCCAGCCAAGTGGGGCAGATCCTGCGCAACTGACGGGTCAATGGGTGACCGACCTCACTGATTTTCGCCGCTAAATCGGTATGATTGCCACGACAAGCTTGCGTGACGTGCTGCACTGCGGCAGGCTGGTGAAAATGCCACACACCCGCCGAGCAGAAGGACCAGCGCCTGCCGTGACCGTGCAACAGCCCAAGCATATCGCCGAAGCCGAGGCCAATCAGGGTGACGCGGTGCTGCCGCTGCGGGTGTCGACCCTGGCGCAGTTGACGCAACAGGGGGCCTGGCAAATCGCCCTGCCCCATGCACGCGACGAACATATGTTTATCTGGATCACCCGGGGCCAGGGTCGGGCCACCATTCGCGGTTTGCGACGCGGCATTGGGGCAAACAATGTGATCTACCTGCCGCCCGGTGCCCAGTTTTCGCTGGAAATCGGCAACCAATGTTTTGGCCAGGCATTGATCCTGCGCGATGGCGATCACCGGTTGTTGCCAAACACGGTACAGCATCTGCGGATGCGCGATGTCGCTGCGCAGGGGGAATTATCGGCCATTGTGGAAATGATCCAACGCGAACTACAACATCCGCAACCGCTTCAGGCCGAGGCGCTGTTGGCGAAATTCAATCTGGCTGCGGTGTGGTTGCGGCGGCAAATGCTGGTGATGCTGGATGACACCGACCGGGTGTCGCCGGCGCTGACCACACGCGAAACCGCCGGCCAGCGTCTGAGCCGCCGGTTCGCCGATCAGGTGGAAGAGCAATATCGCGCCGGCCATTCCATGGCGGATTTTGCCGAGATGCTGGATGTCAGCCCAACCCATCTGACGCGGGTGTTGCGCGAAAACGCCGGAATGACGGCGGCGGATCTCTTGACCGCGCGGGTGCTGCATGCGGCGCGGACCCTGCTGGCGCAGCCTGACCCACCGGTCCAGAACGTGGCGAAACATCTGGGCTTTGGCTCTGCCGCCTATTTCACCCGTTTCATTCAGAATCACACCGGCAAGACCCCCTCATCGCTGCGCCGCGCGATGAACCCCGCCGCAAAGCCGCCACAACATCCCGGCACCGCGCCGGTGTTCCGCCACCAGGGTTCGGGACGCTAGGGGTCAGACATGCGACTTTTTGTGGCGCTGCCCATTCCTGACGCGGTTTGCGACCATCTGGGTGGGCTTCAGGACCAATTGCGGGCTGGGCATCAGGTGGCACTGCACCAGATGCATATCACGCTGGGCTTCTTTGCCGATGTTGCACCGGGGATGCTGGCCGATCTGGATGCGGCATTGGACGACATCCGTGCTTGGCCGTTTGATGTGACATTCGCCGGGCTGGATCTGTTTGGCAGCACCAAACCCCGGCTGTTGGTGGCGGCGGTGCACCTCAGCCCGGAATTGGCCCAGATACACCGCGCGGTTCACGCGGCGGCGCGTCTGGCCGGTCTGCCGCCGCAACGCCAGACCTTCAAACCACATGTGACATTGGTCCGCTTTGGGGCGCGCCCGCCCGCCCATGTCGCTGACGAGATCCAACCGCTCATAGCCACGCAGGCCGCGCGCCACATTCCGCACTTCACAGTGGAAGAAATGACATTGATGCACTCCACCCTCGGGGGTGCGGCACCGGTCTATGACATGTTGGGCCGGTATCCGTTCCAGACCGTGCCGACGGATATTTGGCACGAAGAATAGGGGCTTAGCTGCCCCAGATGATCTTCACATAGTTCTTGGTCTCTTTGTACGGCGGCACGCCCCCGTATTTCGACACCGCCCCCGGACCGGCGTTATAGGCGGCCAGCGCCAGCCGCCAGGAGCCAAATTTTTTGTATTGTTGTTTGAGGTAACGTGCACCGCCCTCAAGATTCTGTTTCGGATCCTTGTGATCCACCCCCAGCGCGCGTGCCGTCGCGGGCATCAGCTGGGCCAGACCAAAGGCGCCTTTGTGACTCTCGGCGGTGGGGTTCCAGCCGCTTTCCTGCTGCACCAATCGCAGGAACAGATCCTCTGGCACACCATGACGGCGCGCCGCAGTCCGCGCCATGGTGGAATAGACGCCCTTGTACTTGCCGGCATATTTCGGGGTCTGCGTGTCCCATTTTGTCGGCGTCACCACCTTGGGCGGTTGCAGGCGAATCGAATTGTTGTATTGCTGCGATGCGCGCCGATCCAGCAGACCGGTCTTCGACCGAAACAGCGATGGATTGCCCTTGGAAGAAATCGTTTCGGCGAACGCCCCGGCAGGCATCAGCGCTGCACAAAAAATCAAACAAAAGAACCTGTGCATACATTCCGTCCTGGTCGTATTGAAAATCGTTCCATCCTGGAAAACGTTGCGGGCAATATAGGCATTTTTTCGGATTCGACCAGACCAATGGGTCATAGGCAGTTTTTAACCCGGCCAAGCTGGGGTAATGTGCACGTCACATCGCCGCCGGATTCGCATTCGCGGCGCAATCAATACGCGTATTTGGGGGCATCATGGCCGGGTCAGTCAACAAAGTCATTCTTATCGGAAATCTCGGGCGCGACCCCGAGGTGCGCAATTTTCAGAATGGCGGCAAGGTGTGCAACCTGACGGTTGCCACGTCCGAAAACTGGAAAGATCGCAACACCGGTGAACGCCGTGAACGCACCGAATGGCATCGGGTGGCGATTTTTTCCGAAGGTCTGGTGCGGGTTGCCGAGCAATATTTGCGCAAAGGTTCAAAGGTTTACATCGAAGGCCAATTGCAAACCCGCAAGTGGCAGGATCAATCCGGTCAGGACCGGTATTCCACCGAGGTCGTGCTTCAGGGGTTTGGCAGCACGCTGACCATGCTGGACGGTCGCGAAGGCCCCGGCGGCAACCAAGGCCCAAGCGATCCCGGCGGCTATGATCGCAACTATGACTCTGGTCCCCGCGACACAGGGTATGACAGCGGCCCCAAGACCAGCGGAAACATGCCGAGCCGCGACATCGACGACGAGATTCCGTTCTGATCGGAAAACTACCGTCGATTTGATATAAGTTTGAAACGAGGTGCGGGCCGATTTGATAATCGACCCGCATTTTCTGTTTTTGCAGGAAAGCGATGGCAATATGCCGGTTCGGGTCCTGCCCCCGCTGCCCCCCGGTTTGCCGACCTTGGCGGTGTCAGGCGGCCTCGGCTGCGCGCTCGCGGATGCGTTGGATCATGGCGCGAAGCCCATTGGACCGCTGCGCTGACAGGTTGTCCTGCAATCCCAGACGGGCAAATTCCCCCGCCGCATCAACCGCCGCCACATCCGCCAGTGCCACGCCGTTATAAAGCGCCCGCAACACCGCGATCAGACCGCGCACAATCATCGCATCACTGTCGCCGTCAAATTGAAACACACCGCCCTCTGGCCGGGTGTGCAGCCAGACCTGTGATGCACAGCCGTCGACCTTGGTCGCGGGCACCTTCAACGCGTCATCCAATGGCGTCATCGCCCGGCCCATCTCTATGACGTGCCGATAGCGGTCTTCCCAATCTTCCAGGAATTCGAAATCTTCGACAATCTCTTCGAACGCGGCGCTGGCCATGGTCCCTCCGATGCTGGTTTCCTTCACCTATGAAGCCAGGACGCAAAGGTCCAGTCGCAATTGCTTTTCAACGCCGCGCCAATGCGCTAACCCGGTTGGGAATGAAAGGGAGACTGACCCAATGCGCAAACTGGTTCTGGTAACATTGGTCATGGCCACGTCTGTGGCGGGCTGTGCCTCGGTGAACGAGTCGCGTTACAATCCATTTAACTGGTTTGGTCGGTCGTCGTCGGCGCCAGTGGCCGCGCCCGCCGATGCCGAAGCGGTCAATCCGCTGATCCCGTCACGCCGCTCCGTGCTCGACCCGGCGGAAGAGCCGGAATATACCGGCACATTGGTGCAGGAAGTCAGCGAATTGCACATTCGGCGCGTGCCCGGCGGCGCGGTGATCGAGGTGACCGGCGTCTTCCATTCGATCGGCAGTTACGACGTGGAACTGGTGCGCGAAGAAGAGGAAGACACGACAGTTCTGGCTTTCAGTCTTCGGGCGGTTCAACCAACGGCCGGTCGGGGTTGGGGCAATGCACATGTGCGCAGCGTCACCGCCGCCACCAATGTCACCGATCAGGATCTGGCGGGGATTAGCACGATCAAGGTTATCGCAGAAAACAACGTGCGCACGGCGCGCCGCTAAAACGCGGCCCGCCCCGATTCAACGCCGCTCATATTGAGCGCCCGACATCGACCATCGGTTAACCGATTTCAAACAGGTTAACCGATATCGACGATCTCGACCGAATTGCCTTTGACCGCCAACGCCACCGTGCCATCACACAGGCGCAGCGCATCGCGTCCAAACACGTCAAACCGCCAGCCATGCAGCGCGCCCACGTCGCGCAATCCCGCCGCCAAAGCATCGAGATCCGCCGCAGGCGCCACAAGGCGCGGGGCGACATCGTTGGTCTCGGTCTTGGCTTTCAGCAGCACCCGCAAAAGATCGGCCAGCGCCGGGTTGACCTGCAATTTGTCGCGCGTGCGGTCCAGTTTCGGCATGTCTTCTGCCGGACAGGCCACCCCGGCCGCAACCGCCGCAAGGATACCTTCGGCGATCTCGCCACGGCGGGCCTCGCGCAGCAAAAGCCGCGACCGGCTAAGATCGGATGCATTGGCCGGCTTGGTCGAGGCCAGCTCCAGCATCGCATCATCCTTATAGACCCGATTGCGCGGCACATCCTTGGCCTGGGCATAGGATTCGCGGAACCTTGCCAGCTCGCGCACAATTGCCAGGAACTTCGGTGTGGTGGTCCGCGTCTTGACGCGTTTCCACGCATCTTCCGGGCGCACGATATAGGTTTCCGGGTCTTCCAGAATTGCCAATTCTTCTTTCACCCAAGGGGCGCGACCGGTCTTTTCCAGTTTTTTGGCAAGAAATTCATAGATTTGGCGCAAATGCGTGACATCGGCCAAGGCATAGACCTGTTGCGCTTCGCTCAATGGGCGACGCGACCAATCGGTGAAACGCGATGTCTTGTCCACACCTTTGCGGGCGATGGAGCGCACCAGTTTTTCATATCCGACCTGTTCGCCGAATCCACAGACCATGGCGGCAATCTGGGTGTCGAACAGCGGTTTCGGAATGACGCCGGCATCGACCTGAAAGATTTCAAGATCCTGCCGCGCGGCGTGAAACACCTTGACGACGTTTTCATCGCGAAACAGCTCGTACATCGGTTCCAGCGACAGACCTTCGACCAGCGGATCAATCAGCGCCGCATTGCTGTCGTCGGTGCCCGGCATGGCCATCTGCACCAGGCAGAGTTTGGAAAAGTAGGTCCGTTCACGCAGGAATTCCGTGTCGACCGTGACATAGGGTTCCTGACGCGCAGCAGAGCAGAACTCTGCCAATTCCTCAGTCGTCGTGATGATCCGCATAGGCGCTCTTTTCTGGTTTTTTTGCGCTCCCGTTTCCACGACCATAGGGGCATCATGTCAGGATGAAAAGCCGGTAGTGTATTGCGAATGTTACAATTGCCCGGCAAAGGCGCGCAGCACATCTGGGTAAAGGCGATGTTCTTCGACCAGAACCCGTTCTGCCAGTGTTACCGGCGTGTCATCGGCCCGGATTTCGACCCGTGCCTGCCCCAGAACCGGGCCGTCATCCAGCTCTGGCGTGACCAGATGCACGGAACAACCGGCCTCGGAATCGCCAGCCTCGATCGCCCGGGCGTGGGTGTGCAGGCCTTTGTACTTTGGCAAAAGCGACGGGTGAATGTTCAGCATCCGCCCCTGCCAGCGGGTCACGAAATCTGCGGTCAGAACCCGCATGAACCCGGCCAGACAGATAATGTCGGGCTGTGCGGCCTCCAGCGCCTTTTGCACCTCTGCCTCGAACGCGGCGCGGTCCTTGCCAAAGGGGCGGTGATCGACAACCGCCGTGGCAATGCCGCGCGCACGCGCCTTGTCCAACCCGCCAGCATCCGCCTTGTTCGACAGCACAAGACAGGGTCGCGCGGGATGGTCGCCGGTCATGCTGTCGACCAGCGTGACCATGTTCGACCCACCACCGGAAATCAGGATGGCAACCCGAAGGCTCATGCAAGCGTCCCGGTATAGGTCACGCTGTCGCCCTCGGTGACATGCCCAAGCTGATGCACGGTTTCCCCGGCCTCGGCCAGCAAGGCGGTCACAGCCTCGGCCCGGTCCGGCGCCACCACCAGCACCATTCCAATGCCAGAGTTGAAAGTTTTCAACATTTCGCTGGGCGCCAGCCCGCCATGTTCCGCCAGCCATGCAAACACAGGCGGCAAATCCCAGGCATCAAGGTCGATCGCAGCACCCTGCCCCGCGTTCAACACGCGCGGAAGGTTTTCGGTCAGCCCGCCGCCGGTGATATGCGCCAGGGCATGCACGCCGCCAGAGCGCACCGCCGCAAGGGTGGATTTCACATAAAGCCGCGTGGGCGCCAAAAGCGCCGCGCCCAACGTGCCCTCGGCCCAGGGGCAATCGTCGTTCCAGCCCAGACCGGACAATTCAACGACCTTTCGCACCAGAGAATAGCCGTTGGAATGCACGCCGTCACTTGCCAAGCCAAGCAGCACATCGCCCACCGCAACATCGGCAGGCAGCGCCGCGCCGCGTTCCATCGCACCAACCGCGAAGCCAGCCAGATCGAAATCACCTTCCGGGTACATTCCCGGCATTTCCGCAGTCTCGCCACCAATCAGCGCACAGCCGGACCGCACACAGCCCTCGGCAATGCCCTCGACAATGCGCGCGGCAATGTCCAATTCCAGTTTGCCCGTGGCAAAATAGTCGAGAAAGAACAGCGGCTCTGCACCCTGACAGACCAGATCATTGACGCACATCGCCACCAGATCAATGCCGACGCCGTCAACCTCGCCTGTGTCAATCGCGATCCGCAATTTGGTGCCAACCCCATCGGTCGCCCCAACCAGGATCGGATCTTCATACCCGGCCGCTTTCAAATCAAACAGCGCGCCAAATCCGCCAAGACCCGACATCACACCGGGGCGCGTCGTGCGTTTGGCCGCCGGTTTGATCCGTTCGACCAGCGCATTGCCGGCATCAATGTCAACACCTGCCTGGCTATAAGTCAGACCATTCTTGGGAGATGTGCTCATGTGTCGGATCCCGTTTGCTGAGTTTGTGCGCCGCGATAGACCAACTGGGCCTGGATGACAACGCATCCTATGACAGAGCGCCCTTTTGGACCACAAATCTGGCCCCGGCGCATGGGGTATCGCGGGGAATTTGAGTGAATTTCGCGGCCACCACGTGGGCCCTGCCCGTTTCCTGTGCCACGCGCCTGTCCCAAATTGAAACGCAACGATCATGCCCAGCACCCCAGCCGCACCAAAGCCCCGCGCAATTCCACCAGCCGACATGCCGACTTGACCTGCCGTATCCTTCTGGTAGATCACCCTCAGGCGGGCCTGTAGCTCAATTGGTTAGAGCAGAGCGCTCATAACGCTTTGGTTGCGGGTTCAAGTCCTGCCGGGCCTACCATCTTCCCAAAAAAACCAATGATATCAACGCCAAGGTGTCACACGGCGGGAAAATCCCGCCTATTGTGTGTCAATGGGTTACAAGCAAGGTGTCACACGTTTTTGCTGCAATTTTGAACCCATGCCCAACAGGTAGCATTTCGAATCAGGCCTATTCATTCCGCGCAAAAGAAACCCCATTTTGACCGCAATAGCCGAGTCTTCGCGCGGTGTGAGCTGTCAGACGGGCGTGACCTGGCCTGTGAAATGGTGCGGACCGGGCACGCACGGGACTGGCCGAAGTATTCGGATAGGTACTATGCTGAGTGTGATTAGCACTTTCACCGAGAACCATAAGCGCAGTCTGGCAGTCAGCTTGCGGCCCACAGCGGTACTTCGTGCGCGGCGAATCGAAGGACCGCAGGCAGCCCAAAGTGGACATTGTCCGCCGATATGTAGGGCGAGAGCGGTTCCGCGCAGTGTGGTTCATGAGCGATTGAGGTGCGCATCAAGTGGATCGTGGAGAGCAGTCTCGATCTGGCTGAAAAGACCCTAAAAGGCCTTGCATTAGGTGCCCTTGATAACGTTGAAAGTGTAACTTGCGAAAGAAGATCTTGCATTGCATCATTATCGCAAATGATAGCCACAACTCTTCCCGAACTCTCTTGGACTAGGCCCTCCACCCCAACGCGCCTGAGGTAAGTTGATCGACATGCAAAAAGACGTAGCAAACCGTATATACGAGCGTTTCGAGAAGCTCCGCCTATATGAGGCAAACGAAGCTGAAACACGGTTGAAGCTTATCGATAGAGTCTTGTTTGAAATCCTTGATTGGACACATGATGACGTAACCGTCGAGCAGCATGTGTCTGAGGACGGGGGTGTAGAATACGCTGATTACGTCGTCAGAACTGGGTTCTCCTCGTTTGTAATTGAAGCTAAAAAGATCGGCCGCGCGGAGCTTACTGTCCCGACAAAGCGAAAGGAATCCCTCAATAGGCGTCTCGTCTCTGGTGAAACCGGCGACGCTATTATTCAGGCACGAGATTATTGCCGAAAACTCAGCGTGCAGTTCGCTGTAGTCACAAACGGGAATCAATGGATTATATTCCCGGCGCTGAGGAACGACGGGGTAAGGTTTGATCGCTCTACCGCCATAATATTTCCGACAATCGAAAGTGCTTTGAGAGATGATTTAGATGAGTTCTACTCATTGCTTTCAAGGGGAGCGGTCATTTCGGGGTCACTTGATAATGAGCTACTGGGACGTCGCGAAGATCAGTTGATTGAGCGAAAATTAAATCAATATATAGACCAACCATTTACAAAGTTCAAGCGAAACAGCGTATATCACGTGATCAGCAATGAAATAGAGACAGCGTTTTCTGAGGACATAACTGTTTCAGATATAGATTTGTTTCAAAAAAGCTACGTGGAAACTCCAGACCGAACAAAATACGATAAACGGATAGGAATGCACATCCATCGTCGAAGATCGGCGAGCAAGCTGGCACCAGTTAAGGGTATGACGTCCGGCGGCAGAACACAAGTGAGCGACAGAATTCGCGCGGCAGCCGCCAAGGCCAAGCCAGTAGCACTTCTGATACTTGGCCCCGTTGGTTCCGGAAAAACTACCTTCATTCACCACACGCATCTAGTGACGAACCGTGAATACTTTACCAGGAAGGATGGCGAGCCTTACCCCCACTGGATACAGGTCGACTTTCGAAACTTCGGCCGGTCTGAAAACGCTTCCGAATTCATAATTTCTGAACTCTTTCAATACATAATGGATGACCCATTTTTGTCGGACTATGATAGGTGTCTTAAACATGCCTACAAGTCGGAGATATCCTCATTGAAGAAAGGGCCACTCGCGCTCCTTGCTGGAGATGAGCGTGAAGTGAATCTCAAAATAGCTGAAATATTGCAGAAGGACTATGAGCAGAAGCGACCATATGTTGAGAAGGTTATTTCCTACGCCGCCGAGAATGCGGCTATTTTCTTAGTGCTCGATAATATAGATCAATTCGAAGATGAGCAGATTCAGGATGATATTTTCTCCAACGGAATCGCTATATCCAGACGTCTCAAGTGCAATATTATCTTGGCCATGAGGGATAACACCTACTTCAGGAATAGGGGTTTGCCAATATTTGATGCCTTTGACTTCGAGCCGATCAGCGTTGAGCCGCCTGATGTGACCTCTGTGTTGTCCAAAAGATTCTCGATTGCCAAGGAACTCTTAAAGGGCAAATCGGTGAATTTCACCAGTGAGGACGGAAAAGAAATTGTTCTAGACGACGCATCTGTTATCGCCGACTTACTTATCGAATCCGTTATGGGTACAGAAGTCGCCAACTCAATTTCACTATTTTCAACCGGAGACATTCGCTTTTCCCTTCGGATCACACGGGACTTTCTAAGGAATGGATATAGTGCTACTGGTCGTGCGGTTCAGCTCTATCAAAGGCATGGAACCTATAAGCTCCCAGAGCACGAAGCCATGCGCGCCATCATGATCGGTAGCCGATCAGTATACTCTGAGGAGTATAGTCCAATCGCGAATCCATTTGACGCGAAACTAGATATGTCGAGCGCGCAAATGCTCCGAATTTTCCTGTTGCATGGCTTGGCAAACCACGCGGCTCGAAAAAATTTTGAAGCCGTAAGCGGGGAAAAAATTCGTAATATCTTTCTAGATATTGGGTTCGCCCCTGACATTACGCTTAAAGTTTTGGACGACCTCTGTCGCGCGCGCTATATCTTCACAGTCTCGCATGGACCGGCAAATTTTGAGGCCGAATTTATTCCATCTCGTCTTGGTGGCTTTGTGATAAGGAATCTTATTTCAAATTTTGTTTTTGTGGAGAATACTAGTATGGATACTTTTATTGAAGATGAAGCATTGTGGCACGAACTGCGCGCCGAAACCGATGAAGTGTTCAGAATCAGAAAGACGACCGAAAAAATTCAAAAGAGAGTTGATAGAGTTAAAATTTTCTTCGAGCACTTGATAGATCGATACTCAGCCATTTCAGACGAGGCGGCTAGACGTGGACTTCCAGCCGAATGGCTTGGCAGTCCACTTCGAGATGTTAAGCCCAACCTGGATGCGAATTGTGATCGAATTGTCCAATCCGCTGTTAAGAACTACGGCGATTCGTGATGGTCACTTTCACACAATCACTGTTCCCGTTTCCCACTCGTAACTCTACCATCCTGCGGCGACCTAGCACACCGCTTAGGATGTTCTCCGGCCGATGCTGAGCCCGGCACGCCGGAAAGGTATGGGTTCTCTCGGGACCTTCGCCGTGGCGGGCGCGACCTTCTGCCTAGGGCCGTTGTTCTGAGGGCTCCGACACTTCGCAGCTTTGAAGCGGCAGCTACCTGCGCAATGCTGCCGTTCGCGATTGGCGCAGCGAAGGTCCACTTTCCGCCGATTCCGCGGAAAAACACCCGTTCGCGGGCGCAGAATTTCGTTGCTTGAGTTGGGCGCGAGCGCCTTTCCTATCAGGCTGTGCGCGTCTGCTGCGGTGCAGGAAAGATCTTGGCCAATTTGCGGATGTTTTGGGCGGTTGCGGCGAGGAGGAATTCGTCATTTGCACCGCATGGGCCACGTAATCGGAGCCTTCCGAGGCCGAGGATGCGCTTGAGGTGCGCGAAGAGCATCTCGACCTTCTTCCGGAGCTTCATGGAGATATCGTATTGCTTGGTCTTAGCGATGTCTCGGGCTATTTGGCGGGCGTCTTCGTGTTCTTCGCGGGTGATCGATCTGGCGTCTGCATTCGGGCAGCATTTCGCCTTGGACGGGCAAGTCTGGCAGGTCAGTTTTAGGGCACGGTATTTGGTTCTGCCCTGTCCGGTCGGCCCTCGGTTCGGATCGGAATAGTTTCGCCGGAACTGCTTCAGCTCTTGGCCCTCGGGGCAGATGTATTCGTCGTTCTCTGCGTCCCACTCGAAGTCACCTCGGCTCCAGGTGCCGTCGCTGCGGCCAGATTTGTCGAAGACGGGGATGTGCGGGTTAATCTTGCGTTCAACCAGCCAACCCAGCATCGGTCCGGTGCCATAGGCCGTGTCAGCGATCAGGCGTTCGGGATGCAGGTCGAACTTCTCCTTGACCCGCTTCAACATGGTCTTTGTCGACCCGACCTCGGCTTGCCGGATGGAGCGGGTGGGTTCCACATCCAAGATGACACCATGATCCGTGTCGATGAGATAATTGTCGGAATAGCTGAAGAATGCAGGGCCTTTAAGGGCCGCTGTCCATTGGCTTGCGGGATCAGAACGCGAGGTGAACTTGGGTTGCACCTCGCTGGCGGCGCCAAAAGCGGCCTCGTCCAGGGTGTCGAGATACTCGCGCACGGCGCGGGGCGCATCGGCGGGATCGATTTGTCCCGCGTCCCAGTTCTCCTTCGGCGTGGAGTTCTGCTTGTTCGCATCGGCTTCGATCAGGCTGGCATCAATCGCCATGCGCTGGCCGCTGACCAGACCTTCTTGGATACACAGGGCGACAGTCGTCTCGAACAGGTGCCGCAGCAGTTCGCTTTCTCGAAACCGACCGTGGCGGTTCTTGGAAAAGGTTGAGTGATCCGGAACCCGGTCGCTCAGATCAAGCCGACAAAACCACCGATAGGCGAGGTTCAGATGCACTTCTTCGCAAAGCCGCCGTTCCGACCGGATGCCGAAGCAATAGCCGACCAGAAGCATGCGGATCAGCAACTCGGGATCGACGGATGGACGGCCCGTGTGGCTGTAGAAATCCGCCAGATAGGCGCGGACGTCAGTCAAATCGACGAAGCGGTTGACCTGCCCCCTGCTGGTCCCTCATTCATAATGAGAGTCTGCAGGTTGAATCTGGGTATTCGGCTTCCGCGTCTG
>NZ_JAUOSD010000022.1:0-56497 GCF_030548265.1 Marinovum sp. 2_MG-2023 | reverse complement strand
GGCGTACGAAATACCTCAACAATTTCATTGAGCAGGATCTTCGGTTCATCAAAAAAATTTTCCGGCCGATGCAGACTGTTAAATCGTTGAATTCAGCAGCGGCCACGCTCGCCGGGGTCGAGGTCGCACAGTTGATCCGAAAGTGTCAGTTTGACCAATCAGCGTAGTCCGGCTTCTCGCAGTTTGCGACACTACCCTTACAAAACCTTTCTTTGAACGTTTGCAAAGTGACCACAAAATGTTTGATGCGCCGGTATTATCTTCCCGGCGAGCACTACAAAACCGATCCATCATTTGAAGCTCTGACCTAGCGGATCACATCCGTGACAGACGGTTTTCGTCGTCCACGGCAGTAAGGACGCCACTTTCGCTGGTCCAGTTCCACAACACGATGTTGAAGTCCGATGCTGACGCGCCCTTCGCAAAACTCCGGATCAGAAGTCCTGCGAACCCATCAGCGATGAGGCTCCCGGCGAAATCCTGAGTCGGCACCGATAGGCCGTCGAGCATCTTCATGCGCCATGCTGGGTCGGCGAGCAGCGCCTCTGTGATGCCATACCGGGCAAGTCCGTCCTGATCGCGGGTATCGAAAATTGGGCCGAGATCGGCGGTGTAGGACACGAGGATCGTGGGTTGCAGGCTACCGACCTGATTGGCTTCTCGGAGAGCCGTCGTGGGATCAAGCGCCGTGTAGAGTGCAGGGGTGCCCTTGGCGTTAAAGCGCCCTCCATAGAGTTCAGCGCCTCGTCCGGACAGAGGTTCACGTGCATAGACCGGGTTTAGCGCCCGATAGAGCGGTCCTGTATAGCGGCGATCTTTCAGAGGCATCAGGCGAAGACGCCTGCGTCGACTGCGTCGATGTATTCCAGAACCTGCTGTGCTTTGCCTTCCTGAACAAGTTGCATGGCAGTCCGGCCATCAAAGCCGGGCAGTGGCTCTGACCGGTACCACGCATAGGCCATCAGTTCCGAGCCGAAGCGGGGTTCGACTTTGTTCAGCACCTCTACCAATTCGCGCAGGCGGCGCTGCGTCTTGTCCGAACCGATGCGGGCTCGCCTCTGCAACGCGTCTTTGCCCAAGCCGACGGTCAATGCGATCTCTTCTGCTGATGTGCGTAGTACCGCGGCGATCTTGCGCGGTTCGAATTGCCCAGCTTCAGCAAAGTTCGTGATGTGCATGACCTATTCTCCTACAGTGATACTGACGGTATATAGCGGCAATATTGCTGAAATTCAAGTTGGCAGGAGGTTCTGCGCCTCCGGTTCCATTTTTTATCCGTAACCCTGCATTGTTCTGAACGTTGGAAGTCCTGATTTTTGGGCCTGCAACGTGGCTGGAGCCGGGTTTTTTGCCGATCCAAGACACAAGATAAAGTATTGATAATATGAGAAAACCAGCGGCGGTTAGGCCGGGGTTGCCGATATGGCTTGCCGATCTTGGACCCCAACCGGAACTTACCGCATGAAATCACCGGGAACCGCAGTTGTATCGGACCCTCAGCTGTTACCACGGTCCAATTGGCCCGTAGAAAGAGAAAGTGTTCTTCGAGTTTTGTGACTGACGGATGAGGGCCTTTGGGGGGCCTCAGCCGGGTCCGGGCCGGGTTCCGGTCTGCCGTTCCGGATGAAGGGCTTCCCCATGCAAACAAGTGTCTTGCGCGTGTTGCGCGCAACTGCTGCCTCTTGGTGGCGGCATAGAGAGCTGCGCAGAACTGGCCAAACGGCGCTGGCGCGGCAGCTCGAACGCGAGACTGTCCTGCGTGATCTGGGCTATCTCAGGCAAGCGGCGAGATTACCGAATGCCCACGTAATCTGCGGAGCGGGCGGGACATTCATCCATCTCGGTTGGACTTCCGTTTCGACCCTCGCGCCGATCGAGCGCTTTCCATTGGCCGCTCTTGCGGTCGCACGAGGGACACCGTTCATCGATATCAGACCCGTCACCGATGTCATCGCCTTCGTGCACCTGCCGCGGGTGACGCGGAACGGAACGGCCGACCCTGACCCTTCGGGTGCCGGCAGGTCTGTTTCACTGACCACCTACATCGACATGGTCGACAAGCTCGGTGCCAGGATCGCCAACGATCCGCGGTCCCGTCGGTCAACCTGAACGCCAATCTTCTTACCAACACACGAAAGGAGGCCAGCCATGGCCCGATCCCGCACGCCCAAATTCGATGCCTCCGCGGTCATCACAAACGAAATCATCCGCATCATCGAGCGCGGCGTCCTGCCGTGGCGCAAACCCTGGACCGCAGGTGGCAGCTCGCGCCCCCTGCGCGTGGGCGGTGAACCCTACCAGGGAGTGAACAACTTCCTGCTCACTATGCGGACCGTGATGGCGGGCCACAGCTCGCCCTTCTGGATGACGCTGCCGCAGGCCAATGCCTTGGACGCAAAGGTGCGCAAAGGCGAGAAGTCCTCTGTCGTTGTCTTTTACGGCCAAAGCCGGAAAGACGCCGGCGATGAGGACGACCGCAGCGATGGCGATGATCGCTCCGAGGAAGCCCGCATCTTCCGCTTCCAGAAATCCTACCGCGTGTTCAATGCCTGCCAGATCGAGGGTCTGCCCGACAGTTTCTATCCGAACCCCGAGCCAGCGCCTGAGCATCTGCCGTCCGAGCCCATCCCGCATATGCAGGCGTTTTTCGACACCATCGACATCACGACCGTCTTCACAGGGACGGAAGCCTACTACCTGCCGCCCGTGGATAAGGTCTTCATGCCATCCATTTCCAGGTTCGAGAACCCGCGGAACTTCTACGAGGTCTGGGCGCATGAGCTCGCCCATGCCACCAAGGCGCGCCATCGGCTGAACCGCGATTACGGCCTGTCACGCTTTGGCAACACGGCCTATGCCCGTGAAGAGATCGTCGCCGAGCTGACCTCCGTGTTCCTGGGCCAGACGCTCGGCTTTACAGCCCATACACTCGAGATGAACGCGGCGTATCTCTACAACTGGCTGCGCGTTCTGCGTTCTGACAAGAACGCGATCTTCAAGCACGCCGCCGATGCGCAGCGCGCCAGTGATTACCTGATCGCACGGTCAGAAGTGGGTAGGGCCGGGGAGAACGCCGAGGCCGCTTGAGGGGTGTGCGTCGGCAAAAGGGAAAGAAGGCTTCGGAAGGGGTGTTTCAACTTCTCAAGGGAGAGCCCAATGACCATCACTGCACAAGCCCAGCCATACCGTCCGGATCCAATTGTGATCGCAGCGCAGAACGACGCGTTTCGCAAGCTCGCATGCCTCGGGGTGCCGCCCGCGCAGCCCATCCAGGGACGCATGCATGTCACCCGCTCGCTCATAGAGGCCGGTGACGGCTTCATGGCCGAGGCGGTGAAAGCCGCGGGGGCGTTCGACACGTTCGAGCCCGAGAATGATCCCGAAGGCTGGCATGATTTCGGGGCGCTCGAGATCCGGGGCGAGACCGTGTTCTGGAAAATCGATCTCTATGAGGCAGACTCGGATTTCCGCTACGGCGCCGAGACCCCGGACAATCCCGCCACCACCACGCGCGTGCTGACCATCATGCTGGCGCGCGACTGGTAGAAGGGCAGGGGACCCCTCCCACTGACATCCCAGACGATGAAGGCCCGCTGCCCCCAAAAGGCAAAGCGGGCCTTCTGTCGATGTGATCCCCGAACCCGGGGATTGGTCACACGCAAGCGCGCGGGCCGCATCTTGCCCACCGAGAAGGACATCCCATGACTGCAAGTTTCAAACCCGTTTCTGTCGCCATCGGCGATCTGACTGCACATCCCGCCAATGTGCGGAGCAACTCGCCGGAAACCTATGACCTCGAGAACATCGCGCATCTGAAAGCCAGCATCGCCGTTCTGGGGTTGCTCCAGCCGCTGCTAGTCCAGAAACTCGACGGCAAATACGCCGTGCTGGCCGGTGGACGGCGCCATGTGGCGCTGAAGGAGCTGGTCGCGGACAAGGCCGCCAAGGGGTTCACGGCGAAGACCAAAGTCGAGTGTCGCCTGGTACCCGAGGATTGCGAGGTCACCACGGCCCTGTCGCTCGCCGAGAACATTACGCAAGCCCCGATGAACGCCATCGACGAGTTCGAGGCCTTCGCCCGGATGATGGAGATCGATGGCCAGACGCCCGAGACGATCGCCAAGACCTTCGGCACCACGGTGGCGGCCGTGAAAGGCCGGTTGCGCTATGGCCTGATCCACCCTGACATCCGCGCCGCAGCCCGGGCCAAGACGATCACGCTCGACACGATGAAAGCCTTTGCCGAGCACCCGAGCCAGGAGGTGCAGCGCGAGGTCTATGAGGCACTTACCAAGGAGGACAACTACCTGCAGGCCTACACCGTCCGTCAGGCGCTCAAATCCCGCGGTGTGCAGGTTAGCGATGATATCGGGGCCTTCGTGCGCGAGGACTATGAAGCCCGCGGCGGAGCGATCGCGGCCGATCTTCTGGAAGAGCATTCCGTGCTCGAGGATCCAGCGCTGGTCGAGACCATCCTGCTTGAAAAACTCAGTGCCGCCGCCGAAGAGGCCCGCGCAAAACTTGGCTTTGCCTGGGCCGATGCGATGGTGCGCTATGATTACGCGACCATGGCCGACTATGGCCGCGTCTATCCCGGCCCGATCGAGCCTGATGAGACCGCCCAGAAGCGCGTGGATGAAATCACCGCTGAACTTGAAAAACTGCAACTCGAGATGGAGGATGAGGGGCTCGAAGACGATGCCTACAATGCCCTTTACGAGCGCTTGGACGCTCTGGAAGACGAAGCCCGCGACCTGCAGGAGGCCTACAGCACCGAGGACCTCGCCCGCGCTGGTGTGATTGCGTCGTGGTCGGCCGGTAAGGTCACGCTCCATGTGGGCCTCGTGCGCCCGGAGGACACGGTAAAAGAGGAGGGCAAGCGCGGCGTCTCGACTAGCCCGACGGGGGAAGAGGCCCCTGACCCGGGCGAGATCAGCTACCCTGCTTCGCTCGCCAAGGACCTCAAAACCGAGCGCGCCATGGCCCTTGGCGCTGCGATGGCGCTGCATCCCGAGGCCACGCTCGATCTGACGCTCTTCAAGCTGGTCAGTGACGTTCTGGCCAGTGGCATGAGCGTCACGCAGTCCATCAAGATCGATGCCCGCAAGGAATACCGCACCCACGCCAAGATGGACGAGATCGACGAGACCTCGCTCGAGCAGGTGGCGGCGGCGCATGATGTGCTGGACCTCTCGTGGCTCGATGACACCCGCGCGGCCGCCGATCAGTTCGCTGGGTTTCGCGCGCTGGAAGCAGGGGAAAAGGCCAAGCTCGTGGCCTATGCCACGGCCAGCACCACGCAGTCCTGCTTCGCGCGGGACCCTCGGCGCGACAGCCTGATGCATGACTTCGAGATCGAGATCATGCCCGATATCCGCGCGCATTGGACGCCGAACGCGGCGCTGTTCAACCGCTTCAAGAAGGCCTGGCTCTTGAAGATCCTCGGTGAGGATCTGGGTCTGGCTCAGGAGGCGGTGACGCTGGCCTCGTCGAGCAAGAAGGAGATCGTCGCTTTCTGCGACAAGCTCTTCGCCGAGCCCTTCGCCACGCTCACCGACGCACAGCGCGCTGCCGTAGCCGCCTGGTGCCCGCCCATGATGCAGACCGCCGGTGTCGCCTGTGATGAGACGGAACCTGCTGCGGAAACCCCCGAGCCTGACAGCGCGGTCGCGCAAGCGGCCTGAGCCATCATACGACCCGCGCGAGGCATTCCCCGCGCGGGTCGACCCTCTTCCAAACCGAACAGAAAGACATCCCCATGGCTATTCTCAAGTTCTCGGCGTCTGCCGTCGCGGCGCAGATCGCCCATGCGCGCGCCTGCAAAACCTTCCTGCCCAACTGGAACGGACCGGTGGACAGGCCCGCCCTGATCCTCATCGTCGGCAATGGTGTGCATCTGCGCTCGAACGGCATCGATGGCACGACCACCCGCATCGTCACGACCGAGCAAGCCGATCCGTCCTTCGCCTTCGCCCAAGGCATGAACCCGTTTCGGGACACAGACTGGATGGCGCAGCGCCGCATGGCGTTCCGTGATCTGACGGGCCAGTTCTACACGGACATTCTCGACGATGTGCAGGTGCTCATCGACCGGGGGCAGGTGGCGATCCGGCTCGCCACCGATGGCCACAGCATCCGCGTCTTCGTGCGCCGGGCCTCGGACTATCTCATCGGCGGAACCTACGAGGTGCCCTCGGGCCTTGGCGGCACCTTCCGGGTCATCCTCAAGGATGCCTGCGACACCTTCGCAATCGTGCAGAACTGCGGCAATTGCGAGGATTTCGACGCCATGCAGCCCTACCGCGTGCCGCTCGATGCGCTGATGGAAATCGACGACCGGAGGGTGGCGTGATGGGTTGGCTGTTCTACACAGACCGCCGCGTCCTGACCTACGCGGATGAGAAAGCGGAAATCGCCCGGCTCTGCACTTTCGAGGGCAACACGCGCAAAACCGAACTGGTGAAAGCCTGCAAGGTTGGCTCCACCTGGTATGCGGCGGCAAGGGTCACCAATCTCGACGGCACCGCTGTCGAAGACACGACCTATGTGACCGATGCTGATGGCTCCATCACGTTCGGGGCTGTCTTCCTCACCCGATACGATGACGGCTGCTGGGGCTACAAGGACATGGAGGAAAGCGCTGGCCCGAACGAGTCTCGTGCGCCGCTCAGCCTTCTGGCGCTGCTCTCCGAATTGAAGGACCCGGACAGCTATGCTCATGCCTGGCGTCAGCGCTGCCGGGATTGGGCTGCGATCCCGGACTATGAGGAAGGCGACAAGATCAGGCTCGCCACCCCTGTGACGCTCACCGATGGCAGCACCTGCCAGATCGTCACTGCGACCCACTACAGGCGGGGGCGGCAAAACCGCCGCTGCTACCGCATTGAGGAAACCGGCGGGCTCGTGCGGCTCTCGAAGGCCTCGCTTGCAGGCTCGGAGCTGCTTAGCTCCGCGAAGGGGGCGGCCAGCCCAGTGCTGGCGGAGTATCTCGCGAGGCGAGATTAGTTGCTGCGCCGGATGGTTCATCGACCTGCCCGGCGACAGCAGATCCTGCGGCTTGCCTTGACAAGGCAATGCAAATGCATTACCTGTCGAAGGCAGCAAAGACCCCCTTTCTTTCAGGAGACTGCCATGACAGCGCTTGCACAAGATGTCTCGAAACTCACGGATCGGTATCAGACGACCGTGCCGGCGGGTGTGCGCAAACAGCTCAAGCTGTGCAAGGGCGACCAGATTCGCTACTGCACCGAGCCGAGTGGCAGGGTCTATATCGAGCCCGTGCGCAGCGACGAGGATGATCCTGCGCTCGGCGCCTTTCTCGATTTTGTCGAGGCCGATATCAAGGCGCATCCGGACCGCATTCGGGCGTTCGATGGGGCTTTGCATGGCCGTCTTGCAGCACTGGTCGGAGACGTTGACGTTGATCTCGATGCGCCGCTATCGCTCGAGGATGAATGAGCGGCGATAGCGTGCCCGCCCACGCGCCCCTTGTCGTAAACGGATGGTCGATTTATGCGCATCCGCTCTTTCTGGACCAGCTCGAAGGGCGGATCGAGGAAGTTGAAGCGCGTAAGGCACGCGATCCTAAGACTTGGCGCAAGAAAAATTCCACGAAACGGCTGGCCGCCATCTTCAAGCTGGTCACCGAGGCCATACCGGCGGACCCGGGAGCCGCTGCCTTCCGGCAAGGCGGCACACTCGGCGATCACCGCAAGCACTGGTTCCGGGCGAAATTCTTCCAGCAGTATCGGCTGTTCTATCGGTTCAACAGCGATGCGAAGGTCATCGTGGTGGCTTGGGTGAACGACGACAAGACCCTGCGCGCCTATGGCAGCAAGACGGATGCCTATGCGACGTTCAAAGGGATGCTGGAAGAGGGAAATCCACCTGACAATTTCGACGCGCTCTTGAAAGAAGCAGCGGCGGCGGACAAGCGGTTCGAAACTTCCCTTGAAGCGGCGCCAGATCGGTAAGTGGGGTCAGTTGCCGGAAGGGGCGTAATCCCACGCTAAGGCTGCCAGTAAGGGGGCATTATGCGTTTCAATCTCCCGTCACCCTTGGGCCAAGTGAAATAGGCGACATTGGTGTGTCATATGGCTGGTACGATGAAATTCTCAGAAGTCCCACCGTATCCGTACACTTGCCGTTCGCTGCGATTGCGCCAATGACCGATCCCAGCCTTTGCCGACATTCAGATTTAATGCAATAGTCCCCTGCGGGCACCAAGGAGATGATTGTGGGGCAAATCGCATATGAAGCAAATACTGGCGAGTTAGTTGAAGCATTTTCGCTTACTGAAGTTGAATGGGAGGCGCTCAGCACTTCCTCCAAAGGCACGTTACGAATGCCGCGCTCCGACTGGCCAGCGATACCAAAAACTTCAATCCGTGGTCTCCGCTTCTTCGCTCATCACCCCGGCTATCCTGGTAAGCTTCCAAAACCCGAGAGTTACGCCCACACTCGCCTCAAAATTGATACTGTGAAAGCTGGGCGTGCATTGGGTTATCAGGCCAACGTCGAGGTCGCAGGAAGCGCTCCGGATGGAACCCAATGGAAAGCAGATACTCTCATTACGCATTCTAATGGCAAACGGATAGCATTTGAGGTTCAGCTTTCTAGCCAACATCTTCGCGACTTCCGCCTCAGGACCGAAAAGTATCGGCAGTCATCAGTCGAATGCTGTTGGATCGTTGCCGAATATCCCGTTGGCAGCCGCCTCTCCAAAGCACTCGCTGCTGATAACATCGAATACTACCGCGCACACGGAGAATTTCAAGCAGACGCCGAGGATCTTCTTCTTTTCGGCGTTCAGTTGGCTAACAAAGATGCTTATCCAGAGAAGCCGCCGCCACTCCGCTTTGGTCGAGGCCCCGAAATGCGTCGTATGCCTATCCTCGAAGCAATAGACGGAGTAATAAAAGGACTCCCATACTGGCGTCAGCCAGTCTGGCATTGGGATGATAACCTGGATACTTCGAAAGTCGTAAAATAGGACTGCCTAGGAAGCCGAATGGAAACCTTCAAGTACACCCTGAAGCCGGGATGGGCGCCAAATCCGGTTTTCGAAACTGCATGTGCTTTTTGCGAAGCCGCCGAGGCGGAGTTCTTACGAGAGTCTGAAAAAAGCGGATTTCTCGAAATACAAAACTGGTTTGTTGTTCATCATCTCAGCGTGATATCAACTGAGCTGTTTCTAAAATCATTGCACGTCACAGTTTCGCATGGCCCGGTCACAAGTGCGGATGGCCCGGACGATGAAACCGTCGAACATGCCTTTGTTGGCCACGTTGCCAATATTAAAAGGCTACCTGAAGAAGTCGCTTCTGACCTGAAAAAGTATTTGCCGGCACAGCTTTACGAATTGATGATTTCGCTCTCCAAAGATGAAATTACCCGGGGGCGATATCCTTACGAGGAAGATGGCGGTAAAACTCGATTTCCTGTGGGGGACATGGGTCAAAAGATTGCAAATGATTGGCTGGAACTTTCTAAAGAACTTTCAAAATACGGAAAATCTGGCAACACGGTATTGGGCAACTGAATATCGTATCTTCGCCGCCCGCGCCCTTGCTTCACGTCCGGTGAATGAGCATTTTTCAATGCCCGTCTCCTGCACGTTGCTTTCCCTCGCAAACACTGCAGCATCTGGCAGTTTGGGCTCCTAGCTGTCGATCGCCGCGCGCTGCCTCAATGTCGGCTTTTTGATCAATAAGTCCAGCTGTTTTGCTGCGTGGCTTTCTCTTTGTTGCTGAGGAGGGTGGACCACGTTGACGGCCCACCCTTCTTAATGGCTTTTGGCTCGGATCTCCTGAAAAGCGAAAGCGGGCTTTTTGTCCTTTGGAACTCAGACCCTGAACCAAAGGAAACCCCCATGACCAAACCCAAACCGGCAAACCCGGCTCTCTCAATCTCCGCCGCTGGACTCGTCTCAGCCCTCGCGCAGATCGGCGCGGAGGTCGACACCCAACCCCTGCGCAGTTCAGCGCTCGCGCGTATCATGCGAGAGACGTTCCATGGCCGCGATGCCGGCGGTGCCTGGGACTGGCGCATGGCCTACGACCTGATGCAGGCCGCGGCTGTTCAGGTGCTGCTGCGTGGGGACGGCGCGGCAGGTGACATCGCCGCTGCAAAGCTGCTGGCCTCACGGCTCCTGACGGAAACGCGCCGGTCAGAGCAGCAGATCCGGCTGCAGCAGTTTTCCACGCCGCTGCCATTTGCGGCGCTGGTCTTGCGGGCCGCAGCTATTCGTAAGGGCGAGACCGTTCTGGAGCCCTCGGCGGGCACCGGTGCTCTGGCTGCTTTCGCGGCACGGGCTGGTGCCACACTTCTGCTCAACGAGATCGAACCCTTTCGCCAGAGCCTCCTGCGGGGCCTCTTCGGCGGGGAGGTGACGGGCCATGACGGCGAACATATCGACGATCTGTTGCAGACGTCGGCTCTACCCGACGTTGTGGTGATAAACCCGCCCTTTGCCTCCTCGGTCGATCGCTCGCGAGACAAGCACATCGCTGCCAAACATCTCATTGCGGCTGCAAAGCGTCTCGCGCCCGGCGGGCGGCTGGTGGCGATCATGCCGCCGGGGTTCACATCTGAGCGCGATTCCGCGCATTGGTCCCGCACACGTGGAATCCTGACACCGCGACTGGCGCTGACGATGCCGGGGCAGGTCTACCGCAAGCTCGGCACCTCCGTGGAAACCCAGCTCATGGTCTTCGACAAGGTGCAGGACGGTGGCGAATTCGTCCGCGCTACAGTTCAGGATCTCGATGAAGCCCTTCTCTATGTCGACGCCGTGGCCGCAACCCGGCCCGAGGCGCGCCCCGCACAACGGGCGGCGGCACTCCCTCAGGCTCGACCGGTCGGTCCCGCATTTGCCGTGCGCAAGACCACCGCTGCGCCTGCCGCCACCTCCAAGCCCCAGGCCAATGCTGCCATCCCGCTCAGCTTCACAAGCTTCGAGACCCCGCGCGACAACACGCCCGTTTCGGACATTTATGCGCGTTACCGCCCGCAGCGGATTGAGATCGCAGGTGCGCGCGAACATCCCACGCCGCTCGTCGAGAGCATCGCCATGGCCTCTGTGGCGCCGCCCATGTCTTCGGGTGACGGTAGTGCGGAGTTACGCTTGCCCGCTAAGCTGATTGAGGAGGGAAATCTCTCCGAGGCACAGCTCGAGACCATCATCATGGCCCATGATGCCCATGGGCGTGACCTGCCGGGGCGGTTTACGATCGATGACGACCAGACCAAACTGACCCGCGCCGATGATGACCCGGATGCACGTGCCTATCGCCTTGGCTATTTCCTCGGCGACGGCACCGGTTGCGGCAAGGGCCGCGAATGCGCGGGGCTGATCCTCGTCAACTGGCTTGCCGGGCGCAGGAAGGCGATCTGGGTCTCCAAATCCGCCACGCTGATCGAGGACGCGGTCCGCGACTGGACCGATCTCGGCGGCTCGCCCGCGGATATCCAGCCGCTCTCCAAATGGAAACCGGACCAGCCCATCCCGATGGGCGACGGCATCCTGTTTGTCACCTACGCCACGCTGCGGTCCGCGGGCAAATGCGGCACCACGCGACTGAGCCAGATCCTGGCCTGGATGGGTGAAGACTTTGATGGCGTACTGGCCTTTGATGAGGCCCATGCCATGCAGAACGCGGCAGGGTCCGAGCAGGGCAGGGGGGTCAAACCCTCCCAGCAGGGCCTTGCGGGCCTGCGGCTGCAACTCGCAGCACCCCGCGCCCGCGTCTTCTACATCTCGGCCACGGGCGCCACGAGCGTGCACAACCTGGCCTATGCCGCGCGTCTCGGTCTCTGGGGGCAAGGCCCCGAATACCCCTTCCCAGGCCGCGAAAGCTTTGTGTCGGCGATGGAGGCAGGCGGTGTCGCCGCCTTGGAGGTTGTCGCGCGCGATCTCAAGACGCTCGGGCTCTACGCTGCCCGGGCCCTCAGCTTCGACGGCGTGGAGTACGACGTGCTGGAACACGCGCTCACCCCGACCCAAATCGAGATCTACGACGCCTATGCGGGTGCCTTCCGCACCATTCACCACAATCTCGAGGCGGCGCTGACAGCGACCGGTGTCAACGATGCCTCGGGGGAGACTAATGCCTCGGCTGCACGCGCCTCGGCCAAGTCCCGCTTCGAGAGCACGAAACAGCGCTTCTTCAACCATCTCCTGATGGGCATGAAGGCCCCGACCATCATCCGCGCCATCGAGGAAGATCTAGCGGTGGGCAACGCTTGCGTCATTCAGGTCGTCTCAACCGGCGAGAGCCTGCTGAAGCGCCGACTTGAGACGATGGACCCGGAAGATGAGCTCGTCGAGGGTGCCCTGACGCCGCGCGACTACGTCTTGGGCTACCTCGAACAGGCCTTCCCGATCCATGCGCAAAAGCTGGTCGAGATCGACGGCAACATGGTGGCGGAACCTTTGCGGGATGAGACCGGCGCGCTCGTTGTCTCGCGCGAGGCACTCGCCCTGCGCGATGCGGCGATGATGGAGTTGATGACGCTGGCCCCGATCCCTTCGGCGCTCGACCAGATACTATGGGCGTTGGGGGACGAGGTCGTCGCGGAAGTCACAGGGCGCTCCGTCCGCCCCCTCAAGGCTGAGGACGGCCATCTCTTCATCGAGAAGCGCGCCGCCAGCAGCAATTCGTCTGAGACCCAAGCCTTCATGGACAGCGAGAAGGATGTCCTGATCTTCTCCGATGCGGGCGGTACGGGCCGGTCCTATCACGCAGCACAAACGGCGAAGAACCAGAAACGGCGGCGGCACTACCTGCTGGAGCCCGGCTGGCGCGCCGATGCGGCCATCCAGGGGCTGGGTCGCACGCATCGCTCGGCCCAGGTCAGCGCGCCCTTCTTCCGGGTCTGCACCTCGGATGTGCATGGCGAGAAGCGCTTTACCTCGACGATCAGCAAACGCCTCGACCAGCTCGGGGCCTTGACCAAGGGCCAGCGCGAGACCGGCTCGCAGGGCATGTTCCGCGAGGAGGACAATCTCGAAAGCCCGATCGCACGGGCGGCGCTGCGCGGGTATTTCGCCGATCTTGCCGCCGGGCGCGCCGAGGCGATGAGCTACGAGAGCTTCACCGACTGGACAGCCCTGCGACTGATCGACAAGGACGGGGTGCTTCTCGAGGAACTTCCCCCGATCCAGCGGTTTCTGAATCGGGTGCTTGCCCTTCCCATCCACATGCAGAACGCGCTCTTTGCCGAGTTCATGAGGCGGATTGCCGATCAGACGGAACGGGCGCGCGCAGCAGGCACGCTTGATCTCGGCGTGGAAACTCTGCGCGGCGAAAAGATCGGACAGGTCTCCACAGAGGATCTCTGGACCTGCCCAAAGTCCGGAGCCGTGACGCGGATCATCGGGCTCGAGGTGACGGACCCGGTCCACGTGCTGTCGGCGGATGACGCCCTGTCGCGCAACCCCGACAAGCGGTCGATGGTCAATCGCGCCTCGGGTCGCGCGGCGCTCATCTCGGCACGCCCGATGCAGATGTATGACGAAGACATCGTCACGCTGATGCGCAAGGTGGTGCGGCCCAACGGGTCGAGCTATCTGGAGGAGACACGGTTTGAGTCCTCGGCCTGGGAGGACATCGGGAGGCATGAGTTTGCAGGGCTTTGGGATGCCGAGGCGGCGTCCCTGCCCAAGACCACCATGACCAAGCTCTACCTGCTGACCGGGCTGCTCTTGCCGATCTGGAAGGACATCCCGACCACCAATGAGCGCATCTACCGGGGCACGCCGGACGGGGCGGCGGCGATGATCGGGCCCACATTGAGCGAAGAAGGTGCGGCGGCGCTCCGCGCCCGCTTCCTCGTCTCCAATCCGCAAACGCCGCAGGAGATGCTGACCGCTGTCCTCGGCACCACCACGCCTGTCGATCTGGGCCGGGGTCTCACCCTGACCCGTCGCCGTGTCGCAGGCGAGATGCGCCTCGAGCTTGGCGGCGTGGACAAGGGCATGATCGACGGCCTTAAGGCCCTCGGCTGCTTCACCGAGATCATCGCCTTCCAGCTGCGGGTGTTCCTGCCGCATGGGGACGGGATCGACACGGGCCGCATTCTGGCCCGGATCGTTGGGCAGGAAGCCGCCATGACGTCAGAACAAGCCGCCTGAAAAGTCAAAGCGGGCTTTGGGTCGGGCGTCGCGGATCGGGATTTGGCCGGTCTGCGCTTTCCGGGCGCGCGCTGACCAATGCCACGCCCGGCCCCCCAATTGCAGACAAGAGGACAGACCCATGACCAATCCCCAGATCGATTATGCCGCGATGGCGGCTCAGTGGCGCGCGGAGCGCGAAACCACCTTGAAGGCGACCCGAGCGGAGCTGCTCGCGCAACTACGTGCGCTTGGCATCAGCGGGGTCACTGCCGAATACGAAGGCTATGGCAACTCCGGCAATGTCGAGGATGTGACGGTGCAGCCTGCAGAGGTCCAACTGCCGGAGGTGCTTGCCACAGAGGTTGGCGATTTCGCCTGGTCGCTCGCCTATCATCATCACCCGGGGTTTGAAAACAACGAGGGCGGCTACGGCACGCTGACCTGGGACATAGCACTAGACAGCATCATCCTCGATCACGCCGACCGCTATGTCGAATGCTCGCACAGCTATGACGAGGGGCTTTGAGATGGCCCATCCGCTTCATCATGCCGAAAGCTCTGCCCGGAAATTCGGCGGGGTGCCGTCTGACTATCAGGCCGTGCACGATTGGTTTGACGCCTCGAAAGAGCACCTCGCGCTCTTCACGCACCGGGCCTTGCGTCACCATGCCCAAGGCCTGTTCGATGCTGAACGTGTCTTCGGTCTGACCCTGACCAATAGCGCTGGTCGGGACATCCCCGTGCGCTGGATCGGCGAGCAGCATATCCGTGAAGACTGCCAAGGCCGTATCCCGAGTATGGCGGACTGGCTGCGACGCATACAGCCTGAGCCATGGATGGCCAATGGCCATATCGAGCAGCACGTCAGCGGGGAGCCCTGCGGCGATCCAAGGGTTGCCTGGGCCTCCGAGGTCGCCGCCGGCAGAACGGTTCTTGGCCTGAAAGATTGGATGGCGGCGCGCGCGACGCAAGTCACGCAGAGCGCCTGACAACTCTCTGCGGTTTGCCAAACGAATGCTGCGCGGAAGCCCGGTTGGACGACCGGGCTTCTTGCGTGGTTTCCCCACCATTCTTCGTAAGGAGGTTCACATGACACTCGAAGACATCAAGGCGGCCGTCGATGTCGGCCAGACCGTGCATTGGTCCAATACCGGCTACGTTGTCCACAAGGACCGGCTCGGTCAGTACCTCATCACTTATCTGCCGAACGGCAGCTGCATCGGCCTGACCGACCGGGGCGGGCACGGGTTGAACGGAAAAGAGGCGGAGTTCTTCGTCGCGCAACCGAAGGTCGCCGCAGAAAATCTGGGCCGCCAATCAAGACCAGAGGGGCAGGGGAGGGGCGTAGCACCCGAACGCGCGGGGGCATGCCCACTCGGACGGCAGCTCTGACCCGTGGGCGGGGCTGAAAGGAAAGCAAGCTTTCTGGTTTGTGATCCCAGGAGGGGTCGAGAAAGCAATCCCGGATGCGCTGGCAAGAACGTCAGGCACCGGCCAATCCAAGAAGGAACTATCCCATGTTCGCAGGAACCCTCACCCGCAATGTCGAGACCGCCGCCGCTGAATACACCGGCATGATTCACTCGACGCGATTTGACATCGCCATCCAGCTTGAGGCACGGGCCAAGATGTCCGCGCGCAGCCCGGATTATGACGTGACGGCGATCAACAAGTCCGGTCGCAAGGTGCGCATCGGCACGGCCTGGAACGAAACCGGCAATACCAGCGGCAACCCCTACATCTCGATGCAGATCGATGTCGGCCTCGGCCCCTTCCGGGTCAACGCGGTGCAGACGAAAGAGGCGCGCACGGCCCAGAGTGGCGCGTTCGAGATCATCCCTCTGGTCTCGAACGGCCTGATGAAATCCGGCTCGATCTCAGGCGAGCTTACTGCCATGGACGCCGACAACGCTTTCACTGGCTACATCGCCAACATGATGTTCGATCTGGAGTTCATGCTGATCGAGAACAGCTACAAGACCGAGGAGACCCACCCCGACTACCGGATCGAGGTCAGCTCGCCCCGGGGCACGCCAATCCGCGTCGGCTCAGCCTGGATGGCGAGAAGCAGCCGCACCGGCAATGACTACCTGTCGCTGCTGATCAACACGCCCGATGGTGACCTGCGCGTGAACGCCGTGCAGAACGAAGAACAGCGCGGCGGGCAGACGTTCTCGATCATCCCGTTCATCGACAGCGGTCAGCAACCGCAGGACGCGGGCGCGGGGCTCTCCTTGGTCGCCTAATCGGCGCGCGGGGGGAGACGACCTGAACCGAAAGGGGAGCCGTGGGATCACGGTTCCCCTTTTTCTGTGCTGGTAGCTTGAAGGAACCCAGCGTGCATTGGAGACGTTCGTTTCGTCCGCAGCGAATGCGAACTCTGAGCCCAAACCTACCACGCTCGCAGCTGCAGAATGTTGCAAACACAGAAAAACACTTAGGCCACGACGACTCAGACCGGTCACTCACCTCCACGTCGAGCGCCGCACCGCAGCTTTCGCATTCCAGCCATTCATCCATCGCACAGTATTCTTACAGGCTCGATAACGGTTGCGCGGAAAAATCCGACATATCTCCGGAGTGGCTATCGCCGATGCAGAAGGCCCTCCGCCCCGTAGCGATGGCTGTTTTGTGCTGCACCGGGTTTCTGAAGCGCGATCACTCACAGGCACTAAACTATACTAAGCGGAATCATTCAGCTTGTTGCTTTAAAACGTATAAATAGGATGGCGGGCCATTTTTGTTTTCGTCGGGACTAAATCTGTGACATCCATAATTGCTTCGCTTTCACGGCGCAGGATACCTTAATAAAACTGCCGACCGCCATTGGCTCGTCATTCTTGCGAAATGAAATCGATGTGGACGTGATTGCCATCGGGATCGCGGAGGTGGAACTGCACAACTCCGATCTCGTCCAGTTCGAAGCGCTGATGAGGAACGGCTCTGTGATTCAATTTTGCCTCAAAATCTGCTTTGCCTGTCGCGGTCAGGGCGAAATGTTCGAGTTCGAGTTTCACCTCGGAACCGACGCCGGATCACCGCCATGCCCGACCAGATGGATGACAGCGGCGTCGCCAGCATAAAGCCAGGCGCCCGGGAATGGAAAGTTCGGGCGCGGGCCGGTGCGCAAGCCCAATATGTCGCCGTACCAGGCCACCAACGCTTCGACCTGGGTGGTTTGGATGTTGACGTGATCAAGCCTGCGCACCTGCATCTCAGAAGCCTTCCAGTACGATCTTGCCCTTTGCCCTGCCACTTTCGATCAGGGCATGGGCGCGCTTCAGGTTTTCGGCATTGATTGTGCCGAAGCTCTCGGTCGCGGTAGAGCGCACTTTGCCTGCGTCGATCAGGCCAGCCACGGTATCGAGGATTTCACCCTGACGCGCGATGTCGTCGGTAGTGAACAGCGAGCGGGTAAACATCAACTCCCAGTGGATCGACACGGCTTTGCCCTTGAACGGCATGATGTCAAAGCCCTTGGGGTCGTCAATCAGGCCAAAGCGGCCCTGCGGCGCGATGAATTCGGCGATCTGCGGTACGTAGGTTTCAGAATAGTTGGTCGAGAACACGAAGGCAGGTGCGCCTATGTTCAGCGCGGCAATCTGTTCGGGCAGCGGTTTGGAATGGTCTACTACGTGGTGCGCACCCAGTTCCTTGACCCAGTCCTGGGTTTCGGCACGCGAGGCTGTCGCGATGATCGTCAGGTCCGTCTGCTGGCGCAAAAGCTGGATCGCGATGGATCCAACGCCTCCCGCGCCGCCAATGATCACAATGGCATTCGCAGCACCCGGCACCGGATCGGTAACCTTCAGGCGGTCAAGAATCATCTCCTGCGCGGTGAGCGTGGTCAGCGGCAGCGCGGCGGCGGCAGAGGTTTCGATTGTCTTTGGCGCCCGCCCGACGATACGGGCATCGACGAGGTGATATTCGGCATTGGTGCCGGGGCGGTTGATCGCGCCCGCGTACCAGACCTGGTCGCCGGTTTTGAACTGGCTGACCTTGTCGCCAATTTCAACAACCTCACCCACGGCATCCCAGCCGAGGATCACAGGCGTGTCGCCTTCTGCAGGGCGGTTCTGGCGAACCTTCGTGTCGACGGGGTTGACCGACACCGCCGCAACCTTGACCAGGATGTCGTGGCCTTTTGCGGTCGGTTGTTCGATCTCAAGGTCGATCAGGGCGTCGGCTCGATCAATGGCACCGTTGGTGGTATAGCCGATGGCTTTCATCTTCATTCTCCGAGACTGGAATAATCGGAGCGGCACCGTTTGTCCGGTGCCGCAAGGTGTTGGATCAGGGTTTCGCGGTCAGGATGACATAGCTGTGGTCGCTGCCATCGTCGCCCATGTTCAACGCGGGGTGCGTGTGCAGCTGGTTGGCGACGATGTACATCGTGCCATCCGGTGCGAAGGCAAAGCCATCGGCCCACCGCAGCAGCTTGTCGTCCTGCGCAAAGATTTCGAAGCTGTCCGGTGTAGACACCGTCACGGCATTGCGGGTGACGTCGCCGGAGAACACTCGGCCCTGTCCGTCGATGATAAAGCCGTCGTTCGGGCCTTTTTCGGCGTAGCGGTTTATCTGGCCCGCCAGCGCGGCATCGTCCAGCGCCGCATCTGCCAAAGCGGCGGCGGGGATGCGCCAGATGTCGCGGCCATTCATCGTACCGAAGTAAACGTTATCGAACGTCGGGTCGATTGTGATCGCGTTCATCGACAGGTGCCAGGGGGTCGCGTTGCCGTCGGCGTCTTTGAAGCCAACCAGATTGCCGTCGATGACTACATCCTCGTCAGATGGCATCAGTGTCCCGGATGCTTCCAGAACGCGGCGTGCAGTGCCGGTTTCAAGGTCGATCACAATAAACGCAGGCTTCAGGTCGGCCGCTGGTGCCGTGAAAGTCATGTCGGCGATGTAAATTTTGCCGCGCTCTTCATCGAGGGCGAAATCCTGAAGGAAAGAGATCGGTGTGACGACGTCGGACGGGATTTCAATGATCTCATGGAGCGCGTCGGCCTGTGTATCCCAACCAACCAGTTTCGGTGCGCTGTCCGCGCTACCCATGTCGAGGATCCACACGATGCCGTTTGCATCCGATTTGATCCCGATGGTGCCAGCAATACCGACGTCGCCCGCTTCGGGGCCATCTGCCCAGTCCTGCGTCGGGAACGGAACCTTGGTGCCGTCTTCAAGAACTTCGACAACGCGCAAAGTGGGGCCATCCAGCGGCTGCTGTGTGATGATCACGCGGTTGTCCGGTGTCACGGTGATGTTGCCGGGGCGCGTGTCGCTGATTTCCGCAAAGGTTATCAGGTCAGCGGTGGTATCGGCAGATGTTTGCGCGGCGAATGCGAAGGACAAAGCAATTGCGGATGTGAGCAGTTTTGTTGGTGTCATGGGAGGCGCCTTTCAGAGGAGCGATTGGGACTTCGGAGTGGGGATATGTGAGGCCCACCTCCCCGTGATCCGGCACGCAGGTGCCAGATTTTTGGTAATCACGGGAAAGGGTTTTGTGTTAGTCGGTGAAATGGTTACTTGCGAAAGACGCGTCGTAACCACCCCGCCAGATCGACGGCGGATGCCGCCGACCCACGGTTCCGGATACCCGCTATGTCATGTGGCGACAGCCGCGCGTCCGGGCGTTTTACGTCCTTTGGTTGGATTTCTGCTGTGGTGGCGTGGGTCGTTTTCATGATGCGGTCTCCGGTTGTCGTGGCGTCGCTCAGTCGATGTGGGACATCTCGTTGAGAATGAATTCCGCAACAGCCCCATCGGTGGCGGCCATGTAAGCGGCCAGATGCGGCGCGTTCATATGCTTCTGCCAGAGTTCACGGCTTTCCCAGTTTTCGTAGAACATGAAATGCGCAGGGTTTTCGTTATCCTGATGCAGATCGTAGTTGATGCAGCCCTCTTCGGCGCGGGTGATCGGGACCAGCTTCAGCAGCTCGGCTTTGACCAGGTCGATCTTGTCGGCGTTGGCGTGAATGTTGGCGACGATTGTAAGCTTGGACATTGTTGTGTTCCTTTGAATGTCTGTTCTGATGACAAACATATACATCGCAGGAATATACGGATAAACAGACTTCATTCGAAATGATAATCCGAGAATTCCGTTTAATGCTGATCGACAATATCCGCCTGTTTCTGACCATCACCGAGAAGGGCAGCCTTGTTGCCGCAGGGCGCGAGGCCGGGCTGTCCACCACCACGGTCTCGGAGCGACTGGCCGCCCTCGAGGCGCATTACGGCGTTGTGCTGTTCAACCGAACGACGCGCAAACTCAGCCTGACCGATGAGGGGCGAACACTGTTGAGCGGGGCGAAGCTGGTGCTGGGAGAAATCGAAGATCTCGAAACGCGTATCCGCCACGGGGCCGATACCCTTTCGGGGCCAATCAAGGTCAGTGCACCAATCGACATTGGCCGCAGTATCGTGTCGGAGGTCATCTCACGCTTTACGACCGAAAACCCCGCGATTTCAATCGAGTTGCTTTTGTCGGACGGCTATGTGGATATCGTCGGGCAAGGGTTTGATCTGGCGTTGCGGTTTGGCACGATCACCGACAGCACGTTGCGATTGCGAAATCTGGGCCATTTCCGACGGATTGTCTGCGCGTCACCTAGCTACATTGATGCGCATGGCGCGCCGCAAAAGCCGGCCGATCTGGCCCAGCACAACTGCCTGATCATGCGGTTCGGGACGACCCTGGACAATGTGTGGCGCTTTGGAACCGACAAGAAGCCACAAACCGTGACCGTGCGCGGCAACAAGACTGTCAACGACGGCTCTTTGGTACGGCAATGGGCCTTGGAAGGGTGTGGCATCATTCTGAAATCGGAACTCGATGTGGCACCCGATATGGAGGCCGGAAGACTTGTCGCCCTCCTGGAAGGCTATGCACCGCCGGCCAATCCGCTCCAGATGATGTTCCCGCCCGGTCGTGCCCAGCCGCGGCGTGTCCGGGCGTTGGCAACCGCAATTGGCAACGCGATGATTGCACGGGAATCGTAGCCGCCGACCTTTCTGCCGTTTGGCACGTCACACTGTCTCCTGTTTCCCGTCCCCCATGCGACCGCGTGTAGAATTTCTTGGGATGAAAATGATTCATTCCTTCATGATTATTATGAAGTTCATGGAATGCCTGGCGAAATGGTAAGACGCGGAGACCATTTTATTGAGAAACGGATGGCCGGGCATTTTTCTAAAAAGATCGCAGTAATCACTGGTGGGGCTTCGGGAATTGGCCTGGCAACCGCCGAGGCGCTGATTGCGGAAGGCGCGATGGTTGTGCTGGTAGATCGTGATCAGGCCGCATTGAAAAAGGAAACCGACCAACTGGGCGGACGGGCGTTGGCGCAAGTGACGGATCTGCTTGATCCCGACAGCTGCGCTGCCATGGTGCCTGAAATTCTGGGAAAGACCGGCCAGATTGACATCCTTCACTGCAACGCAGGAAGCTATATCGGCGGGGATTTGATTGAAACAACATCAGCCGCGATCGACCGGATGTTGAACCTCAATATCAATGCTGTGATCAAGAATGTGCATGACGTGATCCCGCATATGACGGAACGTGGTGCGGGCGATATCATTGTCACTTGCTCTATCGCCGGGCACGCTGCCAACGGGTGGGAGCCAGTCTATTCGGCGTCCAAATGGTCGATGACCAGTTTTGTACAGATCATGCGACGTCAATTGTCCCAAAAGGGGATCAGGGTCGGTCAGGTTTCCCCCGGTCCGGTGGTGTCGGCGTTGCTGGCCGACTGGCCTGAAGAAAACCTGAAAAAGGCACGCGAAAACGGTAGTCTTATCGACCCGTCCGATGTGGCGGAGGCAATAGTCTTCATGCTGTCGAGGCCACGCAACATCACCATTCGCGACATCGTGGTTTTGCCCACGAATTTTGACATCTGATCAATCATTTTCGGACCGGGCGTTTGCCTCTGGCACCGGACATGCGGTGCCAGAGCTGTCTCGCAGAACATCGACATCGGAGTTTTTGCGCGCTGTCAGCCAGGGGATTTTCCCGTGCCGGCGGGAACCCCTGACGACAGCACATCTGATCACTACGTCTGGGCCTTGTTGCCGGCCATCAGGCCGGTTGCTTGGGTTAGAAAACCGCTTGGTCGCCTATATTTTTTGTGCGAGCAACCCAAGAAGCTTTTGATGATCAGCATTGAAATTGCGAATGCCCTCGGACAGTTTCTCGGTCGCCATCGCGCTTTGGTTCATGCCCCAGCGGAAGTCAGATTCGCGCAAAACCGTCTTGTTTTCTTCTGTCGAAGCTGACAGCTCGTTCAACATCCTCGGGACCGGGTTCGTGTCTTTTCCAAGCTCCGCAAGCAATTTGGGTGCAATGGTCAGACGATCACAGCCTGCTAGGGACTTGATCTGATCAGTGTTGCGAAAAGATGCCCCCATGACAATCGTGTTGATTCCGTGTGATTTGTAATACTCATGGATCCCCCGAACAGACTTAACACCCGGGTCTTCCTCAGGCAGATAGTCTTCAACCCCGGTTGCCTTTTTGTACCAATCGGTGATCCGACCGACAAAGGGCGAGATCAGGAAAACACCAGCATCAGCGCAAGCCTTGGCCTGCTCTAAGGCAAAAAGAAGCGTGAGATTGCAGTCAATTCCGGCTTTCTGCAACTGCTCTGCGGCGCGAATGCCTTCCCACGTCGACGCCAGCTTTATCAGGATGCGGTCGCTGCCGACGCCGCGGTTTGCATAGTCTTCAACAATCTCATTTGCTTGACGAATGGAGCCTTCGACATCAAATGATAGCCGAGCATCCACCTCGGTTGAAACCCTGCCCGGAACCAATGTTGTGAGTTTTGCACCAATGGCAACGGTCAACGTCCTGCACAGGGTCGCGACATCCATTCCCCGGCTCCTGGCCGTCGCGACTTCGGATGCAATGAGGTCCTGTGCGTCATCTGCGCTCAACGCCGCCAGCACCAATGACGGGTTTGTCGTACAATCCTGTGGCTTGTGATGTTTCACGAGCGAAGCGTCACCCGTATCCGCCACGATGACCGTCATTTCTTGCAGTTGTTCCAATGCGCTTTTCATGCGAGCTCTCCCGTTTGACACTGCACAGATTTCTGTGCGCGATGATTGTTCAGAAGGCGCAGGCATTTATCCGAAATGGCCTGCGCCGTGATGCCAAATTCTTCGTAAAGGGTTTCTGCGCTTGCCGAGGCACCGAAGCGATCAACGCTGATGACGTGATCTTCGCTTTCCACATAACGTGTCCAACCGAATGAACTCGCGGCCTCGACAGCCATCCTTGGCGCGTCGCCCAGGATTTCATCGCGATAGGCTTTGGGTTGCGCATCAAACAGGGACCAACAGGCGAGCGATACGACCGCAACCTCGAAGGATTCCCTGGCGAGTTGTTCTGCCGCATCCAGCGCGATGGCGACTTCTGTGCCGGTCGCCAGAATTGTAAGGTCGCGTTTTCCGCTCGGTTTGCGAATGAGATAACCGCCCCTGGAAACCATGTTTTCTGCGGTAGCTTCGGTGCGCAATGCTGGCGTGCCCTGACGCGACAACGCAAAAAGCGACGGTGCATTCAGCGTCAACGCCGTCTCATATGCCTCCAGCGTTTCGATGGCGTCTGCCGGGCGAAACACGTGAAGTCCGGGGATGGCACGCAGACTGGCAAGGTGCTCAACGGGTTGGTGCGTTGGACCATCTTCACCCAATCCAATCGAGTCATGCGTCATGATGTAAATGACCCGCGCCTGCATCAAGGCAGAGAGACGGATCGCGTTGCGCATGTAGTCGGAAAAGACCAGAAACGTGCCGCCATAGGGCACAAATCCGCCGTGCATGGCGATGCCATTCATTGCTGCGGCCATGGCAAACTCTCTGACGCCATAGTTGACGTAACGCCCTGATCCCTCTGCGCTGAACACGGTCGACATCGCGGTCGTTTTTGTCAGGTTCGATCCGGAAAGGTCGGCTGACCCGCCAATCATCTCGGGCAAATGTGTGGTCAGGACTTGCAGCGCCATTTGGCTCGCTTTTCGCGTGGCGACTTTGGGTTTTGATTGCGCCCAATCTGCCTTTGTGGCTTGGGCCAGCTGACCCAGATCGTCCGGCAACTGCCCCGACATCCGTCGGTCATAAGACGCCGCTGTATCCTTTGGCAATTGCGCCAACCTGTTGCGCCACGCATTGTGTTCGGCATCATTTCTGGCGCCAAAGGCGCGCCACGTCGCCAAATGATCATCCGGTATTTCAAATTTCGCAGCAGGAAGATTCAAAGCCGCTTTTGCGGCAGCCGCCTCATCTGACCCAAGCTTTGATCCATGCACGCCCGATGTGCCGGATTTTGTCGGCGCGCCAAAGCCAATGGTTGTCCGAAACAGGATGATTGAGGGGCGCGTCGTTTCCGCGATAGCGGCAGCCAGAGCATCATCAATTTCATCATGTGTGTGACCACAGGCCGTCACAACATGCCATCCAAGTGCTTTGAATTTTGCCGCTGTATCCTCGGAAAAGGACAAATCAGTACTGCCGTCGATGGTGATGCTGTTCATGTCATAGAGCAAGTTCAAATGCCCCAGCCTTAGATGCCCGGCCAGAGATGCCGCTTCCTGGCCTACGCCTTCCATAAGGCAACCATCCCCGGCAAAAACCCATGTTCGGTGCGAACAGACGTCGGCGCCAAACTCGTCGCGCAAACGACGTTCAGCCAGCGCCATTCCGACCGACATCCCAAGCCCCTGTCCTAACGGACCGGTTGTGACTTCCACACCGGGCGTATGTCCTACTTCCGGGTGCCCCGGCGTCTTGGATCCGGCTTTGCGAAAGGCTTTGATATCATCCAGTTCGACTCCCGGCACCCCTGTCAGGTAGAGCAGTGAGTAGAGAAAAATAGAAGCATGTCCGTTTGACAGAATGACCCGGTCGCGATCGTGCCAATCCGGGTTGGCCCCGTCAAACCGCAGATGTTTCGCATAAAGAACGGCCGCGATGTCGGCCATTCCCATGGCAGCACCGGGATGGCCGTGCCCGGCCTCTTCCACGGCATCAATCGCCAACCCACGAATGACATTTGCTTGTACTCTCAGCTGACTGGAACTCAACTGGGCTTTTTCTGGTTCGCTCATATTAGGTCTTCCCTGATTGGGGTGATCATTGGACTTGTGATATTGCAGAATGCTGACGCGACTTTTGCGATCGCTAAAACCGATAAATCTGTTCAATTTCGGGGGGCGGTTTCTGTTTGTCGGCCCCCTCTGGTGCTGGCTTGTCACCGCATTCGGAAAAGGCCCGGATTGTACAGTCCCGGCAAATACTGTCGCGCACTTGTGCGACGACTGCGGCGACGGCTTCGGCCTTGGTTGGGTGGACATGGTCACGGCCCAACACGTCAAAAAGACCCATCTCGTCCAAAGCGCGCACTGTCTCCATGTACGCGACGACAAGGTGGAAATCCCCGCCGTTCTTGCGTGCGCGCAGAGCCTCTGCCATCAGCAAATCCACACCCGACAAGTCAATCTTGCCCAGCCCTTTCAAAGCGAGGACCTTGTAATCTCGCCCCGGATAGGCCGTTTCATATCTGCGAAATTCACGTTCAATATGCTCGACCGAGCCAAAGAACAAAGGTCCTTCCAGCCGCTGCACAAGGACTTGCGGACACTGCTCGAGATTATGAAATGGTACGCCGCGCATCAAACGGCGACCATGGTACATGACCGGCGCAAGCACCGCGACATGCGGGCGGGCGCTGCGGTGCAAGAAGACAGCAAGCGAAGCAACCACGCCGACAAAAATCGCATTTTCAAGTTCGGTAGCGACCCCGGTTACAAAGGTCAGCAGCAGGATTAGCGTTTCGCTTCGACTGTTCGCGATCAGGTGCCGGATTTCCGCGAAATTGATCAAACGCCACGCGACAAAGATGATGATCCCGGCCATCGCAGGCTTGGGAATCCGGTCCACAAAAGGCGCCAACACTAGCAACATGATCAACAAAAAGCCCGCCGCAAAGATGGCAGACATCGGAGTTTTTGCACCACTTTCCGCGTTCAAGGCAGACCGTGTGAACGATCCGGACCCGGCATAGGCCTGAAAAAAGCCGGCCACGGCATTGGACAGCCCCTGGCCGATAATCTCCTGGTTTGAATCATATCGCTCGTGTCGCCGCATTGCGAATGCACGTCCGATGCTGATGGCTTCCAGAAGACCGATGAACGCAATGGAAACCGCACTCGGAAGCAGCGAAACAACCTGAGAAACAGACGTTTCGGGTATGCTCAGGCTTGGGATCACCGAAGGCAGGCTCTCAAACATCGCAATGCCCAAGGTGCGCGCGCTCAGGATTTCACCCAAGCCCGCCCCGACAGCCAGCGCAAAAAGGTAGGCCGGGAGTTTGCGGTTGATTTTCTGGACTATGACAATCGTCGCAAGCGTTCCCCCCGCGATCAGCAAGGCGACAGGATTGAAGCCCTCCAAGTGCTCGGCCACTTGCCATATGCGCTCGACGACACCACCGCCCCCTTCGGTTTGGATACCAAGCGCGCCACCGATCTGTGAGGCACCGATCAACAGTGCTGCGGCCGTGGTAAACCCGACCATGACGGAATGGGAAATGAAAGAAATCAGACCGCCAAGCCGAAAGACACCCGCGAGCAACTGAAACAGCCCGACCATGATGGTAAGGGTCAATGCCATGTGAATGTAGATCGGTGTTCCGGCAGGGGCCATCTGAGACAGGGTCGCAAACATGACCGCGGAAATCGCCGTCGTCGGCCCCGACACCATGATCATTGAGGTGCCCCAAATGGCCGCGATAACCGGGGTGATCATCGCCGTGAACAAACCGTATTCCGGCGGCAGACCGGCAATAACGGCAAAGGCCACGCCTTGTGGCAAAACGATTGCGGCATTGGTCAGCCCTGCAACCGCATCGTCTTTCAACGTGGCGCGATTTACTGCCCCATACCAGGGGCGTCTCAGGCTGAGATTGGCGGTGAGTTGACGGGTATCCATCTTATGCACTTCGCTGGGTGTTAAGCGTTGACATCATAGACCAACCTGAACCCTTGATGTGACATAGCGCTGTCAGGAGAAGTCCCGCTGCGCGCGGCTATTCTATAGCGATAGCAATAACTTGGGTGGCATAGAAACGATCCGCCTTTGGTGATCTTGAACCCGGCTTTACCGCTATGGGCGCGTTTCACTGACTTCTTGAGCGACCGAACGGTGAAAGGCTGGGATGTCCACTCCCAGACGTTACCCACCATGTTGAAAAGACCATAAGGGTTCGGCTCGAATGACTGCGCGGGTGCAGTGCCGATATATCCATCGCGGCCCAAGTCTTTGTCCGGAAAGCGCCCTTGCCAGATGTTGCACGGAAAGTAGTTGGTATCGTCGGGCTCTTTGTTACCCCAAGGGTAACGAATATCGCCAAGTCCGCCGCGTGCAGCATGTTCCCACTCGGCCTCTGTCGGCAGTCTGCCACCAGCCCAGGACGCAAAGGCATTTGCGTCATTCCAGCTCACATGAACGACGGGATGGTCAGGCTTGGTATCCGCTTCGGAACCGGGGCCATAAATGGCGCGCCAAGTGGCTCCTTTAATCATCAGCCACCAAGGCGCACCTGGAACGGATGGCGCATTCAATGCGTTTCCGGAAAGGAACCCCCTGAAAACAAATGAATCTCCCAGCCGTTCAGCCTCGGTTTCATAGCCTGTCGCGGCAACAAATGCGGCAAAGCGAGCAACCGTAACCGTCGTCGCGTCGATCCGAAATGGCTTGACCTTGCTTTGGCGGAAAGGGGCCTCGCCATCAATCGCAAGTTCCGGCCTGTCTGTGCCAAGAAACCCGGTCCCGCCCGGAATGTCGACGATATCGTGTTCGGCGGAGTCATTGCTGGTGGGAAAGGTCTGATGCCCAAGCGCGTGGTCGTCGCTTACCCGAGCGGGACCGCAGCACGCACTTGAACCATTTTTCTCGCTCTCGGTCATCAGACATCAACCCTTCCAGGGATTGGATTTCAGGGAACTTCAATTGCAGTTGGAAGCAGGACGTTCTCAAGATAGTCCTTCGCCTCTGCGTGGCTCAGAAAGTTCGGTGGCGGAAAATTTGCGGCCATGTCCCAATCGTCGCCGGTCGCCGCCATATGTGCAGCGATCCGAGCGTCGAAATCATCCATCAAAGCGCTATGCTCGGGACGGTAGACGAGATTGTTCTGCTCGTCATAGTCATTGCGTTGATCGTAGAGCATCACGCGACGGTCCTTGTGACGGACGTAAAGCCAGTCGCGGGTGCGCACGCCACGTTGCGCATAGGGCGTGAATTCCCCCATCTGTCCGTCGTCCTGGGTAAAGACCTGAAACCAGATCGTGTCGCGATGCTGATCCGACGTGCCATCCAGAACCGGCAGATAGCTGATCCCGTGCATGTCATCCGGCCCTGGAATCCCGCAAAGATCCAATAGGGTTGGCATCATATCGACGCCAACATCGACCATTGCCTCGGACCGGTGCGGTTTGAATCGCGCAGGATAGCGAATGATCAGCGGCACATGCATCGCCGCCCTGTAGCCTTCGCATTTTATCCCGCAGAATGACCCGTGCTGGCCCAACATATCGCCATGATCGCTGAGGAAGATGACCATCGTATCATCGGCAATTCCAAGCGCATCCAACTGGTTCAGAACGCGCCCCACATTCCAGTCCACATTGTGGATCATCCCGTAATATTCGGCGATAAACTGACGAATTTCGGCCTCTGTCTCGGGCTCGCCTTTGGGTTTTTTATCATATGCGGCGTGGCTTTTATGCGGGCTGCGCGGGTCACCTTTGCAATATTGCTCGCTACGGATGCGTTGGAACTCTTCTTGCAATGCGGCGTTGGGAACACCGGGCGGCAGGGGCACCTCGTCAGCGCTGTAAATCTTGCGCAGGTGGTCGGGCATCTGCATCGGAAAATGCGGCGGGCCATAGCTGACATAGCCAAACCACGGTTTGCCATCATCCGCTTTGGTGGCGGTGTCGATGAATTCCATCAACTGATCGGTCTGGTAGTCTGGCTCGTAACGCTTTGAATGATAGGCCTGTCCGGCATCGTCAAAATAAATCGAGCCCTGATAATCATGGCCACGGTTAAAGCCGACAAAGTGCTCAAAGCCGAACCGGCGTTCGGGCGGCACAAAACCCGGCTTTGGTCCGCCTTCCAGATGCCATTTCCCGATGTAGCCTGTGCGGTAGCCTGCACCTTTCAGGCAATCCGCCAAGAACGTCTGATCACCGCGCAACGGGAAATGGTTTTGAACCATGCCATGGCCTTGGGCATATTTGCCTGTCTGCATGGATGCACGGAACGGGCAACAGATTGGATAAGAGGTGTACGCCTCGGAAAAGTGCACGCCTTCCATCGACAGACGGTCGATGTTTGGCGTTTTGATCACCGGATTCCCACTGCAGGCCATGGTGTCATAACGCATCTGATCCGGGTAAATGATCAGAATATTGGGGTGTTTCTTAGCGGTATCGGTCATTGTGCATTCCTGAATTTATCCAAGGCATACGGGTGGTTTTCGGGACGCCTCAGGCGTCGTCGACACCCTCCATCGGCTTTTTCACCCGGGCGCGGATCGGTCCCCAAAGGATCGTCAAGGCAAGGACGCCGTAGATGCCAAGCGCTATCGGGCTTGCGAAGAACTCGAGCAGACTGCCATCGCTGATCTGCACCGACTGGCGCAACGACAGCTCCAGAATGGGGCCAAGCACAAAGCCGATACTGAGCGGCGCGATGGAATACCCCAGCTTTCGGATCGTGTAGCCAAGAAAGCCCGATGCGATCATGACGCCGACGCTGAACAGGCTGTTGCTGACGCTGAAGACCCCGACAAAGCACAGGAGCACGACGCTCGGCACGATCACCGACGTCGGCACCTTGATCAGCTGCGCGGCAAATCGAATGGCAATCAGGCCAATGAAAATCATCAGAACGTTGATGATCAGCAAGCCAATGAAGATCGAGTACATCAGATCCGGGCGTTCGGCAAAAAGCCGCGGTCCGGGCGCAAGGCCCTGGATCAGGAATGCCCCAAGCAGAACCGCTGCAGCGGGGCTGCCGGGCACGCCAAGCGTCAGTGTCGGCACCAAAGCGCCGCCGACGGTGGCATTGTTCGCGGTTTCCGGTGCGATCACGCCTTCGGGCTCACCCGTACCAAATGCCTCCGGGTTCTTGGACCTGCGCTTGGCTTCGGAATAGGCAAAGAACGCGCCGACAGCGGCCCCTTCTCCCGGAATGATGCCGATGACCGTGCCAAGAAGAGAAGACCGCATGATCGTGCCCTTGAGCTTTGCCAGCGTCTTCATCCCGGGCAGCTTGACCGACAGGCTCGACTTGTCGAAATCAACTTTCCTGAGCGCGGTTTCAGCGTTTATCATGACTTCGGACAGGGCGAACACACCAACCAGGAAGGCGACAAAGGGAATGCCTTCGTAAAGGTGGTAGGAGCCGAAGGTATAGCGCTCGGTCCCGTTGACCTCGTCCAACCCCCATGTCGTCAGAAAAATGCCCACACCCCCGATTGCCAGCCCCTTCCAAAGGTTCTCGCCAGCGACCCGCACAACTACGACAAGCCCGAAGATGCTGATTGCCAGAAACTCGCGCGGCCCGAACTTGATCGCAATCTGTGCGAGAAGCGGAGCAATGAAGGCAAGGCATATGACGCTGAAGATGCCGCCGATGATCGACCCCGTCAGGGACAGGCCCAACGCCTCGCCGCCGCGGCCCTTTTTGAACATCGCGTGACCGTCGATTACGGTTGCGATCGCTGCCCCAGTGCCGGGTATCCCCACGGCGATGGCCGAAATCGAGCCTCCGTAGACAGCCGCGGAATAGATCGAAAGCAGCAGAATGATCGACGGCACCGCGTCCATGTAGAACGTGAATGGCAGGGCGATGGTGATGGCGATGGGCGGGCCCAGTCCGGGCAGGATGCCGATGATGATACCCAGCGTGATGCCGCCGACCATCAACATGATCGTGGTAGGATCGCCCAGCGATGCGAGGGCTGCAAGGATTGCTTCAGAACCACCAAACATGACTGTCTCCTACAGTTGAACGGCCAGGAGCCGGGTGAATGCGAAATAGATGATCATGCTGATCACCACCAAGGCGACGTAAATGGCGGGCTTGCGCACGCCCATGGCCAGCGCCGCCGCCGGTCCAAGGACCAGTGCCGCAGGAACAAAGCCGTAATTGCGCCAGATCAGGTAGCAGCCAACGATCACGGCGAAGGTCAACAGACCATGCAAAGCGCTCATCTTGCTTAGGAAAACTGTTTCGTCGGACCGCAAACCATCGCCCTTGTCGAGGATGTACTGCACCAGAACGATCCCCGAGCAGCCCGCGATGAACAGCAGAATGGTGATCGGGAAGAACTTGGATGAAAGCTGGGTCGACCCCGGAAGACTAAGGTCATCAAACCCAATCGCGGCGTCGATAAAGTAGCCGCAAGCCGCCAACAAAAGAACAGAAAATACAATATTTGCAACGCGTTGCGATAGCATGATAACCCCTCCCGATTTTTTGAGAACCGCAGGCAGATCGCTGCCCGCGGCTGTGTCAGACCGGCTTGCCGATCATTTGGCAAGAAGACCAAGCTGGTCCAGAAACGGCTTGTACAGATCGATGCCTTCCTGAATTGTCGCGGTCGTGTCCTCGACACCGATAACCCAGCTGTAAGCTGTCAGGTTGTTGACCTGCGCAATGAATTCATCGGTGGTAAAGGCCGCTTCACTGGCTGCAACCAGCTTGTCGATGACGGCTTGTGGGGTGCCTGCCTTGACCGCAATTCCGCCCTTGATCCATGTCGCTGCGTTCTTGCCCGGAAACACTTCACCCACTGTCGGGACACCCGGCAGATCGCGTTCGTAGAAATCCTTGCGGTCGTTATCAAGGATCACCAACGGACGGATTTCATCGCCCATTGTCTTGAAGGAGCCGACCTGTCCTACGGCCACCTCAACCTGACCACCGACCAGACCCAGAAGGCTTGCCGGTACAGTTTTCATGACCAGATTGTTGAATTCCAGATCGAATTCCTGGCCCAATTGCACTGCCGACAAATGGGGCGGCGCACCGATGTTGTTGACGCCCATCTTCATCTTTTTGGTTTTGGCAACCTCGATGAATTGTTCAAACGTTTCGATCTCAGAATCGGCGCTGACATAAAGCGCGTTTGCGACCGTTTCATCCGCAAAAAGCGGGGTCATGTCGGCCATCGGATCATAGGGCGCTTTGCGGACAAGCGGACCGATTACAACCGACGGCGTGGTCCAGCGAAAGAGCGTGTAGCCATCTGCCGGTTTTTCGAGGACGTTCATCACAGCCGGGATCATGCCGCCCCCGGGCACGTTGATCACATTGACCGGCACACCGAGTTCCCGGCTCAGACCTTCGGCATTCAGCCGCGCGATGATGTCGGCATTGCCGCCAGCCGGGAACGAGACCACAAGTGTGATCGGTTTGTTCGGATAGTCATCCTGCGCCACCGCTGCGGTGGTAAAAGTGACAAGCGAACCGACTGCGGCCGCCATAAGTGTTTTGAAAAACGTCATTGGTTTCCTCCCTGACTTTCTATTCCAGTTTCAACCAACCCGCTCTTGTAACGGGCCGGCTATCGTCTTTGGCTCGAGTCGGTTGACCCAAACCCTATTGCGGCAACAGGATTTGCATTTTCACATCAGATGGCGGAGCGGATGCCGCAATTTCGAACGCTTCAACCGATTGATCGAATTCAAACGTCCGAGTGATCAGTGGCTTCACGTCGATGGTGCCGGATGCCAGCATGTCAACGCAGCGCGGGAACACATGCGCATAGCGAAAAATGTTCTCGACCCGCGCTTCGCGCACCATGGCGGCGCCGGCGTCATATGCGATGGGCTCGGATTGTCCGCCGATCAAAACCACACACCCACCGGGGCAGAGCGGTTCAAAAATGCCCTGGGCCGCGCGGGGCGAACCCGTGGCCTCGAACACGACGTTGGCACCCCAGCCGCCGGTATCCCTAGACACCCGATCTGCGATGCTTTCCGACGCCACGTTCACGCTGGTGATGGCCGGATGCAAGCTGGCGGCGATTTCAAGTTTGCGATCAACGATATCCGTCACATAGACCCGCGCACAGCCTGCCGCGATTGCGGCGAGAGCAGTTACAAGGCCAATCGGCCCCGCTCCCAAAACCACAGCAATATCGCCGGGTTTCACTTGCGCTTTTGTGGCGGCATGCACACCGACAGCCAAAGGTTCGACCATCGCTGCTTCGCCATAACTGACAGCATCGGGCAACTTGAATGTGAACGCCTCGGGGTGAACACAGGTCGGACGCAGGATGCCATGAACCGGCGGTGTCGCCCAGAATCTGACGGCCGGGTCAATATTGTACATGCCAAGGCGCGTGGCCTTTGAATTTGGGTCCGGAATACCCGGCTCCATGCATACGCGGTCGCCAACGGACAGGGTCGAAACAGCCGAACCGGTTTCAATCACCGTACCGGATGCCTCATGCCCAAGGATCATCGGGTCTTTGACGACAAAGGGGCCGATGCTGCCGTGGGTATAATAATGCACGTCCGAGCCGCAAATTCCGACCGTATGCATCTTGATCCGCACATCATGCGCGCCAAGCGCCTCTTCGGATTTCTCGATCGGGAAATCACGCAGAGACAATTCGTTTACTTTTTCAAGGACCAGAGATTTCATTTCGTCGTACTGCCTTTTAATTTGAGAGTGTCAAAGCGCCAGGAACCCGCCATCAACCGGCACTACAGCCCCGGTGATCATCGCTGTATCCGGGGTCAGTAGCATGGCCACCACGCTGGCGACTTCTTCTGGTTCGGCATAGCGCCCGCTTGCATGGCGCTCCATCATCCGATCACGGTTTTCGGGGATCAGCCATGCCTTGGCCAGGCGGGTAGTTGTCACCGTGGGCGCGACCGCATTCACGCGAATCCCATGCTCGCCAAGCTCACTTGCAGCCACCCGTGTTGCGCCCTCAAGCCCGGCCTTGGATGCCGCATATGCCAAATGATTGGGATATCCGCGGTGCCCAGAAATGCTGGTGACATTCACTATCGCACCACCGGTTTTCGCCGCAACCGCCTGTTTGGCAAAGTGATGCATGCAGATAAGTGCAGCCCGCAGGTTGATATCCATCACCCGATCATAGCCGTCATCCGTCAGGTCCAGCAGGCTTTCCGGAACATTCAAACCGGCACAATTGACCAGAAAGTCCGCGCGTCCTGCCTCGATCATTGCTGCGTGGGCACCTTTGGCACTGCCCAGATCTGCGGCAATCGAGCGCCCGCCAATATCGGCCTTCAGCCCGTCCAGATCAGCCTGGGTTCGGCTGATCGCGACAACCTCGGCGCCGCGTTCTGCCAGAAGTACTGCTGTTGCCCGACCGATGCCTTTTCCGGCACCGGTTACGATCGCGATTTTACCTGTCAGAGTCATTTCGGATGCCTCATTTAGCAGGAGTGACATTGACAGCCGCACGCACGTATTGCTTGCCTGGGTCACGCTTGGGCTGATAGTCCCAGCCGAGCCTGTCGCTGTCAGATTTCAGGCGTGCGCGCTGGATCATCATGCGGTTCTTTTGCAATCTGATCTGTTCTTCCTTGAAGGTAGCCGGATCGAAACCGTCCGTCATCCTGGCGATCATTGATGCCATCTGATCCGCATATTTCGGGTCCGACGCGACATTTGTCATCTCGTATGGGTCTTCGCGCAGATTGAACAAAACCGGCTCATAATCGATGAAATAGGCGAGTTTCAAATCGCCTTCGCGCAGAACCATCATCGGCGTGTTCGTCCCGTCGCCCCAATAGTCCACCATGGCCGTGCCACGCCAGTCGGGGTCTTGACCGTCAAGCAACATGGTCTTCAGGCTGTCACCGCTCCATTTCACGCTGACGGTCGCCGGTGTGCCACCCGCCATATCTACAAGTGTCGGGCCAATATCGACGTGGCTGACAGGCTCTGAGCACACACCCGGTTTGATCTTGCCCGGCCATGACATCACAAGCGGCACATGTGCGCTTTCTTCCATGAAGGAACGCTTGAACCACATCTGGTGGGCGCCCAGCATCTCGCCGTGGTCGCTGGTGAACACAACAATCGTGTCTTCGGTCAGTTGCAACCGATCCAATGCGTCCATCATTTCGCCAAGGAAATCATCGATTTGGCTGATCATGGCCAGATGCGCCCGCACCGAAGTCTTGATGCGGTCATCGCTTGGGGGATCAAGGTTGATGCCGTGATAGATCTCCAGCCCCTTGTTGTAGGGATGATCCGCGCCTTCGCCGCGCGACTCGGGGCCTGGTGCGTCGAACTCCTGACCGTCGTAAAGATCCCAGTGCTTTTTCAGCGCCTGAAACGGCTCATGAGGTTGGGTAAAGGACACCATCATCATGAACGGCTGATTGTCGGTGTTCAGCACGTGCTCCTGCATGAATTCAACCGCGCGGTTCTTGGCTTCGGTGTCATAGTTCATCTGCATGGATGTGCGGATGATCCCGGATTGAGAGAGCTTTTTGACCGATGTGCCGGGGTCATGCTGAACCGGTTGCGACCAGTCGCGCTGCCAGATGAAATCAGACGGATAGATGTCGGTTGTCTGGCGATCATCGAAACCGTGCAATTGGTCGGGGCCGATGGAATGTGTTTTGCCCGAGACCGTCGTGCGATATCCCAGTTCCTGCAAGCTGTGCATGAAGGTGGGCGTTGATGCATGAAATTCGTCACCGTTGGTGCAAACGCCATGTTCGCGAACGTGCATTCCGGTGGCAATCGACGCCCGTGCAGGGGCGCAGAGCGGCGAGTCGGTGTAGCAATCCGTGAACGTCATGCCACCTTTGGCCAATGCGGCAATATTGGGTGCAATGGCTTGGTGATGGGGCGTTCTGTATTCCGGCTGCGCGATCGGCAGCACAAAATGCGACATCTGATCAACCATGACGAGCAGAATATTGGGTTGGCTGGTTTTGGTCATGTTTTCCCCCTGAAAAAATTTCCGCGACCGAGGCGGTTTCTCCAAACCTACATGCGTTAAGGCCTTCCTAAAACGTCTAAAATTTCATACAGTAATAACTGAAATTTAGTTCAGGTGCTGAAATGCCAATACGCTATCTCGACGACCGATGCCTTTCCAATTTTGTTGCGACCTATGAGACAAAGAACCTGAAACACGCAGCGGACGCCGTGGGCATGACGCAGCCCGCAATGTCTAAAAGCCTGTCGCGGCTCGAAGACGACATTGGTATCCGCCTGTTTGAGCGAAAGAACCGCGGGTTGGAGCCAACTCTTGCGGCCCGCGAGCTCTATGAGTGTGCCATCAAGATAGAGGCGCAAACCCGCCAATCCCTGTTGCGCATGTCCAGTTTCGATCAAGGTCTCAGCGGGAATATCCGGATAGGGGCCGGCCCCATGTGGAGCTGGCTGCGCATGCCCCGCGTGCTGCATCAAATGCTTGCCGATTTCCCGAATGTCACCGTCGATTTGATGACCGCGCCGATGAAACTACTTCTCGACGAACTGGATGCTGGGCGCATCGACCTTGCGGTAGGTGAGATCGCGGATACGCAGCTTCCGAACGGGTTCAAGGATCGCCGATTTGCCCCGGTCCGGCAATGGCCCTATGTCAGATCGGATCACCCTTTGACGCTAAAGCCAAGCGTTTCGCTCGCCGACCTCGTTGACTTTCCGTGGATGGGATTCTTTAACAACAAAGTGTTTGCTGCCAGCGTTGCGGAAGCCTGTGCGGCAGAGGGCGTTGCACTTCCCAGAATCCCAATGAGAAGCGGCTCGATGGCGACGATCCTCAGCCTCGCCAGCATGAGCGACAATGTTGTCGTGCTGCCAGACGACTTTGGTCCGACAGCCGAAAAGTTCGGCTTGTTCCGCATTCCGTCAAACTCGTTGGAGATGTGGGACCTAGACTCGGCCGTCGTCTATAAGCCGGAAGAATACAACAACGGGCCCATTGGTCACCTTGTTGATCTGATGTCGAATCCTTAGCCCTAACGCGTGATTGCCAAGCTACATCATCTTGAACACAGAGGGGTCCGGCCCGGTGCGCATCCCAAGATCGAGCGTCTTCATTTTCTGCATTTCAGCGTCTGTCAGTTCGAAGTCGAAAATATCCAGATTTTGAATCTGCCGTTCAGGGTTTGACGACCGTGGCAAAAACGCGTGGCCCAATTGGAAATGCCAGCGCAGGATCACCTGCGCCGGGCTTTTGCCGGTTCGATTGGCCACATCCGCCACCGGTGGAGCCTCGAAGGACGCCCCATTGCCAAGCGGCGTCCAGGCTTGGGTCACAATCCCCCGTTGTGCATTTGCTGCCCGCATCTGAGGTTGTTGCAGCTGCGGATGCACTTCGATCTGGTTGACGGCTGGATTTTCGCCGGTCTCGGCGATCAAGCGGTCCAGATGGTCCTCATTGAAGTTTGAAACCCCAATGGATGCGATCAGCCCTTCGTCGCGCATCGCAACCAATGCTTCCCAGGTTTCGACATACAGGTCCTGTGTCGGGACAGGCCAGTGAATGAGGCACAAGTTAAGTTGCTCAACCCCGATCTGGCGCAGGCTACGTTCAACAGACGCCCGGGCAGCGGTTTTGCCGTGCTCGTTGTTCCATACCTTGGTTGTCACAAATACATCGTCGCGCGGAATGCCGGACGCGCGCAGCCCTTCGCCCATCGCTTCTTCGTTCATGTATTTATAGGCACCATCCAACAGGCGGTACCCAGCCTGCAGCGCCCCGCGAACGACATCAGCCGCACCGCCTGACTCGACTTGCCACAGGCCAAAACCGATTTGCGGCAGCGTATGCCCATCAGCCATCGTCAGATTGGGAATAGAGTTCATTCGCTGTCTCCAAATTTTAGCAACCCTTGGATTGCCCTGTGTTTACTGTATGGCTTTAATGCCCCCGTACGCCCGGCGATATGCCTGATATTTCTCCTCAAAAGCATCGCTCAATGCGCGCACTGGTTCGATCTCGGCCTGCACCTCAGGGACCGAAATTACCCCTTCAACCGGCGCGCCCGTCGCCGCGATTTGGCCCAGCTTTGCGGCCCCCATGGCACCGCCAAATTCGCTGGACCCAGGTAATTTCAACGGCATATCCATCAAGGTCGCGATCACTTGCAGCCAATAGCGTGACGCGCTTCCGCCGCCGATTGCAAACACATCCGTCAACTTGGCATCTGTCGCCTTCAGGGCCTCAAAGCTGTCTCTTAACCCAAAGGCCACGCCTTCCAGAACCGCGCGCGTCAGGTCTTCTTGCGTCGTTGCAATGGACAACCCTGTAAAGCTTCCCCGGATCTCCGGGTCGTTGTGCGGTGTTCGTTCGCCCGACAGATATGGCAGGAACCGAACGTCCTGAGGCGGCTGAATGGTCTCACCCAAGGCTGCGGTCAATTCCGAGGGCTTCTTGCCAACCATGCGGGACAGCCAGTTCAGGCTATCGGTTGCAGAAAGCATGACCCCCATCTGGTACCAACGATCCGGAACAGCATGGCAAAACGTGTGCAAGGCGGTTTCCGGTGCGGGCCGATAGCCATCGCGCGCCGCAAGCAACACGCCAGAGGTGCCAAGCGACACAAACCCCTGTCCTTCGTTGAGCGCGCCGATACCACAGGCAGAGGCGGCATTATCGCCCGCGCCACCCGCGACGGTGACAGCTCCGTCCAGCCCCCAATCGCTTTGAAGTTTTGCACGCAGTGTGCCTGCGGCTTCGCTGCCTTCAACAAGCCTTGGCATCTGATCAAGGCGCATGTTGCTCGCATTGAGCAGGTGACCCGACCAAGCCCGTTCCCCGGCATCCAACCAAGATGTTCCGGCGCTGTCAGACATATCCGCCACAAAATCACCGGTCAGATAATAGTTCAGATAGGCCGCAGGCAGCAGGACCTTGTGCACTTTGGCGTAGGTTTCCGGTTCATGTTTGCGCACCCATTCGAGCTTTGGCGCGGTAAAACCGGGAAAGACAATATTGCCCGACGTCGCGCGAACACCGTCTGTGCTATCCAATCTGGCGGCCTCGACATGTGACCGCGTGTCGTTCCACAAAATACAAGGCCGCAGGACTTCCCCGGCTGCATCAAGCAGCGTCGCGCCGTGCATGTGGCCCGCCACACCAATCCCGCGCAATTGGCTGAAACTCGGAAATTTCTGACGCAGTTCATCGACAGTTTCGTTCAGTGCGGCGATCCAATCGGCGGGGTCCTGTTCAGACCAACCCGGCTGCCTGGAGGTTGCACTGTAGCTGCGTTCGGCGGATCCTACGACCCCGCCATCTTCGCCAATGAGCAAGCCGCGCAAGCCGGATGTGCCAACGTCGATTCCCAAAGATGTCATTTAATGTCCTTCAATTTGATATGTATCCGCAGGGCTCCCAAAGGAACCGGTTTTGTTGAGGCAACCGATTTTTCGGAGCAACCAATTCGTTTTGGCCTATCCCGCGGGGCCTCCGACCGCCTGTTAACCCGCTCGCCGAATCCGTGACGCATGTCGGTCCAAACCAAAACGACAAGTATGATCGCCGAAGGAGCCGGTTTGGCCGAAATGCTCGACACTGAGTGAGATCGTTGCGTGGCCGGATGGTAATAAATCACGGCAACAATCGCGCTCGGGGTTATTCAACCCCGCAACGATGGTGCTGGCTGAATTACACCGAGCCCTAAGACAGGTTGCGTCTTGTTCCTTTCGCGTGTCTCCTCCGAGTTTAACGGTCTAACCCCTGTCGGCAAGCAGACCGGTTACAGCGGTGGGCTCCCCAACCTGCGAATCGCCGATTACATCACATCTATATTACAGCCTTTGCTATTCTAAGAAGGTCGAAATTTTCATGGGGATATGAAAAACAGTTATATTAGGAGCTTCGTTTCCAAAGTCTCGCGTTGGGTTTGGGTCGAACCAAATTTGACGGTCAATCGTTTGAAAAACATAGCTAAACGTCGGAACCAAAAGCTGCTCATCGAACTACTGATCGGCGACAAAACCCACCTGAATATGGTTCGAAAACTGCTTCCACACCCGTCAGAGCGTCACCTGCTACAAAGTTTTTTTGGCAAACTGCTGACGCAGATGAAAAGCTGCAGTGCGGAATGGTGATTCCTGCCGAGACAAGAATGTTTCATCCGAAGCCAGGCTGCATAAGGCTGGATGACACTGTTACCGTCATTCCAGTTGGAGGTAATTTATTCGGTGCCGCGGATCGAGGGTAGGTTACCGCCAAAGTGCGCTTACTTGGTTTTTGGCGATCCAGACCCTCACAAGTGCACTGTAAATCTCCTACTGACCAGGAATTGAGATGCGGATCACTCCAACCGCAGAAATCGAAAAAAATGGCTCTCCGTCGGCTGGCGGCCGTGCAAAACGTAGCGAGTGTTCGACGGAGACTGAATGTCTGCTTCTCTGCACCTGTCCTACCGGTTCGCGACCGCAGCGAAGGTCGGCTGACCTGAAGAAACTTGTAGTACCTTTGCGATTGCGGCAGCGATGCCGCAGTCGCAGCGAACGGCAGGTCCGTCCGCACTCCCGACCGTCATCAGATCGCCGATGAAGGTCTGCTATGCGCCTCAGGTGGTCAAAACTCGTACGTTTCTGTCACCGGCGCAATCCACCGTATTTGTCCCGCACATTGTGACCAGGGGTTTTTGTCCAAAGTGGCCGTTCGTGACATTTGCGGCGAAACCTGCACCATACTTCTCGGTTTCTGCATCGCCGCGATTGTCAGCTGTTTGGGCGTGCTAAGTGCGATGTACCTTAAGAAGCTATCTTCTGATGAACCCAACTCTACAATTCGTAGGGCCGCTCGACATCCAAAGCCTGGTTCAACTTTTCCCAAGTTGCGGCTTCGAACCGTTCCGGCCAGTCTACGCCGCGCTGTTTCGCGAGTGTGCGGGCGCGAGGCAGATAGGCCTTTGCATAGGCGAGGTGTGTTGCGATCATCGCTTCCCGTTCGGCGACCGGCGCGGGCAAGGCGGTGAGCAAAGCCTTCTGCTCATCTGTGAGCAGGCGGTTCAAGTGAAGCGCTCCGCCTCGATCCGGTGCAGCCGTTTCTTCGACCAGCAGCTCGATGAGTTTGGTGCGCAGGTGGAAGATGCCCGCGACACCGTTGATGTATTCTTCGCGGCCCGCTGCAAGATGCAAAAGCCCCAGGATGCGGATGAATTCTTCGATCTGACGGAACAGATGCGCAGGAGAAGTCTGCCGCCGCAGCTGCTCTTTCGGTAACTGGCCATAGAGACCATCGTGATCAAAAAGAGGTCTCAGGCTCGCCTGGCTGTGGGCCGCGAACTGCTCGGGCTTCAGGATGATCACGTCGGTGCGCGTCCAGTCTGCGGTGATGGCGTTGATCAGCGCGGGGCGGGGACTTCGATCCCAGCACATCACGATGTCGCCGGTGCGCTCGACGGCGGTCTTCCACGCTCCCGCAACCTCGTCGGTGGGCCCGTGTTCCGACACCAAAACGAAGTCGATATCGCTATATGCGTCTGCCCGCCCGTTGCCGAAGCTGCCGCTCAGGAAAAGGCCGCGAACCGCGGAATGATCGCATAGTGCGTTGCTAATTGCCTCAATGACGTGTTCTGACTGCATAAACTCTTCCTCTCATTTGACACAGGCGTTCGCACTTCAGCGACGTGAAACAGCCTCAGCGGCGCGCAGAAACTGGAGCGGTATGGCTGGTGCTACCGCTTGATGGACCAGACCATTGCGATCTCGTAGCCAGCAGATTCCAACAACTCGATCTTGGACTTCCATCCAGCCGGACAGACGACAAATGCGGCTCCCATGCCACGGTTGACAAACGCTGTCTCGGCGGCGCGCAAGAGCACGCTCGCAGCTTGAGCGCCTCGGTCAAGTGCCGCCGGGTTGGCCAGATCGAGGTGATAGTAGTCGTCAATCACACCCGTCCCTGTGATGTCGTGGGCCGGAGGAAAATGTAACCGTGAGGCGGGCTGTGCGATGATGTAGCCCTGTAAGTCCTCGGACGCGCCCAGAACCATCATGTCCCGATCACGGAGCGTTAGGCTCCGCGTCATCCAAGCTGAAAAGCGTGGATCAGCTTCGGGATGGATTTCCCAGAAAGGATCGATGTCGAAAAGAACCTGACGGTTCTCGGCGCTGCGTGCAACGATGCCTGAAACATCGTTTTCCGTCGCTTGTCGAACACCGGCGGGCATTCCCTGATCGCCAAGGTCACTGCGTGACAGATAAAGCGTGAGAGGTTCATAACCGCCTTTCTCGAACGCGGTTCTCCAGATTTCGCCTGTGACGAAGGATGCCAGTTTGATCCTGGCACCGGCTTCGTGAAGTGCGCCCTCGGCTGCGGCCAACAAACCCTCCAAAGTGCCGCTTGGTGCATCGGCTGCAACGAAGGAGTCGGGCAGGATCAGTCCCGGCTCGCCGAACGAGCCTGCATAGATTGGGGGGACCGGCAATATCATCGCATGAATGACACCCGTGATCTGACCCCCATCGTCCGCGACATGCCAAAACTGTTGAAAGGGTTGTTGCTCGGCCGTCAGCGCAAACGTCAGCGCCTTTTCGATCTGCGTGGGCGCGTCGTCTGCCATCTTCCAGAGGATCGCATCCTCTGCATGGCGTTCCTGCGCATCCAGCATGAGTAGCTCGACGAGGCGCGGCATGTCGTCGGGTGTCGCTGGTCGAATCATCTGGGTCATCGCTCGGTCTCTTGTAGCTATTGCTGAGTGCTGCTTCCCCGCCTGTATCGGCCGCCTGCACCAAATTGACAAAGCAGGATGTTTCGATCAGCGTTTAGAAAAACTATCGCCTTTGAGGCATCGAATGAAGAATGTAAACCTGAACGCGCTCCGAGTGTTCTATGTCGTCGCATCGCGCGGGAACCTGCAACGCGCGGCTCAGGAGCTGAATCTCTCGCGTGGCGCAGTCTCTCAGCGGATCAAGCAGATCGAAATCGATCTGGGGGTGGTTCTTCTCGTGCGTGGCGCACGCGGCGTGTCTCTCACGCCGGAGGGGGAGCGCTGTCATGCGGCCATGAAAGAAGCCCTCGGGATCATCGACACTGCGCTGGTGAGCCTCGGCGAGGGCGGTGATCGCGTCACGCTGCACCTTGGGTCATCCACCGCAACGAAGTGGCTTATGCCCCGGATGGACGCTTTCGCGGTCAAGTTTCCGACCGCATCCCTGACCACGCAGGTGCACACACAGGTTTTAGCGCGCAGTCTGGGCCGGAACGAGATCGCGATCTGGCCCGGCAGAGCGCATGACACCAATCCGGCTCACGGATCGCGCCGCCTCGCCGACATCCGCTTAATCGCCGTATGCAGTCCTGAGTTCCTACGACCAGATTGGCCAATGGGGTTGGAAACATTGCTGACACTGCCGCTGCTGCAGGACGGGCACCGACGTTGGGAAAAACTGATGAAGACAACAGGCTGTGGAGACGCACATAAACTGCTCAACTTTGGTAGCTCTGCGCTGGCTCTGGACGCAGCTATTGGCGGTCACGGCGTCGCCATCGCGCCATCCTGCATGGTGGAGATTGATCTCCGTTCAAAGAAACTCGTGGAGATTTGGGTCGACCCCGACCTTTCTGATGATGGGCTCTATATCTCATGGGCAAAGGACCATTTGGGCCAGACGCGCATCAAGCGGATCGTTGATTGGATCGCGTCAGAGTTCGAGTGAAGCCGACCTTCGGTTTGGGAAGGCGAACGGCAGGAAAGTCCCGCATCTTACCAGTTCACGCACGGTGCAGCGAATTTCCGCTTTTGACCTCGGCGGCTGAGTCCCACTGATTTCCAGCGCTATTTGGATGCGTCGTTCCGAAGCGATTATTGTGCTCGACGAAAACTAAAGACATAGCCTTGCGGCCTCCCCAGCTCGGCTGCGCGTGTCGCAGGGGAGAACGGCCCTTCGGTCCGTCGCGCATTCGGCCATGCGGCCTCACCGCGGCGCAGCACACGGCATCCCGGTTTGCCCGCCTCGCGAGCACGTCCCTCCCCGGCCGCTCCGCCGGATTGCGCTCTGGTCTGTTTTGCTTGAGCGCAAAACGATCCCGCCGCTCCATCCGTCTCCCGCGTCCGGTCGGGCCGTTTGCCTGCTCGGGTCGGGCAAACCTACCGTCAAAACACACACACATGAGCGCGGAAGCATATCCTCCGGATGGCCCCCAAATCAGCCCGCGTCAAGGATCGCAAAACTTTTCGGCGAGGGCGGAGCCGGCGGCTTGGGGCGGTCCCGTGCGTGAGCGCGCGCATGTGTCCGGTGCGGCGCGCAGAAAACTTTTGCGCCCGGCAAGCCGGCGGCTGCGCCGTCCCTGACCCGGGCAGATTCGGAAACCAGGCATTCGGCCATGCCCCCACACTCACGTGGTGGCCTAGGAACCGAACACTGGAGACCAGACATGGCTTACGACACCGCAAACACCTACGAGACGATCGAACTTTTCGGGCTGACCGAGAAGGACGCGCAGCTGCCGATCCCGGAAGATCACATCCTGACCGACCACATCATCCGCGAGAGCTTCGAGGCTTTGCTCGGGCAGTTGCGCGGGACCGGGCTTGAAGCGGAAATCGAACCGCTGGCCCATGGGCTCGCCACGATCCTGCAGCGCCGCAAGGTGGCGCTTGGCAAGGAGGTCGACCGCACCGCCGACAAGATCGGCGCGCTGGCAAAATCTCACGACGGATCGGAGATCGCCGAGACCGCGCTCGAAGAGGCGCAGGCGCGCTTTGTGCAGTTGCGCGAGATTGTCGGCGCCATCGAGGTGATGAGCGAAGTAGCGGCGGAATGCTACGAGGTCGAGACGGGCCACGCCTTCATCCCGGCAGCCGGGTCGCGCGCAAGCGTCCGGGCGCAAGAGACCGGGGCGGTCTTCGAGGCGCGGCAGCTCCTCGAGCAGCACGACCGAGAAACCGCCGAGAAGTCGAAAGTCGAGGGGGTGCCCCTGATCGTCTCAGGAGCCACCGACTGGGCAGATGTCGATGTGATCTTCAACACGCTCGACAAGGTTCGCGAACGGATCAAGCAGAACCGCAACCAGGAGATCTTCCTCTGCCACAAGGGTGGCAAGCACGGGGCAGAGATGATTGCGGCTCGGTGGGCCCGGGCACGCGGGATAGCACAGGCGCGCTTCGATCCACGCTGGTCCGCGCATGGACGGGCGGCACCGTTCAAGTGCAACGACGAAATGCTGGACGACAAGTTCGCGGCGACGGGGGTTGTACTCTTCGGCGGCAACGGGGTCGCGCTGAACCTCGGGCAGAAGGCGGAAGCGAAAGGCCTGACGGTCATGCGGGTTGCTGACCCGGCTAAGAAGACTGCGCAGGATTGAAGAGAGGGGGTCGCCTTCGGGCGGCCCTTTCGTCATGTCTCATGGCGCGTGCGATCGGTCATGCGCGATCGGCAGTCTGCGGCGTCCAGCACCGTTATCCCTCTACCCAGTCCGTCAGAGTGTGCGGCCCATCCGCATCGGTACAGGATGGGGATGGTGAGCCCATCACGCACATCGTCAGCAGCGCAAGACGCGAGGGGTCGAGACGTCGCACATGAGGCTGAAGACCTGCACGTCCCTCGGGGCGTGTTTCGGAACATCTCATCCACGCGGGCGGGTTCCGTCAGCTCCCCGGCCAGGCTTGGCGGGACGCGGACGCGGATAATGGCGGCTGCGTGATGGCAAGGATCATCCGGATCACTCCTTTTTGCTCAAAGATGTGGATCGCACGGGGTCGGCCCGTCCGTGCCCTCAGCTCACGCTTCGGCAAGCACAAATACGGCTTCCACGGCGGGGCCGCGGACCCTCCGCATTTGCGCTTGCGAACGGGCCTCTTGCCCCCGTGCCGGGTGATCCCCATCGCAACAAGGAGTAACCCAAATGACCAACCACTACGTCGCCACCGTCCCCGTCAAGTTCACCGACACCGATGGCCAGGAGCGCACCCGCTTCCAACGCGTCGGCGCCATGTTCCGCAATACCCGCAACGGGGATGGTTCGGAGTTCTTCAGCCTCAAGCTCGACTTCCCGGTCGCGGTCTCGGAGTTGGTGATGTTCCCACCGAGCGCGAAAGATCCCCAGGACTAAATCCTCTGACGAGGATGGGCCGCCCCAGGATGATCTTGGGGCGGCCCGATCCCTGTTCCAGGGATGCCGCGTCCGGCGGTCAGATCGCCCGAGGCGACTTCACGAAGCCGCCGGCCGCTGCGCGTTCAACGGACGCACTCCCCCCGGAATGATCAGGCCGCGACAGACCGGCCAGTCAGCCTCAAGGGGGCATCCACAAAAACCTATCGGCCAGGGCCTCCCGGTTTTTGCGGCAGAGATTTGGGCCGAGCCAAATCTGGCCCTCCTTGACCCTGCCTGTCTGCCCTGTCGGTGGGGTTTGCGCCCGCCCGCGGTTCCGTCCGAACACATGCGTGTTCGTCCAGACCCTCGGGCGGTGCTGTGGAAGGGGCCTTTGAAGCTGGAGGCTGTGCTGGTGGTGAGGGCGGCAGAGCCGCGTCCCTGCCGGGCGCGGCGTGAAGCGGACACCAAGGCTGCCTGAGACTGAATGCGGCGTAAGTATATAATTGACTGCTTGGTATATTATCGTAAGGTGGGGGCAGCCTTGGTGGAAGGTGGCAGGAAATAGGGGGTCTTTCTTCGCATGTCGCGCTCAAAACGTCTCACAGTTGCGGACCGCATGGAGATCGTTCGCGAAGCTGCGGAAGGCATTTCCACTTCAGTGCTGGCGGAACGGTTTGGGGTGTCGGTGCGGGCGATTCAGTACACGCTCAAAGCTGATGCAGAGCGCCAGACGGATGCCGCGATCCCCGTCTCAGCGGTCAGTGTGAAGGTTACGACTGCGGAGCTTGCGGCGCTCGACGAGGTGCTGGCGAAGGCGGGGATCGAAAGCCGGGCCGAGGGGCTGCGGCGGCTCATTCAGGCGGCGGGCGGGGTGTTCGTTCCGGACGCGCAGATGGCGGCCGAGATGGCACGCTACAGGGCGACGCTGCATGAGGTCGGCAATGGAGTCGCGCAGATCGCCAAGCAGATGACGCGGGCCAACCGGCAGGGGCAGGGAGCTGATGGTGGCACGAGTGCCGAGTTCACCGAATTGCGCCTCGCGCAGATGCGCGGTCTGGCGCGGTTCATTCTGGATTCTGCTGACGAGATCGATCTGCTCCTGCGCCGCCGTCGGGACGCAATGCAGCTGCAGGCCACGGCCGCGCTGAGGGAGTTTGCGCATGCGGCTGAATGATGCCGTCCATGCCGTCACAGGCGATGTCTTCCGGGACGGCTGGAGCCGGATCCGGGGCTCAATGCAGGGGCTACATGTCGCCAAGCAGAAACAGCTCATGCGCGCGGCAGCCGGGCACCGTCCGGCGGTCTTCAAGGCGATCCGGGGCGGGGGTACGCATACCAAATCACAGCTCGCAAACCAGCTCGATTACCTCACCACCAAGTCCACCCATATCGTGGACAGTAGCGGGTTCCTGGATGGCAAGACGAAGCTCGAGGCGGGTGACATCAAGGATCTGACCGAGCGCTTTGCGAAGCGCTGGGATGCGGGCTTCAAACCCAAGCTTGGGCAGACCACCCACATGCTCATGTCCTTCCCCATCGGCACGCGGGGCGAGGATGTGCGCGACATCGCAACGGATGTGGCCGAGCGGTTCTTCCAGACTGATGAGGGGCATTTCGACTACATCATCGCGGTGCATGAGGACCGCGATCACCCGCATGCGCATCTGGTGCTGAACCGCCGCTCACAAGAAGGCGAGTTCTTCTTTCTGGGGCGCAACCACCGCTTCAACTATGACGATTTCCGCCTCGCCATGGTCGAGGAGGCAGAAAAGTATGGCGTGCGCCTCGAGGCCACGCGCCGGGTGGATCGCGGTGTTGTGCATTACCCGGCCCGAACCAGCGAGGTGTATGCCGCGAAGGACGACGGCCGCGCGCCCCGCGAGCGGGAACGTGTGGGGACCGACTTGACGCGGACGCTGGCGGAGATCGCCAACACCAGAACTGTCTACCATTCGCTTGCCGCGGAGGCTTCCCGGGAGGCCCGGGAAGACATCGCCGCAGCACTCTTCCGCGCGGGCGAGGTGCTGGCGCATGGCGGACAGATGGACCGAACAGGAGATGTGTATATGGCCGAGGAACAAAGCTTCGAGGATCTGAGAAGCCTCTATGCGGAAAAGCTCGCGCGGGTGCAGGGCATGATCGCCGAGAAGTCTGACGCGGAACGTCCCGTGCTGGAAAAACGCCTCATCGAGATCCAGACGCAGGTCCAGCACATGCAGCCCTTGGGGCTGCGCTCAGGCTCGCTGTCAGAGACCCCCTCGGAGGGCGGGATCTATTCCGAAGCCAATATTGACGCCAGCCAGCGCGAGCGACTGGCCGAGCCCGACCTGAGATCGCGCATTGACGTAGCACTACGGGGCACCGGGATCAGCACATCGGAAGTGGTGGCCCGGATCGAGACGGGCGCCTCAAATGCAGCGCTCGAGCATCAATGGATCGCCAATGATCTCTCCAAAGTAGCTGAGGCGCGCGATCTGAACCTCGAACGCCGCGCTGATCTGGAACAGGCGCGCGACATTCTCAACGATGTGCATGTCGCGCTCGGCACGCTGCTGGAACGCGAACAGGTGCTGCGCCGGGATGGTGTCATGGAAGCGGAACCGGACAGCGAGCGGTTCCATTATCATGAGGGCGCGGTCCGGGCGATGGAAGGGACAATCCGTCAGGAGATGCGCGCAGACGGCCTGACCGCGCAGCAGATCGAGGACAGGGATTGGGAGGTCGTATCGCGAGCGGAGCGCCGGATCGAGACGGAGCAGCGTGCATATCTCGAGGCACACCCGGATCTGCTCTCACGCCCTGGCGATGTGATTGACCGGTCTGAGCCCTACAGGGAGACCATCACCGATGCGGCCCGCGCCAGTGAGATCACCCGCGAAGTCGACCGGATCATAGCGGGACGCGACGTCCGCACGCCCGTTGCAGATGCAGTCACGGATGACTTGCGCGCGCGCTATCCGGACATGCCGTCCCACCTTGCCCGCGGGCTCGGTGCGACCTATGCGGCCGTCGTCGAGATACGCGACACGGAGGTCATCAATCAGGTCCGCCGCGAAAACGAGATGCGCGAGGGGCTTGGGGTTGGCACGCGCGACGACATCCTCGCGGCCCGCGACGAAACCACGACGCGGTTTGACCGTGCCGACCGCCTTGCAGACGAGATTGCGCGTGTTCTGGACCATGAGCGGGCGGGGGAGTTGTCCGCGCCCTTCGAGACCGAGGCGGAGCGGGACGCATTTCGAGATGAAATTGCGCAGGTGCTTGATAACCGTCAACTTGAGCGGCTCACATCCGGCGATGCCGATGCGCTGGAAAAGGTTCTCGAGGACCGTCTCGACCGGCTCTATGTCGCCAAGGTCTATCTGCAATCCAATGCCGCGACGGCCAATACGGAGGCCTTGCGCCAGGTGGTCGATGATCTTGCCGATACCGAATATGAAAAACACCGCGCGACAGACGTGGATGGAGAGACCGAGCGGGGTCAGGTCCATTGAGCGCCTCCATGGGAAAAGCGCGGATCGCAACAGGGGTCTTGATGGTGACGCTGGTGACCGGGGCCATGGGCTATACGATCGCCTCGGCGGTGCTGACCTACCAGGATCTCGGCTTTGGGGCCGAGATCGACTTTGCCTATATCGCGCAGAACTACATGGCGATCTTGGACCGCCGCCCGGAGGACGCCCAACTTATTCACCTGATCATCGGCAGCTTCGCCGCCGCCGGCCTGATGCTGAGCCTCGCCCTCTCGGGGTCCGCCCTCACACGCTTTGGCCAGACCCATTGGCAGAGCGCGCGCGAGATGAAGGCCAATGGCTTTTTCGGGGCGCCCGGGACCGGGTTCATCCTCGGCAAGCTGGGGCCGCCGGGCTCCCGCGCCAATTACATTTGCTCCAAGGTCTTCCCCCATGCGCTGATCGTGGCCCCCACGGGCCGTGGCAAAACCACGGGCTTTGTCATTCCGAACCTGCTGACCTGGCAGGGCTCTGCCGTGACGCTCGATGTGAAGGGCGAATGCTTCGAGGCGACGGCCCGGCACCGCGCAGCCCAAGGCGACAAGGTCTATCGCTTTGCCCCCACCGATTGGGAGGGCAGGCGCACGCATCGCTACAACCCGCTCCTGCGCATCTATCAACTGAAAGATCCCGCGCGCCAGCAGATGGAATTGCAGCTTCTTGCGACGCTCTTCCTGCAGAGCGACAATGACCGGGTGCAGGGGCTGCTCAAGGGCGGGATCGATCTCTTCGTGGCAGCAGGCCTGCTGGCGTTCCAGCGCAAGCGCCCCACCTTGGGAGAAATCTACCGCATCGCGGCCTCCGGTGGAAACAAGCAGAAGGAGTATTTCGCGCGGGGCCATGAGGTCGACAACAGGGCGGCCAAGCTGATCTTCACGCGGCTGGCCTCGACCAACAACGACACACTGACCTCTTATGTCTCGCTCCTGATGACCTCGGGGCTCGATCAATGGCAGAACCCGGCCATCGATGAGGCGACGTCCGTGTCGGACTTTGATTTCCGCACGATCCGCAAGAAACCCTTTTCGGTTTATCTCGTGGTCCAGCCGCTGATGGTCAAACCCCTAGCGCCGCTGATCCGCCTCTTCTTCTCCGATCTCCTCTCCGCCATGCAGGAAAAGGATCCCGGGCCAGACGAGCCATGGCCAGTGATGATCATGCTCGACGAGTTCAACCGTCTCGGCAAGATGCCCATCGTGGTCGAGAGCATCGAGACCCTGCGCACCTATCGCGGCCATTTGGCCGTGGTCACCCAAACCATCCCCGCCCTCGATGAAATCTATGGTGAGAACACCCGCCGTGCGCTGCAAGGCAACGCGGGCGTGAAGCTCTACCTGACGCCCTCTGATGAGAAGACCGTCGAGGAGCTGAGCAAGGCGGTCGGCAAGACCACGAAGACCGTCATCACGCGATCCCAGTCCATCGGCAAGAATCCCTTTGAGGGCCGTAGCCAATCCACACGGACTGAAGAGAGCTCGTTGTTGCCCGAAGATGAGGCGCGCCGCCTGCCGCTCGACGAGATCGTCATGGTCATCGATGCCCAGATGCCGGTCCGGGCAAAGCGGATCCAGTATTTTGATGATCGGCTGTTCAAGGCGATCCACGCGGCACAGACGGGCGAGTTGCCCTTTCCGGAGCCGGGGGGAGGGGGGCCGCAGGGGAACCTGCCGCTGAGTGTGCGCGCCATGACGATGAAACCGCCGCCGGACGAGTCCCGCGGATCGGGAGCCGATTCAGAGAGGGTACACCAGGCTCCTGATGGCCAATCGTCAGGGCAAACCGATGTCGCCGCAAAGAAAACCGCGCCCGTCGTTCAAGCCGTCATCGCCGAGGAAAAGCATCAGATGGAGATGGATTTTGGGAGCCAGGTTGCGGATTCCGAGACAGTGGGCTTGGATGATGAGGCGCAGATGCGTTCTGCCGTCGATGGCTTGGACGACATGGAAGTAATGTTGCGAGAGGATGGTGGTCAAAAGCTGGTTGCCCGATAGGATAGCGAGGAGTTTATGTCGGTCGGGGCGGGGAGCGGAATTTCGCTGCATCTTGCGTGAATGTCCGGACATGTTCAAAAGCTTCCAAAAAACGCAAGATCTGGTTAGGAACGAGGTGAACGCTGATGCCGTTTCATCCAAACTCCTTGTATCGGTTGCGCAATGCTGATGCGGGTTTGATCGCTTTGGGAGTCAAATGCCTGTTGATTGGGGCGACACGCCTGCCTGCCAATCGACGACGAAGCGCACGAATATCCGTGTTAGGCTCTCGCGTCTTGATGTGTCCGGCCAGACCGCGAAGATGCCCAGCGGCATCAACCGCCAATCTGGCAGGAGGCGCACCAGTCGGCCCTCGGCTTCACCCCGGGCGGCAAGATGTTCCGGCAGGACAGTCGCGCCAAGGTTCTGACAGGTGAAATGATACAGCGCGTCGATGCTGTCGACCTCCAGCCGGGCCTGGCCCAGTACCTTGACCGGATCGCCCCCCGGTCCGGTCAGCGTGGTATATTCAGATCGGTGCTTGTAACGCAACCAGTCCCAATCCTCCATCTCTGCCGGATGGGACGGGCGCGGTCGGGTGGCGGCATAGCCCGCCCCCGCCACCAAGGCCCGCGCGCTCTCGCCCAGCTTGCGCGACATCATCGAACTGTCATCCAGCCATCCGGCCCGGATGTTCACGTCATACCCATCCTCCAGCAGATCGGTGCGGCCATCGGTGAAACTGACCGACAGCGCGACCTGCGGGTGACGGCGCACGAATTCCGCGATGGCGGTGGCCAGCGTGGACGAGGACATGAAAGCCGGCATGGACACCCGCAGCGCGCCCACCGGTTCCAGCGACAGGGCGTTCAATTCGTTCAACCCGGTCTCCGCGCTGCGCAGCATCTCGGCCGCGCGGGCATAGAACATGCGCCCCTCGTTGGTCAGGGCGATTTTGCGTGTGGTGCGATACAGCAATGTCACGCCAAGGAAATCCTCCAGGTCCGACACAGTCTCACTGATGCGGGACGGCGCAAGGCCGATCGCCTTGGCCGCGGCACGGAACGACCCCTCGTCGACGACTCTTGCAAAGATCGCCATATGGCGCAGATGCTCGATCATTGTTCCGCTGAACCGAATTATGACTTCCGATAACAAGCAATACCCGGATCAATGCGGTAGGGATAGATGTTCTTTGCAACACGACGGAGCATCGACATGAACGCGAGCACATTCTTCAAGACGGAAAACGCCGAACGCTATCTGGGCACGCTGTGCAAGCATTTCGGCCACAAGGTTCCGGTCTCTTTCGAGCCCGGAGCGGGCCACATCGAACTGCCCTTTGGACAGTGCGATCTGCGCGCCGACACCGATGGCCTGCGCCTGACCGCCATCGCCGCGGACACGCCCGAACTCGACAAGACGATTGAGGTGATCACCAACCACCTTGAACGCTTCGCATTCCGCGAAAACCCGGACCTGACCTGGAGCCGGGCCGAATCCACCGGGGCCTGACGTCGGCCCAAACTCTTTCCATTCCAGGACACGCCCGAACACGCCCCACCCCGGAGCGCGAACCGAGAGGGCATGTCCAAACACCCCGAGGAGACCACAATGAAACTGACCCAACTTCTTGCCTCAGCGTCGATCGTCGCCACTCTGCCGTTTGCGGCGCAAGCCGACAGTGCGGAGAACAAGGCCTTTGTTCTCGAAGCGCTGGAAAACACGCTGCTGGCGGGCGATGTCGAAGCCGTTGACCAGTATTTTTCCGAAGACATCATCCAGCACAACGAGATGTTCGCCAGCGGCATCGAAGCGCAAAAAGGCGTCGTCGGCTTTCTCGCAGGCAGCGGCACCTTCAAGGCGGACTACGTCCGCGTAATCGCGGATGATGACATCGTGGCCGTTCATGCCCGCTATGAGGGCTTTGGCGAAACAGCGATGATCGCTTTTGACGTCTTCCGCGTCGAGGACGGCAAGATCGCCGAGCATTGGGACAACCTGATTCCCGAGGCCGCACCGAACCCCTCGGGCCGCACCCAGATCGACGGCGCGACTGAAATCACTGACTTGGATAAGACCGAGGCCAACAAGGCGCTGGTCGAGGAATTCATCACCAAATCGCTGATCGAACATGCCGAGGTGAATATCACCGACTACATCAGCCCGGTTACTTACATTCAGCACAACCCGATGGTCGCTGACGGGCTGGAAGGCTTTGGTGCCTTCATGGCGCAGATGGCCGAACAGGGCATCAGCATGGATTACACCCAGGTCAATCAGGTGATCGGCGAAGGCAACTTCGTGCTGACCCTGTCCGAGGGCGCCCTCGGCGGTGAACCGACCGCCTTCTACGACCTCTTTCGCGTCGAGGACGGGCTGATCGTGGAGCACTGGGACGTCATCGCGCCCATGCCCGGCCCGGACGCCCCGCACAACGAAGCTGGCAAATTTTGATCACCCCGCCCCTCAAGGAGCACGACATGAACCGCAGAACACTTTTGAAAACCTCGATTGGCGCAGCGCTCGCCACAATTCTCGCACAACACGCAGGAGCACAGACAATGGACGACCAGACACAAGCCAGCTTTGACACCGTCATGGCCTTTATGGGCGCGATGGGATCGGGCGACATGGAAAAGATGAGCGCGCTGATGGCCGACGACATGGTGTGGCACAACGAAGGCGACGAAAGCCTGCCGTGGATCGGTGGCGCGGAAGGGAAAGAGAATATCTTTGAATTCCTCGGCGTGTTTTCCGAGAACCTTCAGACGACCAAGTGGGAAAACACCGACGCCTTCGCCTCGGGTGACACGGTTGCCGTCTTTGGCAAGATGAACGGCATCACGCCCCATTCAGGCAAGGAAATCGGCGAATTCACCTTTGCCCTGCGGGCTAAGGTCCGCGATGGCCAAGTAGTGCTGTGGCACTGGTTCGAAGACAGCTTTGCCGTCAGCCAAGCTTATCACGGCTGATTTGTGAGACTATGGCAAAGCCGTCCGTTCCGGCGGCTTTGCCCATCGCATTAGAGAGAGGACAGACCATGACAACTTATGCCGTTACTGCCGTTTCGGGCCAGCTTGGCCATGAGATCGCCCGCAAACTGATCGACCTGCCGGGCGGCGCGCCCGTCATCGGGCTGGCCCGCACGCCCGCCAAGGTCACCGATCTTGGTGTCGAGGTACGCCCGGGCGACTACGATCAACCGGATCAATTGAAAGCCTCGCTGGAGGGGGTCAACGCGCTGGTGATCGTCTCGGGCATGGCCCCACCCGAGGACCGCATCCAGCAGCACCGCAACGTGATCGACGCCGCCCGCGCGGCCGGTGTGCAGAAGCTGGTCTATACCAGCATCATCGGCCCCGAAGAAGGCACGCGCTTTTCACCGGTGGTGCAAAGCAATCGGCAGACCGAGGCGGACATTCGCACCAGTGGTCTGGACTGGGCCATTGGGCGCAACGGCATCTATATTGAGCCCGATGTCGAATACATCGACAGTTACAAGGCCCGCGGTGAGATCGCCAACAGCGCAGGAACCGGCAAATGCGGCTACACCACGCGGTCGGAACTTGCCCATGCCTATGCCGCTCTGCTGACGCGCGACGATCTGAACGGCGGGACCTATGACTTGAACGGCACGCCGATCACGCAAGGAAGACTGGCAGGCTACCTGAACCGCACTTTCGGCACCGACCTGACCTACCGCGAGATGACCTCCGAAGATTTCGTCGCCGACCGCAGCACCGAGCTGGGCGATTTCATCGGCCCGATCATCGGCGGCATCTACGAGGGCATCCGCCAAGGGGCCTACGACCGGCCGGGTGACTTTGCAAAGGTCACCGGTCGCCCGCACCAATCTTGGGAAGATTATTTTCTCTCGCTCCGCGCCTGAGCGCGACGGAACTCCTGCGCTGCAGCGTACCACCACCAACCCATCTATGTGGTCGCCGCCGCGACCAATCCAAGAAAGGCAACAGACATGCTGTCACGATTTTCTCCCTACTGGCTCTGGGCGCTGATGGCGCTGCCGGGCCTCGGCATCCTTGCAAGCATCCTGGGCGCTGCGGATGCCGAGGCCACCGGGGCCGCCATCCACGCGGCGCTGCACCCGACCGGCGAGTTCGGCGCGCGCTTCATGATCATCGCCATGCTTGCCTCGCCGCTGGCGCTGGTGTTCAAGGGCTGGCGCGGCCCGCGCTGGCTGAAGAAAAACCGCCGCTACTTTGGCGTTGCGGCCTTTGTCTACGCGCTGGCGCATACGGTGCTGTATCTCATCGACCTTGGCAACGCGCAGAAGGTGATCGCCGATCTGCCGAAACTCTATATCTGGACCGGCTGGATCGCTTTCCTGATCTTCGTACCGCTGACCGTGACCTCTTCTGACTACTGTGTTCGAAAGATGGGCCGCACGTGGAAAACGCTGCAGCGCACGACCTACGCCGCCGCCGTCCTAACCCTGCTGCACTGGGCTGCGCTGCACGACTGGGGTGGTATCGGCCCTGCGCTGGTGCATTTTGTCCCGCTCGGCCTGCTGGAGGGCTACCGCGTCTGGTACTGGTACTTGCGCCCGCGCCCGCGGGTGGCGTGACCGAAGGACGACTGACGACTATGGTACGCACGTTTGCGGTATCTGTTTCCAGTTCATCGCTCCAGTTCGTGAATTCCGAAGCATCCGGGGGTTTGAATTCGAAGCCGTCATTCGCCGCAAGGAGGGCCAAGGTCGGCTTTGGTCCTATTTTGTTGAAAAACTCTTGTTGATTTGACGGCTCATGGCTGATTCAATTTCTCTATGGCAGCGGGGGATTGAATG